>CAZGUU010000432.1:2469-3951 GCA_964529315.1 uncultured Enterobacteriaceae bacterium
GACGCTGCTCGGTGGCCGGGCGATCGCCGCCGAGCTGCGCCGCGCCGGGGCAGGAGTCGGGCGCGCTACCCGGCTCCTGCCCGCCGCGGCGGCCGCCCTCGCATGGGCCGGCGCACGCGCGCACTTCCTGCTCGCCGCGCCCGATACATCCGTGAGCGCCCTGGTCGAGGGCCGGTGGGCGGAGCTGATTGCGGGCGAGGGCTTGCGGCTCGGGGGCGGCCTGCTGGCCGCGGGCGCCCTCTTGCTGCTGGCTGTCCGGCGGCTGGCTAGAGCGCCGGGGGGCGAGCCGGCTCCGGGCCTGCGGCTGCTCGACGCGCTGATGCCCTGGGCGGGGGTCGCGATTGCCGTGGGGCGGCTCGGCTGCTTTGCCGCTGGCTGCTGCTTCGGCCTTCCCAGCCGGCTTCCTTGGGCGGTCAGCTGGGCGGTGTCCGGCCCAGCCTACTGGAACCACGTGGCACGCGGGCTCGTGCCCGACCGAAGCCCGGCGTCGCTTCCAGTGCATCCCCTGCAGCTCTACCTCGCGGCCGCCGCCCTGCTCGCCGCCGCGGCGAGCGCGGCCCTGCGGAGGCATTCTGCCACCGGAGGGATTCCCACCGTGACGTTCGTCGTGGTGCTCTGTGGATCGCGGCTGCTCCTGGAGCCGTTGCGCGAGGGGGCATTCGGCTCGGCCGTGCCCGGTCAAGCGTGGCTCGACAGCACCCTGCTCGTGGGCGCGCTGGTCGCCCTCTGGTGCCTGCGTCAGCGCGCGGCCACGGCTGCGGTCGGGCGCGTCGCCAGGAGGTTACTCGTGCCGTCCAGGCCGGGGATGCCGACCGCCCGGACGCGGCGCGCCCCCTCGGCGTCCTCGAAGCGCGGCAGCTCGCCGTAGCGCCGCCAGAGGCGATAGGCGAGCGCGCCCGCCAGGACGCGGATCGGGTAGTCCCGCGGAAGGGGCTGCAGGTAGGGCTGGACTTGGGCGAAATTGCGCGCTCCGTAGCTCTGCATGATGGTTCGCAGGCCCCCGTTCTGTGGGCCGATGTTGTAGGCCAAGAGCGTCAGGAACAGATCTCCCTGCATCTGCTCGGCATAAAGCTCGAGGGTGGCGGCGGCGAGATAGGCATTGTGCAGCTGGTTCCACGCGTCCAGCTCGCGCACGCCGAGCGCGGCGCGCGCTCGGGCGACGGCGGCCGGCGGCACGGCGGTGATCTGGAACAGGCCGCGGCCGCCGTCGCGGCTGTCGCGGGGATAGAAGCTCGACTCGGCCGCGGCGATGCCTGCGAGCAGCTCGTCGTCGATGCCGAAGGCCCCGCCGGCGCGCGACACCGCCGGCGCAAAGACCTCGGAGCGCTCGACGATTCGGCGCTGCTCGGCGAGATCCATCCGGCGGTACGCTGCGTACACCTGATGACGGATCACCCGGTCCTGCGTGGCGCGCTCTCCGGCGAGGATGTCGCCGACGGCGCGCAGAGATCGGAAGAGCGTCGTGTAGGGAAAGAGTGTAGA
>CAZGUU010000433.1:0-3076 GCA_964529315.1 uncultured Enterobacteriaceae bacterium
GCCGGCCCGGTCGCCGGCACGCAGGCGGTGCTTGGCGCAGCGGGCGAGACGGCGGGCCAGCGCCGCGTTCACCGCGCGACGCCCGGCCAGCCGGACCACCTCGGGGTGGGTGCCGACGAAGCGCTCGAGCATCGCCAGCATGGCGTGCGCGTACTCGTTCTGGCGCATCGTCATGCTCCCGGCATGGCGGCGATAGGCGAACACGGGCCGGTCGACGAAGCGCATGCGCAGCGTGAGCCCGGCGCGCAGCGCGAACTCCCAGTCCTCGACGCGCCCGGCGGCGAAGCCGCCCATCTCGAGGAATCGCCGGCGACGCACGCAGAGCCCCTGCGGGTAGACGAAGCCGCCGATCAGCATCTCGGTGATACCCACGTGCCTGGCCAGGCGTCGCGCGTAGCGCACCGGGATCACCGGCCCCGTGGGCCGCCCGTCCTCGTCGCACTTGATGCCGTTGCCGAACACCAGGTCGACCTCCGGCTCGCGGTCGAGAACCGCGACGAGGTCGGTGAAGCGGCCGGGAAGCACCAGGTCGTCGGCGTCGTGGAAGGCGAGGATCTCGCCGCAGGCTCGCGCGGCGCCCAGGTTGCGTGCCGTGCCGGGCCCCTGCGCCACCGGGTTGTGCAGGGCGGTGATGCGTCCAGCGTAGCCCGCGATGACCTGGCCGGTGGCATCGGTCGAGCCGTCGTCGACGACGATCACCTCGGCGTCGGCGGGCAGCTCGCGCAGCACGCTGTCCATCGCGGCGCCGAGGTGGCGTTCCTCGTCGTGCGCTGCGATGACCACCGAGAGCTTCACCAGATCATGCCTGCCGGCGGACCAGGCGGTGCAGACCGCGCTGCTCCAGGGCCAGGTCGAGCATCTCGCGGTAGTGGTAGTAGCGGCCCTTGGCGCGGTAGCGCCGGCGGTCCCTGCCGAGCAGCGAGAACGCCGCGTAGCTCAAGGCGGCTTTGGCGAGGTTGGGCAGGATGCTCGCGAAGATGCCGTTGTGCTTGTAGGCGAAGCGGCTGCGCCCCTGGCGGCGGTGGTACTCGCGGAAGTAGCCCTCGGTCAGGCGCGACCGGTCGATCTCGTGCTCGACCCGGGCTCGGCTCATGTACCCGATCCACCCGCCGTGGGCGCGAATGCGGTCGGCCAGCTCGTTGTCCTCGCTCAACCCCGCGGCACCCGGCCCGATGCGCTCGTCGAACGTGCCGACCACGGCGAAGGTGTGGCGCCGCACGGCCATGTTCGCGCCGGTCAGCTTGGTGCGCACCGTATCGGGTGCGAGGTCCAGGTGGACGATCGTCCGGTAGCGGTCGAGCATCGCGTAGAGCTCGGGGTCCGACATCGCCTCGGCCGGCCAGAGCACCGAGCCCTGCGCTGCCGCGCAGTCGTGCCGCGTGAAGTAGTCCCAGATCTCGGCGAGCCAGTGCGAATCGGCTACGACGTCGTCGTCGAGGAAGGCGAGCAGCTGGCCGCGCGACCGGGTGATCGCGGCATTGACCGCGCGCGACTTGCCCGGCTCGTTCACCCGCACGACCTCGCGCCCGGGCCCGGCGGCGCGCCAATCGGCGAGCAGGCGGGGCGTGTCGTCGGTCGAGCCGTTGTCCGCGACGACGATCTCGTAGGGAACCGGCGGCGTCACCAGATGCGAGAAGCTCTCCAGTAGGGCGCGCAGGCTCTGGGCGCGGTTGCGCGTCGGGACGATGACGGAAATCGTGGGCTCGGCTTCTTGCATGGCTGCCTCAGGGATGGCGGGCGTGTCGGGGCGTGGTGCCGCGACGCTCGCCCCCGTCGCCATCATGGACGAAGCTCGCCCCGCCGCCCTTGCGCGGATCTCCAGCCGCCCGGGCCCCGTGGGCCGGCGATGCGGTCGCCAGCGAGACGGCGGCCACGGCCGGGGTCTGCCGGATGGGGTGGCCCAAGGCCGAGAGCGCGGCGCGGTCGATCTCGCGCACGGCCGGCTCGACGAGCAGCACCTCGGGCTGCCACTGGTGATGGATGCGCGGTGCGGCCACCGCCGCTTCGGGTGGCATGCCGAAGTCGAGCACGTTGCTCAGCACCTGCAGGGTGGCGCTGACGATGAACGGCCCGCCCGAGGCGCCCACCGCGACCACCGCCCGGCCGGACTCGACGGCGACCGTCGGCGTCATGCTGCTGGCCGGCCGCTTGCCCGCGGCGATGCGATTGGTCCGCCCGGGCTCGAGCCCGTAGACGTTGGGCGCATCGAAGCTGAAGTCGTCGATCTCATTGTTGAGTGCGATGCCGGTCCCTGGGACGCCGACCATCGCGCCGAAGGCGGTGTTGATCGTCGTCGTGCAGGCAACCGCGCCGCCGTCTGGGGAAACTACCGAAACCTGTGCCGTCCCGCCATCGCTGGCTGCAGCGACAAGGCTGCCGTAGTGGTCGGGCGGGAACGTGCGGCTCGCCGCGAGGCGCCCGCTGGGGATGCCCCCGGGCGCGACGCGCGGCGGCGCATCGAAAGCCGGATCGCCGGCGCTGCGCGCCCGCTCGGCAAAGGCATGCTTCAGGATCTCGGCGAAGAGGTGAAAGCGCGTCGGGGAGTCGGCTCCCAGGGCGGCCACGTCGTAGCGCCCGAGCGTGCGCAGCGCGAGCACCAGCGCCGGGCCGCCGCCGCTCGGCGGGGGCATCGTGTGGACGATCGCGCCGCGATAGGCGACTTCGAGCGGCTTGCGCCACAGCGGCCGGTAGGCGGCGAGGTCCGCCCCGGTCAGCATCCCGCCTCGCATCGCAACCGCCGCGACGATCGCCTCGGCCATGGCTCCTTCGTAGAAGGCCCGTGGGCCGGCGGCGCCAACCGCCGCCAGCGTGCTGGCCAGGGCCGGGTTCGAAAGCGTCTCGCCCGCCGCTCGGGGGCGCCCCTGCGCGTCCAGCAGGATTGCGGCCAGCTCCGCATCGGCGGCGATCGCGTCGGCATTGGCGGCGATCTGCAGAGCTAGGTGGGCGCTGATGGGGAAGCCCTCGCGCGCCAGGCGAACCGACGGCTCGACCAGGCGAGACCAGGGCAGCCGCCCGAAGCGACGGTGCGCCTCGGCCAGGCCGCGCAGCTCGCCCGGGACCGCCACGGCGAGCCCGC
>CAZGUU010000433.1:3086-3944 GCA_964529315.1 uncultured Enterobacteriaceae bacterium
GCTGCGCTGCGGATCGTAGACCCCTGCGGCGCCGGCGAACCGGTCGGGCCGAGCCGCGGTCGGGGCGACCTCGCGGTAGTCCAGCGCGTGGGCCCGGCGTGCGGCCGGGTCGAAGATCACCATGAAGCCGCCCCCGCCGATGCCGCACGACGAAGGGCTCGCGACGCACATCGCAAGCGACGTGGCCACCGCCGCATCGACCGCACTGCCCCCCTCGGCGAGCACCGCCGCGCCGATCTCGGCCGCGATTGGGCTCTCGGTGGCCACTGCACCGCCGTCCAAGGCAAGGCCGGCGCGTGCCCACGAAACGAGCGCGAGCAGCGCCAGCAGCGCCGTCGCATCCGGACGCAGGCGGCATCCCGCGCGCTTCTCAGCTTCGAGGCGCATCGAGCGGCGACCTTAGTCGTGGGGCCCAGGGGCGCGCAATGCCTTGCGCGAGGGCTCGGGACCGCAGTGCCTCGCCGACCTTCTCGGACCCGGTCGGCCGCGACCCGTGCGCCGGGACGCCGATGGCCAGCCGCCGCGGGCGGGCTTCCGTACGGCACGCGAGCCCGGGTCGCAGCCCCGACCCTCGGGCACGTCGCGAGCACGCCGCTCGGCCGGGTTGCGGGTGGCAGCAATCGGCGGCGCGCTGTGGTAGGAGCGCCCGGGGTGGCGACCTTCACAGAAAAGGACTTTTATCTCGACGAGTTTCGCGGGCGCACCCTGCTCCTCGCGGTCGGCGTCCGTGCCCTGGCCGGAGCGCCCGCGCGACGCAGGCTGCGCGCGGTCGTCGCCGAGCTGGTCGGCCACGGCTTCCGCGTCCTGGTGGTCGTCGGGGACGGCGCCGGGGGCCCGGGAAGCCGTGCGCTCGCCCGG
>CAZGUU010000434.1:0-3921 GCA_964529315.1 uncultured Enterobacteriaceae bacterium
GCGGCCCGGCATCGGCGGCCGGCGGCGGCTACGCCTCGAGGGCGCGCTCGACGAGCAGCGCATCGCGCAGCGCGCCGACGTCGTGCGTCCGCAGGAAGTCGGCGCCCTGGCGTGCGGCGAAGAGCTCGGCGGCGAGCGTCGCTGCGCCGCGTCCGGCGATCGGCCGGCCGGTGATCTGACCGAGGAAGGACTTGCGCGACACGCCGATCCACACCGGCAGGCCGAGCGAGCGACGCAGCGCGCCCAGGCGGCGCAGCACCTCGAGCGACACCTCTGGGTCGGTGCCGAGGAAGAAGCCCATGCCGGGGTCGACGATCAGGCGCTCGCGCGCCACGCCGGCCCGCTGGAGCGCGCCCAGGCGCTCGGCGAAGAACTCCGCCATGCCGCGCAGCACCGCCTCGCGGTCCGTTGCGACCCGCGTCGCCGGGCCGGCGCGCTGCACCGAGTGCATGACCACCAGGCGGCAGGTCGAGCGCGCGAGCTCCGCATGGAGCTCGGCGTGCGGGAAGCCCTGGATGTCGTTCAGGAACGCCACGCCTCGCGCCATGGCCCAGCGCTGCGTGTCGGGCGCGAAGCTGTCGATCGAGATCGGCACGCCGGCATCGGCCAGGCGCTCGACCACCGGTGCCAGGCGGCGGATCTCCGCCTCGGGTGTCACCACGGCTGCTCCGGGGCGGCTCGAGGCCGCACCCAGATCGATCGTGCCGGCCCCCTCGGAGACCAGGTCGAGGGCGCGCGCCGCGGCGATCTCGGGGTCCAGGTAGCGACCGCCGTCGGAGAACGAGTCCTCGGTGAGGTTCACGACGCCCACGAGCGTCGGCGTCGCGGGGTGCGTCGCCTGGCTCGGGTCCGGTGCGTGCCGATCGGCCACTTGCATGCCCTTTTCGACCATTGCTTCTACCATCTCGCCCGTCTCGCCGAGAGTGGGGGCTCGAGGGCGGCGAGGCGGCGGGGGCGTCGTGGCCACGCCGTCGGCCGTCGGCTAGCATTGCGCCCGGCGATGCGACCCAACCCCCGCGCCGAGGGCGCCCTCCCCCTGATCGAGATCCGCGACGTCTCGCGCCGCTACCGGCGCGGTGTCGACGAGGTCCACGCGCTCGAGCGAGTCTCGCTGTCGATCGAGGCGGGCCACTTCGTCGCCTTCATGGGGCCGTCGGGCTCGGGCAAGTCGACGCTGATGAACCTGGTCTCGGGGATCGACCGGGCGACCGGCGGCGAGGTGGTGGTCGCGGGGCAGCCCCTGGGCGAGCTCGACGAGGACGAGCTCGCCCGCTGGCGCGCGCGTCACGTGGGCCTGATCTTCCAGTTCTTCAACCTGATCCCGGTGCTCACGGCGCGCGACAACGTGGCGCTGCCCCTGCTGCTCACCGACCTCGACCGAGAGGAGCGGCGCAGCCGCGCCGAGACGGCGCTGCGCGTGGTCGGCCTCGAGCACCGCCTCGATCACCTCCCGCGCACCCTCTCGGGCGGCGAGCAGCAGCGCGTCGCCATCGCCCGGGCCGTGGTCACCGACCCGGACCTGATCGTCGCCGACGAGCCGACCGGCGACCTGGATGCGCGCAACGCCGAGGCGACGCTCGAGCTCTTGCGCGAGCTGAAGAACGAGTTCGGCAAGACGGTGGTCATGGTGACGCACGACCCGCGCGCGCTGCGCTACGTCGACGCCGTCTTCCACCTCGACAAGGGCATCCTGCTCGAGGGCCAGGACGCCGATCGCGCCTCCGAGGCGATCCGCCTGGCGGCGGGTGGCGCGCCGGGCACGAGCGGTGGGGTCGCGCCGGGGCCGGCGCGGTGAAGTACGCCGGGCTGGTGCTCGCCAACCTGCGCCGCAACCGCCTGCGCAGCGCGTTCACGGCCGGCGCCATCGCGCTGGCCGTGCTGCTCGTCTGCCTGCTGCTCACCATGCCCGCCGGGCTCGACCAGATGCTCGACGACATCGCCAGCAGCACGCGCATCTCGGTGCACAACCGCGCCGGGCTGGTGTACTCGATGCCCTACTCGTTTGCGCGCAAGGTGCGTCAGGTGGAGGGAGTGGCCGGCGCGGTGGCGATGACCTGGTACGGCGGCGCCTTCGAGGAGGAGGGGCGCGTCACCTTCCCGAACTTCGCCGTCGAGGCGGAGCACATCGGCACGGTCTACCCCGACTACGCGATCCCCTCGGAGCAGCTCGCCGACTTCCAGCGCTACCGCGACGGAGCCATCGTCGGGCGCAAGCTCATGCTGCAGTACGGATGGAAGATCGGCGACCGCATCGCGCTGCGCAGCACCGTGTGGCCGGTGGATCTCGACTTCCGCATCGTCGGCGAGGTGGGCGACGACCGGGCGCCGTTCTTCTGGTTCAACCGCGCCTACCTCGACGAGGCGCTCAAGGCCAAGCGCGGCCGGGGGCTGGGCATCGCCGGAATGATCTGGGCGCGGATCCAGGACCCGGGCCAGGTGAACGCTGTGATGGCCGAGATCGACGAGCTGTCGCGCAACAGCGAGGCGCCCACGGCGAGCGAGACGGAGAAGAGCTTCTTCTCGAACTTCTTCGGCACCCTGCAGGGATTCGTCACGATCATCCTGGTGGTGACCGGACTGGTCGCCCTGTGCATCGTGTTCATCGCGGCGAACACCGCCTCGATGAGCGTGCGCGAGCGGGCCGGCGAGATCGCGGTGCTGAAGGCGATCGGCTTCGGCCGCCGGGCGATCTTCGGCATGCTGCTCGCCGAGGCTGCGACCCTGTCGAGCTTGGCCGGCATGGTCGGGGTGGGGCTGGCCGTCGGCCTGACGCGCGGCCTGCGCGCGCTCTCCGGCTGGGCGGACACGCTGGGGCCGCTGGGCAACTTCATCGTCGGCCCCCAGGTCATCGCCGACGGGATCGCGCTCTCGCTGGTCGTCGGCATGCTCTCGGGGCTGGTGCCCGCGCTGGGTGCGGCGCGCAAGTCGGTCACAGAGTCGCTGCACGAGATCTTCTAGCGTGCCCCTGCCGCTCTCCTACAGCGTCCGCAACGTCGCTGCCCGCCCGGCGCGCAGCCTGATGACCGCATCGGTCATCGCCCTGGTGGTGGTCGCCTGCAGCTTGCTCCTCGGGCTGATCTCGAGCTTGAAGCGCACGCTGGTCTCGACCGGCGACCCGCGCAACCTGGTGGTCATGCGCAAGGGCTCGGACAACGACGGATCGAGCCAGATCACGCTCGAGGCCTTCCAGGCGATTCGCTTCCTGGACGGGATCGCCCGCGACGCCGAAGGCCGGCCGCTCGTCTCGCCCGAGCTCGTCGTGCAGCCCTTCTTCCGCACCCGCGAGGGTGGGCGCGAGAACGTCCTGGTGCGCGGCGTGGAGCCGGTCGCGCTCGCGGTGCACGACGACGTGCGCGTCGTCGAGGGGCGGATGCTCCAGCCGAGCGCCCACGAGGCGATCGTGGGCCGCGGCGTGGTCGGGCGCTACGCCGGCGCCGAGATCGGCTCGGAGATCGAGTTCGGCCGCAGCCGCTGGAAGGTGGTCGGGGTGTTCGACTCCGGCGGCTCGTCCTTCGAGAGCGAGGTCTGGGTCGACGTGCGCGAGCTGGCCAACGATGCACGCCGCCCGTTCCCGTACTCCGGCGTCCGCCTGCGCGCGGCGAGCCCGGCGGAGCAGGCCGCACTGCAGCAGCGCATCGACGCGAACCCGCGCCACGCCATCGAGGCGCAGCCCGAGACCGCTTACTACGAGAAGCAGTCGAAGTCGGCCAACACGCTCTACGTCCTGGTCGTGGGCATCGCGCTGCTCGCCGGCGTGGGCGCGGGCTTCGGTGCGGCGAACACCATGTACGCGGCCGTCCAGGCGCGCACCGCCGAGATCGGCACGCTGCGCGCCCTGGGCTTCTCGCGCGGCGCGATTCTCGTCTCGTTCGAGATCGAGGCGGTCGCGCTCGCTTGCGCGGGCTACGCGATCGGCGCCGC
>CAZGUU010000435.1:0-3916 GCA_964529315.1 uncultured Enterobacteriaceae bacterium
GGCGACCCGGCGTGGCTCGTCCGCGCGGCGCGGCGACGCGGCGTCGGCCGCGCCGAGGCGCGAGACTAGATCATCGCCGCGCTGCTGGCACGCGGGCCTGGGGCGGATCCTCGGCGCCCGCCGGGGCCGGGTCCTCGGCTCGCGTCAGGGGGGCCCCTGCTGCCCGCCCGGGGCGGGTCTTCGGGTCGGGCCTGGTGCGAGTCGTCGCCGCGCAGCGGATGCTTTGACGGCCCCGGGGTCGATTGCTAGCTCTCGGCCAGCCACGCGGTCGCATAGCTCAGCTGGTTAGAGCGCTTGCCTCACATGCAAGAGGTCCCGTGTTCGAGTCACGGTGCGACCATTCGCGCGGCTCGATCAGCTCGCTCGAGGCCACGGCCCCGGAGACGCAGCGCTCTGCGCTGGCGGTGCGGTTGGCGGGTCCAGAAAGCTCTCACGGCCTGAATTGCCGAGAGTCCTGCCGCTCGGACGGTCCCTCCGGGGGCGTGTGATTCGCGCAGGCCAGGTTCTGCGCTCCAAGGGGATCGAGTCCGCGCGGTCGTCCGCGCCCCGGCCCCGCTCGCTCGCGCCGCACTTGTGGATCCGCGCGCGAGCGGCGAATAGTTGCGATCGACGTGCGAGCTTACGAACCGCGCCCCAGCGGGCATGCCCGCGGACCGGTCCCCGCTCGCGCGGCGGCCGCATCGCGACCCTCGCCATATGGCCGGACGGCCAGGATCGCGAGCGAGGGCTCCGAGGCGGCAGGGACGGGCGACGGGAGCCCGGGAATGGGCGAGATCGTGGGGCGCGGTGCGCGTGAGCCGATCTCCCGGACGGTGCGGGCGGGAGCGGCCGCGCTCCTCGCGGGCCTGGCCGTCCCATGGCTGAGCTACGAGCTCTACCGACTCCTCGCCCGCCCTCCTGCCATCGGGCCGATCGCGGTCTGGCCCGGTGGGATCGACCTTGGCCTCTTTCACCGGATGGTCGTGGCCTGGTTCGATGGGCAGCCCGGCTACGGCGGCTCCGAGGCGGTCGACCATACGTACCCGCCCGCGACGATCCTCCTCTTCGCGCCGATCTATGGATGGCAGCCGATCGCCGCGACCACGGCCGTCTACGTCCTCACGGCTCTCGCGGCGCTCGCGTGGCTCGTCTGGTCGCTCCCGCGCGAGAGCGGTGCGAGCCAGAGGGGCGAGCGGCTTCTCCTGGCGCTCGTTCCGCTCGGCACCTATCCCGCCGGCGCGGTGATCGGCAACGGGCAGGCGACTCTCCACGTGCTCGCCGCGCTCGTGGGTGGTCTTCTCCTGCTCCGGGACCGTGCCCCGGCCTGGAGCCGGGACCTCGCGGCGACGGCGCTCCTCGTCCTCGCGCTCGCGAAGCCGACCGTGAGCGGTCCGTTCCTGCTCCTCGTCCTGGTGATGCCCGGAGGGATCCGGGTGGCCGCGCTCGTCGGCGCGGCCTACGCGGGGCTCACGGTGGCCGCGGCTTCCTGGCAGCAGGCCGGCGTCGTCGAGCTTCTCGGCCAGTTCCTCGAGCGGGGCCGGGCGCTCGCCACGCGCGCGGGCGAGTCGAACCTCCACAGCCTCCTGACCGGTGCAGGGCTCGGCACCTGGATCCTCGCCGCGTCCTCCGCGATGCTCGCGCTGTTCAGCGCCACCCTCGTGCGTCTCCGGAGGGCAGACCCGTGGCTCCTCATCGGCCTGGCGGCCTTCGTGGCCCGCTTCTGGACCTACCATCGCTGGTACGATGACCTCCTCATCCTCCTGCCCCTCGTCGCGCTCGCCCGGATCGCGTCGACCTCGGGCGGCGGCTCCCGGGAAGGGAGGTGGGCCCTCGCGCTTGCCATGACGACGACCGGCCTCCTCCTGGCTCCGGGTGGGAGGTACCTCCTTCCCGCGCCGTGGAACGACGTCTATGGGTACGTCCAGGTCGGCGTCTGGATCCTCGACTCCGTCTTCCTGGTGGCGATCGCGGCCGCGGCACAGGGAAGCCGGGGGCAGAGCCTGGCGGGCCGCTCACCGCAGGTCGACTCCCGAGCCCGCCGATGAGCCGCCGGGTGAGCTCGACGGCGACGCCGGCACCTGGACCTGGCGAGCCGACGGCTGCCTCTACACGTACGACAGCCCGTTGATCCTCGCCAACAAGAGGGCCAAGCGCCTGCGCGAGCTGCTCGACCGCCAGCGCTCGGCCAAGGAGCGCTCGATTCCCTTCGTCCGTCCGCTGGTCTTCTGCTCGGCCCCCGATTTGGTGTGCCACCTCTCCGACCACGCGCGCCAGGGCGTCTACCTGCGCGATCGAGAGGCATCGCCCGAGCGCGGGCCGCGCCGCGGCATCGTCTGGGCGCTCACCGCCGCCGAGGGTGACGAGCTCGCTCACCCGGAGGCGCCGCCCGCCGTCGACCCGAGCGAGGCGCGCCGCGGCGACCAGATCGCGCCCGGCATCTTTGTCGAGCAGCGCCTGGGCCGCGGCAGCACGGCGACGGTGTTCGTCGCTCTCGGCCTTCCTGCGCGCAGGGCGTGCCGAGCTGATGAGTGGGCCAGGGCAGCCTCCGTTCGAGCGGTAGCCCGCTGACGCGAGACCCGGGCGGTGCCGAGCGGAGCGCCGGTGCGAGCGTCGCGGAGCTTCGGGCGTCCACGGGTGTCTCCACGCCGTCTCCCCGCTAGCGTCCGGCCAGATTCGAGGGCCATCGAGCGCTTCCAGCGGACATCGGCTCGCGAGGCCCGGATCGCCGGCCCGCCGCCGCGCTTCGGGCGGGTCGATTGCGAGGCGTTCGCCGACCTCGGGCTGCGGCCGGATCTGGTACGCGCAGCCACGAGGCGGGCCGATGGTGGAGCCCGTCGGTGCAGGGCTTCTCTTCGAGATCCGACCCGAGCCGGAGCTCTGGGCTAGCCGCGCGCGAGCGGGCTGGGTAACGCGCCCCGGATGCAGCCGCGGTGAAACGAGATGTGCCCGCGCTCGAGCGCGGGAGCGATCTCGTCGGGCGGGCCGCGAAACAGATCGCCAGCCGGCCCGAGCACGCACGCGCCGGCCTGCTCCCCCGGGAGCTCGGCGACGATCCGCCTTGCGGTCTCCAGCATCGCGTGCCAGCTGCGGGACAGCTCCTCGGCGCTGGGAGCGACCCCGGCGAAGGACAGCTGGGCGATCTCTGCCTGGGTGTACCGGCCGGTGCGCCCTGCGTGCTCGAGGATCGCTGCGGGGCCGAAGCCGGGATCCTTGCCGCAGGCTGCCCAGGCGAGGTAGCCGAGCGGCTGCAGGCGTTTGTCGCATTCGATCACGTCCACCCAGTCGCGTGGCTCGAGCCGGCCGATCAACGCGAGCACCTTGTTCGTCGCGAGGTCGAACGGGTGCAGCGTGAGGCCCAGCTCCGCGTGCTCGACGAGCGGGAAGAACCGGAAGGCGCTGTCGCGGGCCCACTGCATGAGCACCATCTCGCCGTCTCGCTCGACCTCCGCCTCGACGAACGAGGGCCGCTCGCGCACCCTGCGCACGGTGAAGCCCTGCGCTTCGAGAAGGGTGCGGTCGGCGGCCCACGCCGCCTCGACCGCCGCGTCCGTGTCGTGGAAGAGATCGATGTCGCGCGACAGGCGCGCGGCGCCGATCAGCTCGTTCAGGGCCACGGCCCCGGCGACGTAGCTCTCTCCGCTGGCGATGCGGTTGGCCGCGATCAGCCTGCAGACGATGCGCTGGAGCCCAGTGAGAGGCATCGCTTCAGCTTCGCGGCTCGCTGATAGGCCACGAGGTCGCCGTTGCGCTCGATGTAGTCGAGCGCGCGCAGCCGGTCCTCGCGCGTCGTAGGGCGATAGTCGGGGCGCAAGAACCAGAGGCAGCGGCCGCGGTACTCCTCGACCAGCGCGTCGACGGCCGCTTCGATCGATTCCGGGGCCCGGTCCATCGCCGGCTACTCTAGGCCGAAGCCACGCTGCCGACAACCGCGGCGGGC
>CAZGUU010000436.1:0-3600 GCA_964529315.1 uncultured Enterobacteriaceae bacterium
CGCGGCGATCGAGCTCGCGCGCGACGGCATCCGTGTGAACGCCGTCTGCCCGGGCGCGGTGCGCACCGAGGGGACCGCCGCGGCGTTCGACGCCGGGCTGGAGAAGGCGATGATCGCGCGCACCCCCCTGCGCCGCGTGGCCACGCCCGAGGACGTCGCCTCGGTGATCCTCTTCCTCGCCGGCTCGGCGGCGGGCTTCGTCACCGGCGCCACGCTGGTCGCCGACGGCGGCTACCTGCTCACCTGATCATGCGTCTCGGCTTGCTCTACGGGTGCGCGGGCTCCGACGACGGCTTGGCCGCGGTCGTCGAGCAGATCGTCGCCGCCGATCGCCTGGGCTTCGACAGCGTCTGGCTGGAGGACCGCCACTTCGCCGACGGGGCGTTCGGCTCGCTGCCCATCGTGCTCGCCGCCCTGGCCCGGCACACCCGCGCGATCCGCCTGGGCGGGCTCTTCGTGCTCGCCTGCGCGCACCCGGTGCGAGTCGCCGAGGAGCTGGCCATGGTCGACCTGCTCTCGGGCGGGCGGCTCGGCTTCGGCGTGGCGGCCGGCGAGCGCGCCTGCGAGTTCGCCGTGCGCGGCGTGCCGTTCGCCGAGCGCGCCGAGCGGCTCGTCGAGGCGCTCGACCTGGTGCTCGCCGCGTGGTCCTTCGACGAGATCTCCTTCGGCGGGCGTCACTACCGGTTTCCGGGGCATACGCCGCCGGGTACCGGATTGGCGCGCCGCCGCATGGGCGGGCCGTATGCGCCGCAGTGGGAGCGTGGCCCCGAGCTTCCCGACTTCTTGACCGTGACGCCCAAGCCGGTGCAGCAGCCGCGGCCGCCGGTGTGGATGCTGGCCGACGACGAGCGCTGGCTCGAGCTCGCCGCCGCGCGCGGCCACTCGGTGATCCTGCCGGCGGCAGACGCGGGAGAGCTCGAGCGGCGCTCGGGCGCCTACGAGGCGGCGCTCGAGCGCGCGGGGCGTGCGCGCAGCGAGGTCGAGCTCGCGGTGACCGTCGACCTGCCGTGGGAGGCGGGCCGGGTCGCCGCGACGGCCGTGGCCGAGCTGCACCGGCTGCACGGCGCGACCGGCGCAAACCAATTTCTCTGGCGCGTGCCGCACCCCGAGAGGGACGGCGAGTCGGTGCAGGCGGCGTTGCGCCACCTCGCCGCCGAGGTGCAGCCCCTGCTGCAGGCGTGAGGCGATGGAGTTCTGGAGCGGAACCGGAGGTCTGGCCAAGCAGCGCGCGGCACCGCGCAGCCTGGCGCTGGAGTACTCGGCGATGGTCGACAGCGCGTGCGCCCTCGAGGAGATGGGCTTCGACGCCTTCGGCGCGGCCGAGCACCACTTCACCTACGACGCCTTCTGCCCGGCGCCGCTGGTCGCCCTGGCCGGGCTGGCGCTGGCCACCCGGCGCATCAAGCTGGTCACCGGCGCGCTCCTGCTGCCGCTGCACGATCCGCTGCGCATCGCCGAGGACGCGGCCACCCACGACCGGCTCTCGGGCGGGCGGCTGATCCTCGGCCTCGGCATGGGCTACCGGCCGCTCGAGTTCGACGGGCTCGCGGCGGACAAGCGCACGCGGGGTGTGCGCCTGGTCGAGACGATGGAGGTGCTGCGCGCGGCGCTCTCCGAGGAGCGCTTCTCGCACCACGGCCGCCACTACCGTTACGAGAACGTGGCCGTGCGACCGCGGCCGGTGCAGCGCCCCCACCCGCCCCTGTGGCTGTGCGGCGGCACGACGCAGAAGGCGGCGCGGCGCGCGGGCGAGGGCGGCTGGCCCTACTGGGTCGCCACCTCGACCTTCGAGCAAGCGGCGGCCTGCATCCGCGCCTACCGCGAGGCCGGAGCGACGGCGGGCGTGCCGGCCGAGCGGCTGCGCGTCGCGGTGTTCAAGGACTTCTGTCTGGCGGCCTCGCTCGAGCGGGCGCTCGCGCTGCGCGAGAAGGTGCTGCGCTGGTTCTACGACGAGCACATCCTGGGCTTCGGCTACCTGGTCGACGAGGACGGCCAGCACCTCTACAACCCGCCGCGCTCGCACCCCCTCTATCGGCGCTTCGTCGAGAGCATCTTCTGCGGCACGCCCGAGGCAGCCGTCGCCGAGGTCCGTCGCTACGAGGAGATCGGCGTCGAGGCGATGTTCGTCTCGACCGCGCAACGCGAGCTGTTCGCCCGGGAGGTCCTGCCGGCGTTTCGCGGGCGCTGAGCGCGTCGCGAAGGAGAGCGCATCATGGGAGACGAGAAGTCGTACATCCGGGAAGGACGTCTGGGCACGCTCGACCCGGCCCTGGTCGACCGCTGGGGCGACCCGCGCAAGCACCCCGAGACCCAGCTCACGGCGGAGCAGATCGAGCGGCTGATCGGGGCAGGGCGCGAGGCCTTCCTGTCACACCTGACACGCGACGGCTTTCCGATCGTGACCGTCCACCTCTACTGCCTGCTCGATGGCGACATGTGGACGACCACCGTCCGGGGGCGGGTCAAGGAGAAGTCCTACCGCCGCGATCCGCGCTGCTCGATCTGTCTGTCCACGACCGGGCTCAAGCTGGGGTTCGGGGGCGGCCTGTGCATCAAGGCGCACGCGCAAGTCGTCGAGGATCGCGCGGTCGTCGAGCGGGTGTGCCGCGAGCACGCGCAGCGCTACTACGGAGACGAGAAGGCACGCGAGGCGATGTTCGGGCTGCTCTTCACCCCCAACCGGCTGGCGATCCGCCTCGATCGGCTGGAGGTGATCAGCTGGGCGAACGTCGGCGCGCGTTCGTCGTGAGTCGTGGCCGAGCTGCCGGACATCTGGGGCGTCGCCGAGACCGAGGGGGAGCGCGCGACCGACATCGCGCTCGAGGTCCTGGGCGACGCGCGCGAGATCGCCGACGCGGTGCGCGGCCGCGTGACCTGCGTCGTGCTCGGCTCTGCCGGGGAGGGTGTGATCGACGAGCTCGGGCGGCGCGGTGCCGACCGCATCCTGATGGCCCCGGGTGGCGGCGCGCAAGCGCGCTCGGCAGAGCGTTGCGCCGGAGCTCTCGCCGCAGCGCTCGACCGCGAGACGCCGCGGCTGGTCCTGCTCGGCGCGACACCGCTGGGCCGTGACGTCGCCGCGCGCCTGGCCGCGGCGCGTCGGCTGGCTCTGGCCAGCGGTTGCAACTGGGTGAAGATCACGCCCGCCGGAGCCGTCGAAGCGGCGCGCGTGGTGTACGGCGGCAAGCTCTACGCGCGTGTGCGCCTGCGCACGACGCCGGCGATCGCCACCCTGCGCCCCGGGGCCGGCGGGCCGGGCAAGGAGGCGCCGCGCCGCCCGGAGGTGGAGGCTCTGCCCGCGCTCGAGGGCGTCGCGACGCGCGTCGAGCACGTGGCCTTCGTCCACGCCGACCCGCGCACGGTCGACATCGCCGAGGCGGAGCGGATCGTGGCCGTGGGCCGCGGGATCGGCAGCCGCGAGCGCTTGGAGCTCTACGAGCGGCTGGCCGAGCGCCTCGGGGCCGCCCTGGCCGCGTCGCGTCCGGTGGTCGACAAGGCCTGGCTGCCCTTCGAGCGGCAGGTCGGGCAGACCGGCCGCGTGGTGGCGCCGCGCCTCTACGTCGCCGCCGGCATCTCGGGCGCGAGCCAGCACACGCTGGGGAT
>CAZGUU010000436.1:3610-3890 GCA_964529315.1 uncultured Enterobacteriaceae bacterium
AAGGGCTCGGAGTGCGTCGTGGCGATCAACCGCGATCGCAGCGCCGAGATCTTCAAGCTCGCCGACTTGAAGGTGGTCGCCGACCTCGAAACGCTCGTCCCGGCGCTGCTCGAGAAGCTCGGCGAGCGGGGGGCGGCGTGAAGCTGCGTGGCGAGCCCGGTGCGAGGCCGGGAGCGGCGCTCGCGACGGTGCCCAGGACGGCGCTCGGGCCGATGCCCGGCGCGGCGCGCGAGATGACGCTTCGAGAAACGCCCGGCCCGGCGTTCGGCGCGGCGCGCGG
>CAZGUU010000437.1:0-3860 GCA_964529315.1 uncultured Enterobacteriaceae bacterium
TGAGCAGGAATCCCCGGACAGGCCCAGGGTGCCTGTGGTCCGCCGCGACGGCGAAGGCGGGTCCAGCAGCGAAGGGTCCTCGCCGCCGCCGGGTGGGCCGCAGGCGCTCGACGCCCCCCGGTGCGGCTCACCTCGCCCGCCGCGCCGCTCGTCGGCTGCAGCGGCTCGTCAGCTGGCGCGCCACCACCTCTTGAATGCCTCGCGCTTGACACTCGCGTCCGCGAGCGGGATCGGCTCGAGCTGCGGCTCGGGCCTCGCCACGACCAGGCTGTCGGCGAGCTCGGCGAGCGACTTCACACCGAAGGCCCGCGCACCCTCGAGCTTCTTCCGCGACACGAACAGGTAGCGCCATTGTCCGTATCGGCTCAGAATCTCGACCGCGGCGTCAGAGAGCGACCTCGAGCGGCTTCGTCTTCATCGCGCTCACGCGGAGCACCGAAAAACCCAGAATGTTGCCCGCATCGTCGACCTTTTCCATCACCTGGTCGCTCTGGGTCTCACGGAAATACCCTGCCTTCTGGTCGAAGATCACCTCGAGGTAATCTCCCTCCGGGTCGTACCAGATCCTCACTCGTTTGCGATTGTCGGCCATAGCGGCACTCCCTTCTTGACGCGGTCCGTCAGGTAGGCGGTCAGCACGAAGGCGTCTGCTTCATGTGTCTTGACCACGACGCATAGATACTTGCCGCCCACCACGGTGCGGAAGTAGAAACGATAGTACAGCTTGGCCTGGGGATCGCTGAAGGATTGAACGACCCGCTCCGGCTGGAGCAGGGTCTCCTCGATCGCAGCCTCCATCGAGGACATCTCGGGGTGCTCGAGGATGTGTGCCCGTCGCTCGTCGGTCAGACGGATCGCGAGGCCCTGGAAGTCGTGGATGAGCTTCATGGCTCAGATCTCCCGCACGACGGCCGACTCGTTGCCATACACGTCCACGACCTCGACCGCCACGCGCTCGTAGCCGCGCACCGGGCAGCCGCGCACCGGGAAGGGCTCCGAGCTGAGCTCGAGCGCGAACTCCTCCGGGTCAACCTTGGCCTCGAGCGCGGCCGAAGTCTTGGACCATGCGCGCCATGGCGCAGCCGCGTTCGGCATCCCAGACGTTTTCGGCAGCACGCTCGGTCCTATTCGTCGTGTGCCTGCGCTTTTCGAGCTCCGACCAGGCGTACGTCCCTGATATTTCTAGAGGTGACCCCCGCGAAATGCCCAAGTCCCGTCGAGCTCGGGCCTCGCTCGGTCCGCGGGCGATCGGTCCCAGTCCCGATCGCCGATGCGGTCCCAGGGCACCACGTCGACGTCGCTGCGCCGCTGGGCCTGGTCGCCACCGTAGACGAGCACGGCCTTCGCCGCGCGCGGCGGCTCCTCGCCGCGCAGCCGCGCGACGAGGGTGACGGCTGCCTCGTAGTGGCAGGCCGACACGGTGGCGCCGGATTTCGCCTCGACCAGCCTCGTCGCGCCGGCGCCTTCGACGACCACGTCGACCTCGACACCGCGTGCCTCGCGGTAGTGGGACAGAGACGCTTCACGGCCGGCGTTGAGTCGCGCCTTCAGGATCTCCGAGGCGACCCAGCTCTCGAACACGGCGCCCCGCAGCGGGTGGTGGTGCAGGTCGTCGGGGCCGCGGATGCCGAGCAGGTGGCAGTGCAGGCCCGAGTCGATGAAGTGCAGCTTCGCGGCCTTCACCGCGCGCTTGCGGAAGTTGCGGTGCCAGGCCGGCACGCGCACGCAGAGGTAGCTGGCTTCGAGCACCGACAGCCAGGCCTTCGCCGTGTTGTGGCTGATCCCCGCGTCGGCGCCCAGGCTGGCCGGATGGAGCTCCTGCCCACTGCGGCCGGCGCAAGGGCGCAGGAAGGTCGTGAACGTCGCGAGGTCGGCGACGTCGAGCAGCTGGCGCACGTCGCGTTGCACATAGGTGGTCAGGTAGTCCGAAAGCCAGCGATCCGGAGGGACGCCCTGGTCGTGGATGCGGGGGTAGGAGCCCGTCCACGGGACTTCGCCTACCCGGGGTCAACGCCTGAAACCCGGCAACGCGACTGCGTGCAGGCTGTTCTCCTGCACGTCGCCCTGCGGCTCGTGCTGCTCGATGTGCTGCCGCTCGCCGGAGACCTTCGCTTCGCAGCACATGGCAGCCCCGGCCCCGCGGGTGCGGGGCTGCATGCTCGTGGCCACGGGGCTCTGCCACGTAACCGTTCAATCGGTGTGATCCGGTGTCTGGTCAGATCAGGCGAGCTGGCGCCGGTCAGATGGCCCGAGGAATGCAGCGTGCGGACCGAGAAGACGTCCGGTCCGCTCTCCCCGATGGCGCCGTGCCCTCGTGAGCTGCGCGAAGCGCAGGGCCGGACGGGACGCGGTGTAGCCGCAGGAGTAGTGCCGCCGCCGTTTTTCATGTAATAACGGCAGCGTGTTTACTCGCCAGATTGCCCTGCCGCGCGCGGTGAGCCTCTTTCTTCTCGGCCCGCGCGGAACCGGGAAGTCGACCCTGCTGCGGCGCGCCTTTCCGAAGGCGCTCGTCATCGACCTGCTCGACATCGCGGTCTATACCGAGCTCCTCGCCCATCCCGAGCGCCTCGAGGCGCGCGCCTTGGCTGCGGCTCCGAATCACATCGTCATCGACGAGATCCAGCGATTGCCGGTCCTGCTCGACGAAGTGCACCGCTTGATCGAGACGCGCCGCTGGCGGTTCACGTTGACGGGATCCAGTGCGCGCAAGCTGCGCAAGGGTGGCGTCAACCTGCTCGCCGGCCGGGCCCGCACCTCCACGATGCACCCGCTCACGGCGGCCGAGCTCGGCGGCGCGTTCGATCTCGCGCACTCCGTCCGCTACGGCCAGCTGCCGAGCGCCTACGTCGAGAAGGACCCGAAGGCGTACCTCGCGGCCTACGCCGGCACGTATCTGCGCGAGGAAGTGCAGGCAGAGGCACTGACGCGACGCCTCGACGTGTTTTCGCGGTTCCTCGTGACCGCGAGCTTCTCGCAGGCGAGCGTGCTGTCGGTGGCGACGGTGGCGCGCGAGCTCGGGCTCGCGCGCAAGACCGTCGAGGGCTACTTCGACCTCCTCGACGACCTGCTGATCACGGTGCGGCTGCCGGTGTTCACGCGGCGCGCGAAGCGCTCGATGACTGCCCACCCGAAGTTCTTCTTCTTCGACGCCGGCGTGTATCGGGCGCTGCGCCCGGTGGGCCCGCTCGATTCCGCCGCAGAGATCGATGGCCCGGCGGTGGAGACCTTGGTGATGCAGGAGCTGCGCGCCACCAACGACAATCTCGGCCTGGGCTACGAGCTTTTCTATTGGCACACGCGCGACCACAAGGAGGTCGACTTCGTGCTCTACGGCGAGCGCGGCCTCCTGGCTCTCGAGGTGAAGCGCTCGGCGCGCTTCCGCGAAGCGGACCTCGCATCGCTGCGCCTGTTCAAGCGCGACTACCCCGTCGCGCGCTGCTTCCTTCTCTACGGCGGCCGGGAAGACTACCAGGTCGACGGCATTCGTGTCGTGCCGCTCGCTCAGGCGCTGCCGCGTCTCGGGCGCTTGCTGCGCTGACGTCGCGTGTCGTTCGACGAGTATCTCCGCGACCGAGTGCCATGGCTCCACCACCCGGATGCAGCTCGAGGAGGGAGCGGCCTGTTGCCGCTCGCGCTGGTTGATGGCGTGGCGGACCGGCTCCGCGATGGCGATCACGCGGGATGAGCGAGGGCCGCTCACGCACGTGATGGCGTGAGTGGCCGCGTTGGTCAGAAGTCCGCGTCGGGCTCGGCATCGAGGTTGTAGATCGCGACGCCGTGACGGCGAGCGCCGGCAGGGTGAGCACGCCGGGATCGTCGATCGTGCGGCGGGTCGCCTCGGCCAGGTAGGCAGCCGGCTC
>CAZGUU010000438.1:0-3851 GCA_964529315.1 uncultured Enterobacteriaceae bacterium
GAGCGGCATGCAGCCCTGTTGCGCAGCCGCGCCGAAACCGCAAGCCACGCGGCCCGCGCCGGGGTCGGATCGCGACGCCGGCCACCTGTCGCGCCTTGCGCCTTGCGGCGCCGCGGCGATCCGGCTAGCCATCGCCTGCCACGCCGCGAGGGCCCGCGCCGTGCGCCCGAGGAGAGGTCGCGCGCGCGGCGCCGAGGAGGTTGCAACGAGATGCCCGCCTTTCCCCGCACCGAGCTCGAGGAGATGATGCGCCGCTGGGTGGCGGCAAACGACCGGGCCGGCGAGACCGGCGACTGGTCGCCGCTGGCCGATTACTACACCGAGGACGCGCTCTACACCTGGAACTTCGGCGCCAAGCACGAATTCGTCGCGCGCGGCCGCGAGCAGATCCGCGACTGGGCGCTGGGCACGGAGATGAGCGGCCTCGAGAGGTGGGTCTACCCGTACGTGCGCGTGCTGATCGACGACCAGCTCGGCGAGGTGGTCGGCATCTGGCGTCAGGTGGCGCCGCTGCGCCGCAGCGACGGGACGAGCTACGAGATCGCCGGCACCGGCGGCTCGTGGTTCCGCTACGCGGGCGGCTACCGCTGGTCCTGGCAGCGCGACTTCTTCGACCACGCCAACGCCGGGGTGATCTTCCAGGAGCTGGCGCGCGACGGCAAGCTCACCGCGGTCATGCAGGATCGGCTGCGCAAGGGATCGCGAATGCCGGGCTGGACACCGATCTGCGACTTCGACTGGTACGCGACGCTCGCCGACGACGACCAGAGCTGACCCGCGCCTCCAAGCTCCGCACCGCAGCCGCGCGCTACGCCGGTGCGGCGACCGCCAGGCCCAGCGATCTCGCCGCGTCGGCCAGACGGCGATCGTAAGTGACCACGGCGTGGAGCATCGGGGCGACCAGCTGCGCCGCCGCCAGGTGAATCGCATCGAGCGAGCGCAGGCCGATCGGCTCGAGCATCCCGGCGGCATCGAGCAATGCGTCATCGAGCCGGACGAGGTCGACGCTGCGCAAGAGACGCCGCGCGACCTCGACCGCGACCGGGCCCACCGGCCGCACGGCTCGCAGCACCTCCGTCCGCGCCAGGCCACAGGAGAGGCGCTGCGGCTCGCGGCGCAGGTACGCGCGCAGCGCTCGCGACTCGGGCTCGGAGACCACCAGCTTCACCAGGGCCGATGAGTCCAGATAGACCACGGGGCGGGCGGCGCCGATCAGCGCTCGTCGGCCCGCAAGCGGGCGAGTCGGCGAGAGGGGCGCTCGACGCGGGAGGGCAGGCGTAGGGGCGGGCCCAGATCGAGCAGATCTCCTCGAGCGCGGGTGACGCGGCCTGCGGCATCGAGCGCATCCAGCGCGCTCCCCGGGGTGAGCGGGGCCAGGATGGCGATCGGGCGGCCGCGATCGGTGACCTCGATCGGCTCGCCCCGGCGCACAAGTCGCATCACGGCAGCGGCGTTCTGCTGCAATTGACGCACACCGACTCGCTGCATGTGCGTCACGGTAGCACGACCGGGAAGCGCGGACAACGCCTACGCGACACGCCCGCACCACCCACTCGCCCGACGAAATCGCCGGTGCGGGCTCTGGCTCGCTCGAGAGCGACGGGCAGCGGATCGTGGCGATGGATGGGGATGGCGCGGCGAGGCTGGCGCTTGATCGGCCGCACCGGGCGCGCCATATACGGGCACGTCCCGGGGGACGCGGGCGACCGACGATGGACGTGCTGGAGCTTTCGGGTGTGGTCTGGGCGGGATCCGTCGCAGCGGGCTTCCTCGGCGCGCTGACCGGTCTGGGCGGCGGCATCGTCGTCGTGCCGCTGCTGACGATCCTGCTCGACGTCGACATCCGCTACGCCGCCGGTGCGGCGCTGGTCTCGGTCATCGCGACGTCCTCGGGCGCGGCGTCGTCCTACGTCAAGGACGGATACAGCAACCTGCGCATCGGCATGTTCCTCGAGGTGGCGACGACCACCGGGGCGGTCCTGGGCGCGATCCTCGTGGCCTACGTCTCGGGCTCGAACATCGCCGTGGTCTTCGGCCTGGTGCTGCTCGCCTCGGCGTGGCTCTCGCTGCGCAAGCACGGCGATCCGGCGCAGGACCAGCCGCCCGACCCGATCGCGACGCGCCTGCGCATGGACGGCAGCTACCCCACACCCGCTGGCCCCGTCGCCTACCGCGTCTACGGCGTGCCCGCCGCGTTCGGCCTGATGTTCGTCGCCGGCGCGTTGTCGGGCCTGCTCGGCATCGGCTCGGGCGCGGTCAAGGTGCTGGCGCTCGACTGGGCGATGCGCCTGCCCTTCAAGGTCTCGACCACCACCAGCAACTTCATGATCGGCGTCACCGCCACGGCCAGCGCCGGGGTCTACCTCGCCCGGGGCTACATCGACCCCGGCCTCGCCATGCCGGTGATGCTCGGCGTGCTGGTCGGTGCCCTGGCCGGCGCGCGCGTCCTGACGCGCGTCGAGAGCAGCGCCCTGCGCCGGCTCTTCGCCGGGGTGATCGCCGCGCTGGGCGTCGAGATGATCTACGAAGGCCTGCGGGGAAGGCTGTGACGGCGCCCGACGATCGCCACGGCTGGAGCGACTGGCAGGTGGAGCAGACCATCGGCAACCTGCTCCGCCTGGGCCTGCTCCTGGCCACGGCGGTGGTGCTGGTCGGGGCGGCGATCTACCTGGCGCGCCACGGCAGCGAGCTGCCCGACGATCGCGTCTTCCACGGCGAGCCGGCCGATTTGCGCGAGATCGGCGGCATCCTGCGGGGCGCATGGCGGCTCGAGGGGCGCTTCGTGATCCAGCTCGGCCTGGTGCTGCTCATGGCCACGCCGCTTGCCCGGGTCGCCTTCTCGATCGTCGCCTTCGCGGTGCAGCGCGATCGGCTCTACGTCGGCGTGACGATCATCGTCCTGAGCGTCCTGCTCTACAGCATCCTGGGCCGCTGAGCCGGCCGCCTCGGCACATCGCAGACGCCATGCCGCCACCGGCTTCGCCGGCCAGCCGCCGCGGATCGGCGCCCGGCGCCCAGGGGATTGCGACGGCATCGGCCATGTGGCAGGAATCATGGGCGTTGCGACCGGGGCAGAGGCGGTGGACCACCGGCACGCCGCCGCACCGATTGTTTTTTGCTTCACACGGAGCTGCCGCTCATGAAACAGCCATCCGAGAGCACCACCCTCGGTGCTCTCTTCGCGCTCGCGATCCGCGCCGAGCAGCACGCCCAGGCCTTGTACGAGAGGCTCGCCGAATGCTTCGCCGAGCTCCCCGAGGTGGCGGAATTCTGGCTGGACCTGGCACGGGACGAGGCGCAGCACGCAGCAAGCGTGGGGCGGATGCGCGCCGCGCTCTCGGAGGCGCAGCTCGGCGCTCCGGCCGACCCGGAGCTGATCGATAAGGCGAGCGCCGTGGAGCCCTGGCTCCGGGTGAGCGTGACCGGCACGATCCGAACCCTCCAGGACGCATACGAGCTGGCGCACGACCTGGAGTTCTCGGAAGTCAATCACGTCTTTCTCTGCCTGGCCGAGCGCTCGATCCCCAGGATCGAGCGCCGGGACCTCTATTTCGAGACCGTCGAGCGTCACCAGAAGAAGCTGCTCGACTTCTCGCAGCGCTTCGGCGGCACCACCTGGCGCCAGGGCATCGCCGCGCAGCACCCCTCGGCGACGGCGGCCTGAGCCCCGCACGGCCGAGCCCGGAGATCTGCTCGGCCGCGCGCTCGCCGCGCCGCTGCGACAGCCGGGATCCGGTCTCCCGTAGGGTTCGCTGCGAGCCATGCTCGGGAGAGCGCCTCCCGCTCGACCGAGCGGCCGATCCCGCCGATTTCCACTCGCGGATGGCTGATCGGCGCCGCAGCAAGGGAGG
>CAZGUU010000439.1:0-3832 GCA_964529315.1 uncultured Enterobacteriaceae bacterium
CCTTCGACGCCGGCGCGGTGGAGCGCGGCGAGCCGGCCGAGCCCACGCCCACGCCCACGCCCACGGCGAGCCCGAGCGCGACGCCAACACCGGCGCCGAGCCCGACAGCGACCCCGGCCCCGACGGCCACCCCGAGCCCGACGCCCAGCGCGGCGCCGACCCCGGAGCCGACCGAGGCCCCAAACCGCTTCCCGGTGATCGTCTCGACGCCGATCACGCGCATCGTCGTCGAGGTGCCGGAGGTGGATCCGCCCGAGGCTGATTTCGATTTCATCGAGCTCACGCCGCCGGACGTCGGGTCGGCCAGCGCCGCGGTGTTCTCGACGCTGCCGACCACCGACCCCACGGTGTTCGGATTCCACGGCAGCGACGTCCGCAAGGTGAGCTTCGACCAGACGGCGTCCGGCGACCCGATCGCGAGCGGCGCGAGCCTGACCGACGAGTACGCGAGCCTCGGCGTCCTGATGAGCGGGATCCCGGTTTCGAGCGGCGTCTACGGCGGGCCGGCCTCGCCGCCGAACGCGACCTACATCCCGGGCTTCGGCGAGCAGAAGTCGTTCACCTTCACGGTTCCGGTGGTGGCGGTGGGGATCGTGAACACCTCGCCCGATCAGGATCGGATCCAGTTCTACTCGCCGCAGGGGGAGCTGTTGTTCGCGATTCGGGACCAGGATTCGGCGCCCGGTCCGAACTACAACGTCGATCGCTTCGTCGGCGCGCGGGTGACGGACGCGAACCTGATCGGCTCGATCGTCTTCGCGAACAACAGCGGACAGCTCGAGCTCGACGAGATGATCTTCGAGGTCTCGAGCGGCCAGCTGCCGCGGGCATCGTACCTGTACGACGTCGATGCGACCGATCTCGATCTCGACGTGCTCACGTACGCGCTGGTCGAGGGCCCTGCCGGCATGACGATCGACCCGGTCACGGGGAAGGTCGCCTGGGAGCCGACCTCGCTCGACGTCGGAGCCCACGACGTGAAGGTGCGGGTCGAGGACGGCCGCGGTGGATTCGACGAGCAGGCCTACGTGCTCGAGGTCGTCGAGCAGCCGGAGGTCCCCAACGTCATCGGCAGCACGCAGGCGAACGCCGAGGTCACCCTGGCCGCTGCCGGGTTCGCGCTCGGCGCGGTCGCGACGCGCTTCGATCCGCAGCCGCCCGGTACGGTGGTCGGCCAGACTCCGCTCGGTGGCTCGCGGGCGCCGGCGGGTACGGCGGTGGATCTCGTCCTCTCTCTCGGGCCCGAGCCGAGCCCGACGCCGACGCCGGGTGCGACCCCTGCGGTGACGCCGACCTCGTCTCCGACCCCGTCCCCGGCACCCACGTCGAGCCCCGTGCCGACCGCCTCGCCGGAGCCCACGCCGACCGCGAGCCCGCGGCCCGGCAACCGCGCACCGACCGCGGCCGGCAATCGCTACACCGTGCGCGCCGATCAGACGCTCGAGGTGCCGGCGCCGGGGATCCTCGGCAACGACGCCGATCCCGACCAGGATCCGCTCCAGGCCGTCCGGCTCAGCGAGCCCGGCCTCGGCACGCTGTCGCTGCGCAGCGACGGCAGCTTCACCTTCGATCCAGACGAGACGCAGATTGCCTGCGACGGTGCGTCCGAGCCCAGCGGCCCGGTGTTCGCCGAGCCGACGACGCTCGTCGCGACGGCGGAGACGAGCGGCCGCGGCGGCTTCGGGGTCGCGCGCGGCGACTTCGACCGCGACGGGTACCTCGACCTCGCGGTGACGGTGTTTGATCGCGTGCAGGGTGTGCTCGGCAACCGGCTGCTGGTGCTGCTCGGCAACGGCGACGGGACGTTCCTGCCGCCGGCGACGCTGCACACCACGACCGACGCCGAGGCGAGCCTGCTCGGCCTGCTCGCACGCGACTTCGACGGCGACGGCCTCCTCGACCTGCTGCTGGTCGACAACGTGCGGAGCCGGCTGCTGTTCTTCGGCGGCGCGGGCGACGGCACCTTCGCGAGCCCGCTCGCGAGCTCGACCACCGGGCGAAGCCACGTCGTGCAGGCCGCCGATCTCGACGGTGACGGCATCCTCGACGCGGTGGTCGCGAGCTTGACGGTCACCAACCTGACCTCGCTGCGCGGCAACGGCGACGGGACGTTCCAGGCGCCGGTCGAGCTGCGCAACGCCTCGCAGATCGGCTCCGGCCGCATCGCGCTCGGAGACGTGAACGGCGACGGTGCGCCCGACGTCGTGTACGGCGACGGCTCGCGCCTGGGCTCGCTGCTCAACGCGAACGACGGCAGCGGGGCGCTCGTCGCGCAGCCGACGCTCGCGATTCCCACCGCGCGCTCGCTGTACCTCGGCGACTTCGACGGCGACGCGACGCTCGACGTGGCGCTCGCGGTGTCGCCGTGCGGCTGGCGGAACCTCGACGCCGGGGCCGGCGGCCGGCCGAGCCCGGCGCTCGGCTTCCCGGCTTGCGTCGCGCTGCTGCCGGGCAACGGCGACGGCACCTTCGATCTGCCGGCGAACGAGCGCATCGCCGGGCTTCCGCTCGGCGGCGACAACGTCTACGCGGAGCCCCTGGCGACCGACCTCGACGGCGACGGGACGCTCGACGTGCTGCTGCCGCCGGGCCACGACAACCGCGAGGCGAACTACGTGTCGGTCGGCCTGAACGTCGGCGACGGCACGCTCCGCATGGCGCACTGGATCGCGTCGGCCGCCGGCACGCCGCCGCGTCCGATCACGACCGACGTCGACGGCTTCTACTCGAACGCGCTCCTCGCGGGTGACTTCACGGGCGACCTCGTGCCCGACGTCGTGGTCACGGGCGGCAGCATCGGAGGCCTCGGCTCGACGGTCGCGGTCTCGCTGGTGCGCGGCACCGGTGCGGGCCGCTTCTTCACCGGACAGGGCCTCACGCTGGGCCCGCTGCCGTACGACTTCCGTGGCCCGGCGACAGGCTTCTCGGTCGCATTCAACGCCGTCACCAACCTCGCGGTGGGAGACTTCGACAACGACGACCTGCCCGAGATCCTGTCCGCCAAGGGCTACCAGCCGATCGGGTACGTGTACAACACCGAGACGCTCGCGCGGCGCGAGCTCGCACCCGACGGCGGCGTCGGCGACCCGGAGGTCGCCTCGCCGTTCCTCGGCGGCGACGCCTTCTATCGCCTGACGCCGGCCGACTTCGACCGCGACGGCAACCTCGACCTCGCCTTCGTGCAGCGCAACTCGAGCGGATCGCCGCAGCTCGTGCGCGTCGCTTACGGCGACGGCACCGGCAGCCTCGTCGCTACGGTCTCGTTCTCGTATCCGTACTCCGGCCCCTGGGCGGGCAACCTCGCCGTGGGCGACTTCGACGGTGACGGCTTCCCCGACGTAGCACTGCTCACCACGGCGGGTGGGATCGACATCAAGCACAACGACGGTATCGCGCGCACCTTCACCGCTGGCGCGAGCATCGCCGGGCCGGCGGGAGCATCCGCGACGCGCATCGGCATCGTCGCCGCGGACTTCGACCGAGACGGCAACGTCGATCTCGTCGCGAACGCGGGCAGCGGCGCGAGCGCCGGCGCGAACCAGCAGGAGTCGCTCTTCCACCGGGGCAACGGCGACGGCACGTTCGACGCGGGCGTCGCCGTGTCGCCGCCGCTCGGCGGCGGCGGAATCTCCGACTACGCGGCCGCCGACCTCGACCGCGACGGCGACCTCGACTTGCTCGGCAACGCTTACTGGGGCCCGCTCTGGGTGCAGCTCGGCAACGGTGACGGGACGTTCCAGGCGGCGGTCTCGTTCTCGTCCCCCGGAAGCTGGCTGGAGGAGGGCAGCCTCGCGCTCGCCGACATCGATCGCGACGGGCACCTCGACGTGGC
>CAZGUU010000440.1:0-3829 GCA_964529315.1 uncultured Enterobacteriaceae bacterium
GCCTGCCGCGCGGCGGCTGGCGCTACGAGTGCGGCTTCCCTCGCCGGGCGAGCCGGCGCTGGCGCGCCCGCGCGCTGGCAGCAGGTCTCGCGGTCGCCGAGGTCGGGGCGCGATCCAGGCTCCCCGAGCGGGTGCTGGCTTGGGCGGATCGCCCGGGCCGACGGCGGCCCGACCCCGCTCTTCGGTAGCGGGAAGTCAGCGGAGGACGTCTTCGCGGTCGCCGCCGTTGCGGGTATCGAAGGTTCGCTCGATCCAGCGGTCGAGCGTCTCGCTGTCGGTGCAGGCCTCGATGCGGGAGCGCTGCGCGTCGTCGAACGAGATCCCGGCATGGCCGGCCAGGCGCAGCAGAAGCTCGCGGCGGGCCTGCAGCTGGCCCTGCGCGATCCCCTGCTCGCGCCCGTGCTCGCGCCCCTGCTGCAGCCCTTCTTCTCGCCCCTCGGCGAGCGCCTTGCGCCGCTCCTGCGCGATGTAGACCCAGGGCATGACCTCCCGGCCGAAGGCGGTGTCCGCGATCCGCCAGGTGGGGTCGATCTGGGAGACGTCGAAGGCCATGGCCAGCTCCTTGAGCGCCTGGCGCGCCGCCGCGTCGAGCGCCTCGTAGACGTACGAGAGGTACACCCCGGCCGAGGCCTTGTCGACGCTCGCGATCGCCGCGGTGAGCGCCGGGAGCAGCTCCTCGCCGTGCGGCTTGCGTCCGTGCACGCGCGCCGAGAGCACGGCCAGGCCGGGCAGACGCGCCGCCTCCTCGGGGTCGGCGATGCGAGGGATCTGGCTCGGGCCGAGGACCAGCGGGCGCACCCATGCGCTCGGGCCCAAGTGGATGGTCTCGGCGGCCCAGGAGGCGACGGAGGGATCGGGGGCGACGACCAGGAGCGCCACCGGGCAGCGTGTGCGGGCGCGGAGCAGGCCGAGGTAGATGGGCCAGGAGATGTGCTTTCCCGGGTCGCGGGCGAGCTGCACCTCGACGACGATTGCGAAGGTGAGGGCGCCCGCCGCGCCGCGTAGCTCGACGACCAGGTCGGCGTGGAGGTCGGCCGAGGCGAGCGGGTCGAGGGTGGATTCGGCGATCACGGCGGTGCTCGATGCGGGCAGCGTCTCGCCGAGCGCCGAGGCGAGGAGTTGGGGGACCAGCTCCGGCTGGCTGCGGAAGATCTGCACCAGCAGGCTGTGCTCGAAGGAGGGCACGCGGCCGCAGTAGCAGGGTTGTCCGTCTGCCGCGCCCCGGCGGCGAGAAGAAATGTACGCCGCTGCAATGCCCCGCGGTCATATGCTGCGCGCCCGCGCGCTCGTCGCTGATCTCGCGGTCGCCGAGGTCGGGGCGCGATCCATGCTGCCCGAGCGGGTATTGGCTCTTGCGGATCGCCCGCGCTGACGGCGGCCCGACCCCGCGCCCTTCGGCAGCGGGAAGCTCAGCAGGGGGCCCCGTGCGCGGCCACGGGCTGCAGAATCAAGTCGGCAGGGGCGGGACGAGGCGCGACCCTCCGCTGCTTCGGGGCACCGCCGGCACGACGGTGGCCGTTGCGTGCGTGGCTCGCCAGGCGCAGCACAACGACGCCCATGGTGACGCTTGCCGCGACCAGTGTGGCGCGCAGTGCCAAGGCAGTGGGGCCGAACAGCGTGGCGCTGAGAGCCGAGCTGAGATGCAGAGCTGCCGCGTAGTCCATCACCGGGATCGTCTCTCCGAACATCGGGCAATCCTCCCGGCATGCGAACCCTCGCAGGGAGCGTGCCAGCGAGTGGCACATGGGTCGCGCCGCGACGTCGAGGCGTGACGGCGTGCAATCACACGGTGAGCTCAGATCCGTCGCCCCGCCGCCGCAGCGGCCTAGCTGCATTCGGGGCAGCGCAGACCGTGCACCCTGGCCAGGGCATGGGTGAGTATCTGCGACTCGGTGTCGTCTTTTGCGACGCCGTTCTCGCGCCACCCCAGCGCTGCTACATTCCCTGCGGTGAGGCGCAGAGCGATGGGAGGGGAGCCAGGCGACGGCGGCTCCCGGCGAGCGAGCGCGGTGTGCTGGGCGGCGCGGGTAGCGCTGCTTCTCGGCGCTGGCCTGGCGGCGTTGGCCGCACTCTCGGCCGTCCTCCTGGCCGTAGGTCTGGCTCGTGGGCCGATCTCGCTCGACTTTCTTACACCAAGCATCGAGGCGGCGCTCGGCCGCCCGGACGGTGCGTTCGCCGTGCGCATCGGTGCGACCGAGCTCGCCTGGGCGGGCTGGGAGCGCGGCCTCGATCTGCGCGCTCGGGAGGTCCTGGTGGTCGGGTCTCAGGGCGAGAGGATCGCCTCGGTACCGGCCCTGGCCATCGCACTCAGCGTCCCGGGGCTGCTCCGTGGTGCGATCGAGCCCACCGCGATCGAGGCACTCGGCCCCTCGCTGCGCCTGGTGCGTCACGCCGATGGGCAGATCGACCTGGGTCTGGGCGAGAGCTCGAGCCCGTCGGCGGCGGACCCGATGGTCGAGGCCCTGCTGCGGGACGTCGCCGGGCCGGCCGGCGATGCGACGTCACGGGTCGCGCGACTGCGGCACGTCGAGGTCACGGGCGCTTCGATCGTGCTCGAGGATCGGGAGACCGGCGACGTCTGGCGGGCGCCGCGCATCGACCTGGTGCTGCGACGCGAGCCGGGTGGGATCGCCGCAACGCTCGCCGGCGAGGCCGACCTCGGCGGCGAGCGCGTCCCGGTGCGCGGCGAGGCGCACTGGCGGGCCGGAGTTCCCGGTGCCGAGGTCCAGCTAGCGGTCGGCCCGCTGCGCCCGCGAGCCATCGCCGCTCGCGTGCTGTCGACTCCGGGAAGCCCGGTGGAGCGTGGGCTCGCCGTCTTCGTACCGGTTCTCGAGCGCGTCGATCTCACACTCTCGCTCGATGCCCGGCTGACGCTGGACGGCACCTGGCGGCCCGCGCGCGGCGAGCTGCGCCTTTCCGGCTCGGACGGCAAGATCGAGGCGATCCAGGGCGAGCCGCTCGCGCTTGCGTCGCTCGAGCTGCGCCTGGGCCTCGACCTCGCGGCACAGCGCCTCGAGCTTGCGAGCCTGGCGATCGATCTCGGCGGCCCGACGCTTCGCGCGACGGGAGGCATCAGTGGACTCTCGGGGACGGGCCGGCTCGACGTCTCGGCCGAGGTTGTCGCCCTGCCGGTCGAGCTCGCCTGGCGCTGCTGGCCGCCGGGCGTCGCCCGAGGGGCGCGCACCTGGCTCACCGCCAACCTCTCTCGCGGCACGGTGGATCGCGCGCATCTCGAGCTGGGTGGGACGATCGCAGACGGCGATCCGCGCACCCTTTCCGAGACGTCGCTGGCAGGCGATCTCGCGTACCGCCAGCTCGTGGTCCGCTATCTCGGCTCGATGGCCCCGGCAACCGGGGTCGCCGGCTCGGGGAGCTTCACGGCGAGCTCCTGGAATCTGCGCGTCGATCGCGGCGAGCTGGGTGGGCTCGTCGTCGGGCCCGGGTCGGTGGCGATCTCGGCCGTCGACACGCAGGCGCCGCGCATCGCCATCGCCGCTCGGGTGAAGGGGGAGCTGCGCGACGCCCTGCAGGTGCTCGACCGGCCGCCGGTCGAGCTCGGCGCCCGCACCGGGCTGGCCGCGGGTACGGTGGCGGGGCGGATGACGGGCGAGCTCTCGCTCGCCTTCCCGCTCGCCGGGTCGCCGGGGCTCGCCGACCTGGGTCTGCACGGGACGGCGGAGCTCGATGGCGTGGCGATCCCCGATGCCGTGGCCGGCTGGCCGCTCGCCGACGGACGTGGGCACGTCGAGGTCGATGCGCGCGCCGTCGAGCTGCGCGGCGACGTCACGCTCGCTCGTGCGCCGCTCGCCGTCGCCTGGCACGAGCCGCT
>CAZGUU010000441.1:0-3801 GCA_964529315.1 uncultured Enterobacteriaceae bacterium
CTGCGCGCCGCCGTGCGCCGCGCTCTCCGTCGCCGCCGGCGCCTCCGCCGCGGCCAAGGCCTCGGCTTCGGCCTCGAGCCGGGCCGCGCGCCGCTGCAGGTGGCGCTCGATGGCGGCGCGAAGCTCGGCCAGCGCCTGGCTCATGGGGCCGCGCTCGAGGCGCGCATCGAGCATGCGCAGCGCATCCTCGACGGGCACGACGGTCTCCCAGGTGGACAGCTCGTCGGTCTCGCGAACCTGAACGCTCTGCACCGCGAGCCCGCGCAGCAGGCGCACGATGCGCTCGTCGAGGCGCGTTCCGGCGCCGGCGATCAAGCGCCCCTTGGCGTCGCTGATCGGTCGCGCCAGGCGCATCGAGGGCTTGGCGAATTGCAGAGGCACCCGAACGGCCATGGTCCGATGGGACTTCGGCAGAAGCGCCCTCCGACTTGAGCAACCCCACATCACAAGGCGCATCGCGGCGGCGTGCCGACCGGCGCATCCCGCATGGCGCAGATCATGTCCAGCGAGCTGGGGCGGCTGGGGAAACGGCTCCGGCTCCGTTACGCAGGCGGGATGCCCAGCCCCAGCGACACTCGCGACGAGAATCCCTTTCGCGTGAGCCCGTTCATGTACGGGCTCGCCCGGTTGATCTTCCGCATCGCCGGGTGGCGGATCGAGGGCGAGGTGCACCAGCCGCCGCGCTTCGTGATCATCGCCGCGCCGCACACCTCGAACTGGGATGCGTTCGTGATGCTCACGGCGGCCTACCTGTTTCGCGTCAAGCTGTCGTGGTTCATCAAGCAGGAGGCGTTCTTCTTCCCGCTCGGGATGATCCTGCGCTTCTTCGGCGCCGTGCCGATCGATCGCAGCCAGCGGCGCAACGTGGTGGGTGAGGCGGTCGAGCAGCTGCGCCGTAGCCGGCACCTGATCGTCGCGGTGCCGCCCGAGGGCACGCGCAAGCACTCGGTGGGGTGGAAGACCGGCTTCTACCACATCGCGCGCGGTGCCGGGGTGCCGATCGTCCTGGGATACCTCGACTACCGGCGCAAGGTGGCGGGTCTCGGGCCGGCCTTCGAGCCGACCGGCGACATGGATGCGGACTTTCGCGTCTTCGAGTCCTTCTACGCCGCCGTGACGCCGAAGTACCCGGAGCATCGCGGAGCGGTGCGCCCGGCCAGCGCCGACAAGCCCGCGGCGTGAGAGCTGCCGCTCGGCCGTGCCTGCGACGACCGGCGTGCGCACCGCCGCGCCTCGGTGCCGCGACGTCGGCGCGTCGCTCAGGCGCGGCCGAGCAGCACCATGCCCGGCCGGCAGGCCTGCTCGAGGGCTCGGCGCTCCTCGGCGGAAATTCCCGCTACGCGTGGCGCAGGGATGCCGCGCACCAGTGCGGCGGCGCGATCGATCCAGCCGTCGCGCTCGGCGTCGAGCGCGAAGAACTCGCAGATCGTGCCCAGGATCTCGTCTGGCCGGGCGACCAGGTCCTCGAAGCGCACCTCGAGGTACTGGCCGGCGTCGATGCGGCGCAGCGCCCGGTAGCCGCGCAGGACCTGGTCGCACCAGTAGCGGCCGAAGTAGTGCGCGGGCGGGCGGGAGCGCAGCACCTGGCTGACCGGATCTGCGCCGTTGGAATCGGGCTCGGCGGCGAAATCGAGCGGCCCGAGCTGCCAGACCGTGCGGCCCGACTCGAGCGGTGCGTCGTACAGGAAGCAGATCGGCAGGCGAAAGGCGTGGTGCTCGCGCATCGACAGCGCAGCCTCCGGCCCATCGCGGTGGATGTGCAGAAAGCGAGCTTCGGGGAACGCCGCGCTGAGCTGCTCCAAGTAGTCGATCGACGAGCCGGAGCGCTCCATCCAGTGCTCTCGGCCGAAGCGCTCCACGAGCCGATCGAACAGGGCGCGGAAGTGCTGCGCCGCCGGTCGCGCCGGCTGCGTGCCCAGCCAGGCGACGATGTCGTCGAACAGCAGGTCGGGCTCCTCGCCCAGACGGCCGAGCATCGAGACCAGGATCCACGGCACGTCCTGGTCGCGCCGGTAGCGGCCGCGGCCGAAGGGGTAGGTCACCTCCTCGACGGCGTAGCCGCGGCGCAGCACGGCGGTCAGGACGGGCTGCGGAGCCGACACCAGCGCGGCGAAGTCGGCTCCGCTGATCGGCTCGGCGGCCAGGCGGCGGCTCGCGTCGAGGCCGTTCAAGACCTCGAAGAGCGACAGCGTGGCGGGGTTGGCGGCGAGCATGCGCGACAGAAGCGTCGATCCGCAGCGTCCGGTGCCGACGATGAAACGATCCATGCGATTCCGTGCCCCCCGGTCTCGGGTCGCGCGTTTCCGATGTCCACCGCCCGGGTGCCGCCGGGTCGCGTGCGCCGCCGGTTGCATCTTTGTGTGACGGACGTAGTCTAGCAGACGACGGTGAGGCCATGAAGCGACAGACGGAGACGGCGCCCGCCGGCGCAGCGGCGCAGACCGAGGACCCCGGCGTGGCGCGAGTCACGAGCGGCGGGATCTGGGGCGAGCTGCTCGCGGCGCTCGATCGCAGCCGGTCGATCGTGCTCGGCGAGGGAGCCCCGAGCACCCCGCGCGACCGCGCCGAGGGCTTCCGCTACCTGCTGCGCTTCCTGGCTGCGGGAAACACCCTGTGCGTCGAGCATGGCGACCCGGACTATCCCGAGCTCGGGCGCATGGTCGATCACACCATGCCCTGGGGGCTCGACGCGCCCGACTGCCTGTATCTCTTCGCGCCGATCCGCGGCGATGCGACCTACCGGGTGTGGGGCCAGCGCGGCACCGCCAACCACATCGACGTCCAGGCGAACTTCGGCCATTTCGCCCTGGGCGATGTCGCTCGCTGGGGGACGATCTCCTCGCTGAACGGGCTCGAGCTCGACGTCGACCCCGACGGCGGCGTGGAGATCCTGCTCGGCCCAGAGCCCGCGCCCGAGCCGCGGCCGCGCAACTGGATGCGCCTGGCGCCCGACGCCGGCTTTCTGCTGATCCGCCAGTACTTCGACGACTGGGAGGCCGAGCGACCGGCGGACCTGCTCATCGAGCGGGTGGGCGCGATGTATCCGCCGCCGCCGCTGCGCAGCGATCAGCTGGCCGCGCGCTTCGACCTGCTGTCCATGTGGATGGAGAAGGGCGGCGCTCTGTGGGAGCGCATGAGCCGCCTGCTGGTCGAGTCGATGCCGGCGAACTCACTGCACGTTGCCCTGCCGCAGCCGCAGGAAGCGGGGGCCGCGATGCGCGGCCAGGCCTACGGCATGGGCAACTTCCACTGTGCAGCCGACCAGGCCGTGATCCTCGAGCTCACCCCGCCGCCGTGCCGCCATTGGAGCGTCGGCCTGGCCAACTGGTGGTGGGAGAGCCTCGACTTCGTCACCCGGCAATCCTCGCTGAACCGCCACCAGGCGACCCTCGACCGCGACGGCGCGTTCCGTGGCGTGATTGCGCAGCGCGATCCGGGCGTTCCGAACTGGCTGGACCCGGCGGGCTACGAGCGGGGCTCGCTGGCGGTGCGCTTTCTGCTCGCCGATGCGGCCCCGGAGATCGTGCTGCGGGTCGTTCCCCTGGCATCGTTGCGCGAGCACCTGCCGGCCGACACGCCGGTGATCGACTCCGCGCAGCGCGCAGCGATTCTCGAGCGCCGGCGTCACGCCGCCTGGCGGCGCTTCCGCCGCTAGTCGGGAGACCGTCTGCGCCGCGGCGGCGCATCGAGCCCGAGAGCACTCCCCCGCGGGCCCAGCTTCGCTGCGCGCAGCGGCGCCCCCCTCGCCGGCGGCTCAGCGCGCGGGCCTTGCAGGTGATCAAGAGCTGCTGGAGCTGGACC
>CAZGUU010000442.1:0-3788 GCA_964529315.1 uncultured Enterobacteriaceae bacterium
ACCGCCCGCGCGTGGTCGGCGATGACGCGGAAGGCGACGTCGTCCTCGCCGGAGCCACCCGTGTAGCGCTTGCCGGCGCGGTCCTCGGCGACGGCGATCATGCCGCGCAACAGGTCGGTGTCGTAGTTCCCGTTCACACCCTGCAGGATCGCCGTGACGCGCTCCAGGCCCATACCGGTGTCGACGTGCTTGGCCGGCAGGTCGGTCAGGTGGCCATCGGGCTCGCGGTTGCTCTGGATGAAGACCAGGTTCCAGATCTCCATGTAGCGCGCGCAGCCCGAGTTGACGCCGCAGCGGTGGCCGGCCGGCTGGTCGCAGGCCCTTGGCCCCCGATCGAAGTGGATCTCCGAGCACGGCCCACAGGGGCCGGTCTCGCCCATCTCCCAGAAGTTGTCCTTCGCGCCGAAGCGCAGCACGCGCTCCACGGGCAAGTCGGTCACCTTGGGCCACAGGCGGGCTGCCTCCTCGTCGGTCTCGAAGACCGACGCGAAGAGCCGCTCCTTGGGCAGGCCCCAGACGCGGGTCAGCAGATCCCACGCCCACTCGATCGCCTCGGCCTTGTAGTAGTCGCCGAAGGACCAGTTGCCCAGCATCTCGAAGAAGGTCTGGTGGTAGACGTCGCGCCCGACGTCGTCGAGGTCGTTGTGCTTGCCCGAGATGCGCAGGCACTTCTGCACGTCGGCGACGCGCGGCGCGCGGGCCTTCTCCGTACCGAGGAAAACGTTCTTGAAGGGAACCATCCCGGCGTTGGTGAAGAGCAGCGAGGGATCGCTCTCGGGCACGATCCGGTCGCTGGGCACGATCAGGTGCCCTCGCTCGCGGAAGAAGTCGAGGAAGCTCTGGCGGACGTCTGCTCCGGTCATCGAGCCGACGCTAGCAGAGGCCCCCTGGCGATTCGACATCGCACTCGCGCCGCGCAGGGCCGCCCGACCCTCCCCGCATCGCCATCTCATCTTCCGGTCGCACGCCCCTCGCACCGGCCCCCCGGGCCCCGAGGCCGCGTCACTCCCGGAGCAGGACGTCCAGGGCGAAGCGCAGGCGCCTGAGGGCGCGGCCCAGGGCGTTGCCGTGGATGTTGCGCCGCAGGGCGACCAGGGCCTTGCGCTCGAGGGCGTAGCGCAGCGGCGGCCGCCGCGGCGCGGGGGCCGGGGCGCCCGCCGCCACGGCCAGCTCGGCGAAGATGTCGTTGCGCGGGTAGCCCAGCGTCTCGAGATCGGCGGGGTCGAGCTCGTCGATCACCCGCTCGACCAGCTCGAGCGTGTCGGGGTCGCAGGCGATCTCGGCGGCCCAGCGCTTGACCGACGTGGTGACCGGCCGCGAGTGCCGCCCGACCCCCGTCGGATCGCCCAGGCCCGAGAACTCCTCGCCCGTCTCGCCGTACTCGATCGCGCTCGCCTCGAAGGGGATCTCGAGGTGCTCGCAGATCGCTCGCAGGCTCGACTCGGGGTCTGCGACCAGCCGCTCGTAGCGCACCTCGAGGCACGGCACCGGCCGCTCGCGCAGCATCCGGGCGAGCGCCGGGACGTAGCGAGCCAGGATCGGGTTGTGGTCGAGCGCGACGTCCCACTGGCCGTCGAAGAACGAGTGCACGTAGGAAGAGAGCACCGCGATCGGGTGGCGGGTGAGAACGATGTAGCGCGCCTGGGGGTAGAGCCGGGTGAGAAAGGGCAGCACCAGCGCGTAGGCCGGCGTCTTGTCGAGGAAGTAGCGCTTGCCCGGCTGGGTGGCGAGCAGCCGGCCGTAGACGGTGTCGGTGTAGGCGCGCAGGGCGTCGAGGTAGTCGTCCTCGCCGCGCGGCAGGTCGGCGACCAACTCGCGGATCGCCTGCTCGGCGTTGAACGGATCGTAGGGCGCCTTCTGCACGTTGCCGAAGTAGCCGAGGTGGGCGATCGGCGTGATCAGGTGCGGCTCGGCACGACCGTAGACCTGCGAGTGCGCGCCGAGGATGCGCGCGAGCAAGGTGGTCCCCGAGCGCGGAGCTCCGATCAGGAAGACGATGCGGCTCGCGGTGGGCAGGTCGGATTGGGTGGCCATCGGCGTCGAAGGGCAAACCTAGACGCTACGCCCGGCGCGGGCAACGGAGTGCGACGCCGAAGAGCCCGGGATCGGGCGCGACGCGGGCGGTGGTCCGTCACTCCAGATAGCCCAGCGCCCGCAGGGCGCTCCGCGTGACCTCCCGAGGTGGCTGCACGGGCCGGCGCTCGGGCGCGCCGTCCTCCGACCCCTCCTGCTCGGTTGGCGCGCTTGCGTAGGGTCTGGCCAGTGGGCCGCCCACGGCGGACCGAGCGGCCCGGCGAGCCTCCTCGAGCAGGCCGCGCAGGCGCGCGACCAGGGGGCGGCGCGCGGCGAGGTCGCGCATCTCGAGCGGGTCGCGGCGGCGATCGTAGACCTCTTCCTTGCCGTTGCTCCAGCGCACGTAGGTGTGGCGCTCGGTGCGCAGAGCGCTGCGCTCCTCGGCGAAGAGCAGGTTCTCGCTCAGCACGGCTCGCACCTCGACCGGTGCCGCGGGGTCGCGCACCAGCCCGGCAAAGCCCGGCGCGAGGGTCCCCTGCGCAACACCGAGCAGGTCGAGCAGGGTCGCCCCGAGCGCCTCGATCGCCACCGGTGCGGCGACCCTGCGCCCGGCGGCGCGGCGATCCGGACAGACGACCACCAGCGGCACCTCGATCAGCTCTCGGTAGAGCGTGTGGCCGTGCTCGACCCCACCATGGTCCCACAGCTCCTCGCCGTGGTCGGCCGTGAGAACCACCAGAGCGTCGCGTGCCAGAGCGCTCGCCTCGAGTGCCTCGAGCACCGCGCCCACCTGCCGGTCGACCTCCCGGACCGCCCCCGTGTACGCCTCGCGCAGCGCCCGGCGTCCGCGCGCATCGAGGCGGATCTCGCCAGCGCGAAGCTGCGCCATGCGCGGCAGGCCGTTGCGCTCGTCCCCAAGCGCTTGCGCTGCGGCGCCGGCATCGAGCAGGTCGGCGCGAAAGCTGCGCGAGGCCCCGGCGTAGGGCGCGTGCGGATCGACGTAGTGCAGCCAGAGGAAGAGCCGCTGCCCGGCTGTGTGTCGCTCCAAGACGCCGGTCGCGCGCCGGGTCACGGCCGCTCCCCGGTCGAGCGAGCGCAGGCCCGCAAGCAGGCGGTGCAGCGCCCAGCCGCCCAGGGTCGGCGCCAGGGAGAGCAGTGCCTCGCTCTCGAGCGTCAGGTTCTCGTAGTGCTCGAATCCCTGGTCCAGCCCGTAGCTCGTTCCCAAGTAGGGATTGGTGACGATGGCGCGCGTGGCGAACCCGGCGCGACGCAGACGCGCGGCAAGCGTCGTGACGCCGCTCGGCAATGCGCTGCGCGCGAGCGGATCGCGCCCGGTGGGGATGCCAGCTCCGTGGGCGACGGCCGGGAGACCGGTCATCAACGAGGCCAGCGCGGGGAGCGTCCACGGCGCCGAGGCGAACGCGGCATCGAAGCGCAGGCCGCGCTCCGCAAGAGCCGTGGTGTTCGGCATCCTGCGGGCATCGAGATGATCGGCGCGCAACGTGTCGATGGTGATCAGGACGAGATGGCGCGGCGCCGTGCCACAGCCCTCGGCTGCGGCGAGATCGCCGCTCGCAGCAGCACCGAGCTGCGCCGCTGCCCCGGGGCGGAGCCCGCCGCTCGGCGCCGAGGAGCGGCGCGGCACCGCGGCCGCGACGAGATCCGCTGCAAGGCCCCGGCTCTCGGCCAGGATCAGCCGGGCCAGACCCGCGCCAGCGGCCAGGAGCGCGGCCACGGCAACCAGCGACAGCGCCGCGCGACCACGGGCGCCGATG
>CAZGUU010000443.1:0-3779 GCA_964529315.1 uncultured Enterobacteriaceae bacterium
GACGGTCATCAGGTGGTCGAGGTTGCGCTCGAAGCTCGGCAGGTCGTCGCCCGGCAGGCCCCAGATCAGCTCGGCGACCACCGGCACGCCCTCCTCGGCGAGCGAGCGCGCCACCACCTCGTAGTCGTTGGCGCGCATGTTCGTGCGGTTGCAGAGCTCGAGCGCGCGCGGAGTCAGCGTCTGCAGGGCGAGGTGGTAGTGCCAGAGCAGGCCGTTGCGGTGCAGCAGCCGCACGATCTCCTGAACGCGGCGGTTGTGGTTCTTGGACCACGACGAGGCGAACGTCTGCGGCAGGCCGGTGCGCTGCTTCAAGTCGACGATGATCTGCGCCTTGGCCAGGTCCTCGCGCAGCGCGCCGAAGTTCGAGTCGCAGAGCCAGACGTCCTGGATGCCGCCGGCGATCAGCCGCTCGAGGTCGTCGCGGATGCGCTCGACGGAGTGCTGGCTCATCTTCGTGCCCAGCGCCCCCGTCCCCCACTCGCAAAAGGAGCAGCGATAGGGGCAGCCGCGGCTGGTCGCGTAGGCGACCTGCCGGTAGCGTGGCCGGCCCTGCGCGTCACGCAGCTCGATCACCTCGAGCGCCGAGGGGAAGCAATCGAGGTCCGCGGCGCGCGGCCGCTCCACCGTGCGGCGCACGCTGCCGCCGGCGTCGAGGAAAGCGCAGCCGGCGACCCCCGCCCACTGCTCGCGGCCCGCGCAGTCGAGCAGCTCGGTGAAGGTCGCCTCGCCCTCCCCCAGGACGACGGCGTCGACACCCTCGACGCCGACGTAGTCCTCGGCACGCTGCACGTGAGGCCCGCCGGCGACCACCAGCACTCCCGGCAGCTCCTGCTTGACGGCGCGCGCGATGTCGAGCATCTCGGCGACGTTCCAGGTGTAGCAGCTCAGGCCGAGGACCGGCTCGAGCCCGGAGCGCAGCGCGGCAGCCGCCTGGGGTCCCACCTCCTCCCGCCAGCCGCCGCCCAGCCAGCCGCTCGCCTCGCCCTCGCGCAGGAAGTGCACGAGGTCCACCCGGCTGCGCGCCGCGGTACGGCCGTGGCGCAGGAAGTGGGCCTTGAGCGCGCCCGTGGTCATGGGCGGTGCGCAGAACTGATCGGTGTCCTGGCTGAGCAGCCAGATGGGTCGGAGCATGGGGCTTGTGCCTGCCAGAGCGGGCGAGCCGTCGCAACGGCCGGGCGACCTCCCACGAGCCGTGGCAGCCACGAGCCGTGCGCCGTGGGCAGGCCCGGCTGGGCGCCCGGGTGGGCGCTCGGCCTTGCCCGCAGGCTCGGCCGACACGGAGCGAGCTCGCGAGAAACCGCGTGCATTCCCCGCCGATGGGTGCGAGATTGCTCCCCCGGGAGGCGCCATGGTCAAGATCATCGGCAACGTCGAGCCGCGCGACGACTACACCCACCCGCTCGGCCCGGAGAAGAACTTCAACGAGTCCGTCTACTTCAACTTCTTCGATCGCCAGCTCGGCCGCGGCGGCTTCCTGCGCATCGGCAACCGGGCCAACGAGGGCTACGCCGAGGTCACGGTGGTCGTCTACGAGCCCGGCGGCGCGGCGCTGTTCGACTTCGGCCGTCCTAAGATCGCCCACAACGACGCGTGGAATGCCGGCGGGCTGGCCGTCGAGGTGCTCGTCCCGGGCGAGAAGCTGCGCACCACCTTCGATGGGCAGGTGCTGCTCTTGGCCGACCCGCGAGCCATGGCCGACCCTGGCCGAGCCTTCAAGGAAAGCCCCAAGCGCCGCTTGACGCTCGACCTGATCCACGAGGGCGTGGGCCCGATCTACGGCTGGGTCGGCACCGCGACCAGCACCGACCAGTTCACCCGCTCGCACTACGAGCAGCACATGCGCGTCTCGGGAACGCTCTCGCTCGACGGCGGCCCGGCGTTGGCGATCGCCGGCCACGGCCTGCGCGACCACTCCTGGGGCCCACGCTACTGGCAGAGCACCCCCTCCTACCGCTGGATCACCGGCAACTTCGGCGACGATCTGGGGATGCTGCTGTCGGTCATCGGCGGGCGCAAGGGCGGCGTGCTCCAGCGTGGCGACGAGCTCATCCCGGTGGTAGACGTCGACCTCGAGACCGACTACGAGCCAGGCACCAAGTTCCACCGCTCGCTGCGCGCCCGCGTCAAGCTGGCCAACGGCGAGGAGCACCAGGTCGTCGGTACCGTCAAGGGCTTCATTCCCCTGCGCAACCGGCGATCGGGCATGTCCACGCACATCGGCGAGGGCATGACCGAGTACGTGCTCGACGGCGACCGCGTCGGCTACGGGCTCTCCGAGTACCTCGACCAGCCTCCCGAGGCCGAAGGGCGCGAGGCGGAGGCTGCAAAGGCCGCGGACGCCTGAGAGGCCGGCCGTGAGCGTGCGCGCCACCGCGGGTGGGGGCCTCCCGCCGGCCGGCGGGAGAGCCGGCCAGAGCTCGCCGCCGAGCCGCGAGGCCCAGCATCGCTCGGCCGCTGGCGTGGACGCGGCCGGCTGGGGCACGCAGATGCGCGGCTCCGGCCCCCTGGAGCACCCGCTCGCCATGGGCTCCTTCTCGAGCTGGATGCGCTTGACGCGTGGCGGCCGGGCGATCGACCGCGCCTTCCTGCCCCGCTGGATCGCAGTCTCGCTCTCGACGCTCGCCACCAGCCCGCTGCGCCTCTACGAGAGCGTCCGGTGGGGACGTGCCGTGCGGCGCACCGAGATCCACTCCGCGCCGGTGTTCATCGTCGGCCACTGGCGCACCGGCACCACACACCTGCACAACCTGCTCTGCACCGATCCCCAGTTCGGCTGGGTCTCGACCTTCCAGGCGATGACGCCCGGGTTCTGCCGGATCGGCGGGAAGCTGGTCAAGCCGGCGCTCGCGCGCGCCATCGCCAAGAGCCACCCGACGCGCGAGATCGACAACATCCCCCTCTCGCTCGACGCGCCCCAGGAGGAGGCCTTCGCCCTGGGCAACCTGACGCCCTACGCCTCGCTGCACGTCTACTCGCTGCCCCGCCGAGCCGCGGAGATCTTCACCCGGTACGCGCTGCTCGAGGGGCTCTCGGCGACCGAGCGAGCCGAGTGGATCCGCACCTATACGACGCTGCTGCGCAAGACCACGCTGCTCTGCGGCGGCAAGCGCCTGGTGCTCAAGGATCCGGCGAGCACGGGGCGAATCCGCACGCTGCTCGAGCTGTTTCCCGAGGCGCGCTTCATCCACATCGTCCGCGACCCCTATCGAGTGTACCGCTCGACGCTCGGCGTGCACCGCATCGTCATGGGCAAGGCGCGAGTGCAGGAGATCCAGCCTCGAGAGCTCGAGGATCTGGTGACGAGCTTCTACGCGCAGCTCATGCGCAAGTACCTGGCCGAGCGCACGCTCGTCCCGCCCGGTCACCTGGTCGAGGTGCGCTACGAGGAGCTCGAGTCGCGGCCGATGCAGGAGATGCGGCGCGTCTACGAGACCCTGGGGCTGCCGGGCTTTGCCGAGGCGGAGCCTCGCCTGCGCGCCTACCTCGACTCGATCAGCGGCTTTCAGAAGAACGAGTACCGGGTCGACGACGCGGTGATCGAGAGGGTGAACCGCCACTGGGGCTTCGCCCTGGAGGAGTGGGGCCATCCACGGCTCGAGCCCCGAGGCGCGGGCGCAGCGGCGCCGACCGCGCAAGCTGCAGCGCCAGCGGCACCGGCAGCTCCAACCGCCACGTGCGGGGCACCTTTGGCCGCGCAGGCGCCGGCATCGCCCGCGCTCCCCACCGAGCCCGCGTCCCAGGCACCCGCGGATCCCGCCTCCGCGCCGCAGCCCGCCCCC
>CAZGUU010000444.1:0-390 GCA_964529315.1 uncultured Enterobacteriaceae bacterium
GTACTCGCGATAGGCTTCCTCCGGCGTGAGGCCCGCGATCGGCTGGAGGTGGACGGGGAAGACGCTCGCCGTGCGGTCGAGCAGCACCCACTCTGCGTCGCGCACGGTGGGGAAGACGTAGATCCGCGGGCGGGCGGCCAGATGCGGCGCGACGTTGCTCTGCGCGGAGACCGGGGCATCGGGCGGAATGCGGCGCAGGAAGCGATCGGCGAGGCGAGCGTGCTCGGTTCGGGTGAACACCCCGGCGTACTCGCGGCCGAGGACGCGCAGGTGCCCGTAGGCGCGCCACTGGAAGGTGAGCGTCGAGACGAGCGCCCACAGGGTGAGCCCCCAGATCGCGGCGCCTGACACGCCCACAAGCCCGCGTTGCGCACCGGCGCGATCGAGCAG
>CAZGUU010000444.1:400-3767 GCA_964529315.1 uncultured Enterobacteriaceae bacterium
GCGCGCCGTGCCCACCACCGCCGCCAGCGCCGCCGCGGCGGCGATCACGCTCGAGTACTGGTAGTCGATGGTCCGCTGCGGGGCGAAGCTGGAGAGCAGGTTCAGCGCCAGCTCGCTCGCCGCGGCGATCAAGATCTCCGGCGCGAGCAGGCAGAGGTAGCCGAGCGGCGCCGCCAGGCCGCGCAGGTAGGCGTGGGTCGTCGGATCGAGCAGCACGTCGCGCAGCGTGCCGGGGTGGCGCACGAGGTGCAGGGCGACCTCGGCCGAGGAGCCGCCCAGGTGGCGATAGCGGTCGAAGGCGTTGGTCGTCCCCGGGGGGCGGAAGGCAGGCAGCACGACGAAGAAGCAGACCAGGAACCAGGCGACGCCGGCGACCAGCAGCGCCACGCCCGCGGCGCGCTCTCCGCGCAGCACGAGCAGCGCACCGAGCAGTGCTGCGATCAGCGCCGCGTTTTCCTGGCTCGCCAGGATCAGCAGCGCCGCCAAGGCGAGCCACGCCCAGCGGCGTCGCACGGCGAACAGGTACGCCCAGAGCAGGAGCGGTGCGACCAGGACGAGCGGGTGGAAGTCGAACAGCAAGGCCGCCTGGGTCGCCGGGTGGAGCAGGTAGAGGCTCGCCAAGATCAGCGACGGCCCCGGACGCCCGGTCAGGTCTCGCGCGACCAGGAAGAGCGGCACCACGCCCGAGGCGACCAGCGCCGCCTGCACGACGAGCAGCGTCTCGGGGCCGTCCCACAGGTGGTAGAGCCAGGCGATCGGCCAGAGGATCAGGTTCACGTGGTCGCCGAGGTGGCTCTCCAGCCCCGGGCGCAGGCCGATCAGGAACGTGCAGGCAAACGGCCGCCCGTACGCCGTGTTCCAGGTCACCTGGTGCTCGAGGCCGAGGTCATAGGCGTTCGAGTGGAGCGCCAGGTGGCGCAGGATGGCCAGCGCCGCGAAGGCGCCAGCGTAGAGCACGGCGAGCGCGACGGCGGCAACCAGTCCCCGCTCGGACGAGCGCGCCGTGGAGAGGCCGGCCTCGCCGCCGTGCGATCGTGACTCGAGCGCTGCTCGCGTGCTCGCGCGTGACCGCTTCCGAAGCACCGCCAGCGCCGCTATCGCGTTCTCCCGCGAGCCACAACCGCAGACCCTGCGTCGGGCGCTCGGGCAGGCGCATGCGCGGCGGCGCCGCGCCTCAAGTCCGCGCGCGGGAGCCCCGAAGTCCCGAGTAGAGGGCGCGAGTGGTGCGCCCCGCTCCATCGTGGACGAGGTCGAGGTGGTGCCGTGACTCGCCGTGGATACCGGACGGTCTTTGATCGGGCGGCCTTCGTCTTTACGTCGGCGCTCGCTTGGGTCGCCCTGGCCTGCGGCGCCGCCTCCGGGCAGCAGCCGCTCGTGCCGCCCGAGATGGCAGGCTTTCCGCTGACCATCGCCGGCGGCGGGGCGACCGCCTACTCGCAGCCCGCCATAGCCGATTTGGGCCTCGACGGCGGGCGCAAATCGATCGTCTACACGAACCGCCGTGGCCAGCTCGTCGTGCTGCTCGCCAGCGGCGCCATCGCCACCGGCTTTCCGCAGAAGCTGCCCGCTCCCATCGAGTCGAGTCCGGCCGTCGCCGACCTCGACGGCGACGGCAGCCCGGAGATCGTCGTCGGCTTCGGCTCCGCCACGGCGCCGACCCGCCACGGAGGCATCCGCGCCTACCGGCGCGACGGCACGCTGCTCTGGGCACGGCGCACCCGCGACTTCGACGTGAACGGCTACCGCGACGCGGTGTTCTCCACCCCGGCGGTCGGCGACGTCGACGGCGACGGAGCGCTGGAGGTCGCCTACGCCTCGTTCGACGCGCGGGTCTATCTGGTCGACGCGGCCACCGGCGCGAACCGGCCGCAGTGGCCGCGCTTCGTGCGCGACACGGTGTGGTCCTCGCCGGCGCTGCACGACCTCGACGGCGACGGCAAGCTCGAGGTGGTCGTCGGCGCCGACGCCCACTTGGAGGAGGCGGTCTACCACACGCCCGACGGCGGCTGCCTGCATGCGTTTCGCTTCGACGGCAGCGAGCTGAACGGCTTTCCGGTGTGCATCGATCAGGTGATCGTCAGCTCGCCGTCGGTCGGGGACGTCGACGGCGACGGCTCGCCGGACATCGTCGTGGGCACGGGCGTCTACTACCCGGGCCGCGCCCACGCGCTGTACGCCTTGCGCTCCGACGGCACGCCGCTGCCCGGCTGGCCCGTCACCGTCGATGGTCAAGTATCGACCTCGCCTGCATTGGCCGACCTCGACGGCGACGGCGGCCTCGAGGTGATCGCGACCAGCGATGCCTCGGGCTCCTCGGGCGAGCACCACGTGGACGCATTCCGCGCCGACGGCACGCGCCTCTTCTCCAGCCTCGCACCGAAGAACTTCTTCGGCTCGACGCTCGGCGCCGGCGAGCTCGTGGTCGCCGACGTGACCGGCGATGCCGAGCCCGAGATCCTCTTCCCGACCAACACCGAGGTGTGCGTCGTGGCTCGCACCGGCGAGCAGCTGAGCGACGACGGCAGCCATACGGGTGCCTTCTCGCTCTACACCGAGACGGCGCTGGGCAACGTCGTGGTCGACGACCTCGGGGGCGACGGCATCCCCGAGGTGATCGCCGTCTCGGCCGCGCCCTTCCCCTCCGCCACCGACACCGTGATCCACGTCTGGCAACCCCTCACGCGGACCGCCGCGCCGGCGCCCTGGGGGGCATTCCGCGCGGGCGCCGAGCGGCGCGGCAGCGCGCCGGGGACTTCCGCCGGAAGCGGCTCGCGCTACGTCGACGCCGATCTCTACCTGCGCCAGCTCTTCCTCGACTTCCTCGGCCGCGAGCCCGCGGCCGGCGAGGCGCAGGCGTGGGTCGACGAGATCGACGCCGTGCTCGCGACGCGTGCCGAGGTGGGACTCGAATTCCTCGAGCGCGACGAGTTCCGCCGCGCCCGGGCGACGATCGCGCGCTACTTCTTGGGCCTGCTCGGCCGCCGGCCGACGTGGAGCGAGCTCGAGAGCTGGAGCGCACGGCTCGAGGCGGCCGGCTGCAGCGGCGCCACGTGCAGCGAGACCGAGCGCCAGGCGATCGTCGACGCCCTCATGCTGATGCCCAAGTTCGTCGCGCGCTTTCCGCAAGACACCTCGGCCGACCGCTACGTGACCCTGCTCTACAAGAAGATCCTCGGGCGCACACCGGATCCCACGGACGTCTCGGGCTGGGCGGCCGAGCTCACCTCGGGGCGCCGGACGCGCGCCGAGCTGGCTCGGATCTTCGTCGAGTCGCCCGAGTACGTGAACGATCGCTCGCCCTGGCCGGTGCTCGTGGTGCTGGCCTGGGCCGGCTTCCTTCACACCTCGCCCGACGCGACGGACTTCG
>CAZGUU010000445.1:0-3747 GCA_964529315.1 uncultured Enterobacteriaceae bacterium
GCTGCCGCGGCGCTGCGTGCGACCGCCGGTGCCGGCGCTGCGCTGCCCTTCGCGGGCGCAATCGAGCTCGCCGGATCGCTCCCACTGGCGATCCTGGCGGTCGACGACACCCTGGCCGCCCTGCAGGCGATGGCCGTCGAGTGGCGCCGCCGCCTGGCTGCGCGGGTGATCGGCATCGCCGGGAGCAACGGCAAGACCACCACCAAGCAGGTCGTGGCGAGCGTGCTCGGCGTGCATGGTGCGACCTTTGCCACCCCGGGAAACGAGAACAGCCAGATCGGTGCGCCGCTGGCGATCCTCGCCGCACCTCTCGACACGCGCTTCCTGGTGCTCGAGCTGGGCACCAGCGCCCCCGGCGAGCTCGGACGCCTGGCGGCGATGGCTCGACCGGAGCTGGCCGTGGTCACCGCGGCGTTCGCCGAGCACCTCGAGTTCCTGGGCTCGATCGACGGGGTGATCGAGGCGGAGACCGAGATCCTCGACCACCTCCCCGCGGGCGCGCTGGCGCTGGTCGGCTCGGCCGAGCCCGGGCTGGTCGCGGCGGCGCGGCGGCGCGGCGGGCTGCGCCTGGAGACGGTCGGCCGCGAAACGGCCGATGCGTGGCGCATCGGCCGCGTGGCCATGTCGCGCGACGGCACGCGCTTCGCGCTGGTGAGCTGCAGTGGCCAGAGGGAGTGGCACATCCCCTTGCTGGGCGAGCCGGCGGCCTGGGCCGCGGCGTTCGCCGTCGCCGTGGCAAGCGAGCTCGGCCTGGAGGAGCGGGAGATCCAGCGCGGCCTCGATGGCGCGTCGCCCGCGGCGCACCGGCTCGCGCCGCTGCACCACCCCACCCGACCGATCTTCGTCCTGGACGACTGCTACAACTCGAACCCCGCCTCGGCTCGCGCGGCCATCGAGGCGGCGCTGGCGTTGGCCGCGCCCGGCGAGCGCCTGGTCCTGGTGCTGGGCGACATGCTCGAGCTCGGCGCGGCCAGCGAGGCTGCGCACCGCGAGCTGGGGGAAGACCTCGCGCGGCTCGCGCCCGGCGCCACACTGCTCGCGGTGGGCGACGCGGCCGCGCTCACCGCGCAGGCGGCGCGCGATTGCGGCGCGAGGTGCGTCGAGCATGCCGCGAGCGCCGAGCAGGCCTCGCTGCGGCTCGTCGAGCTGCTGCGCGACGGGTGCCCGACGACACTGCTGGTCAAAGGCTCGCGGGGCATCGGCCTCGAGCGCGCCGTCCAGGCGTTGCTCGAGCCTTGAGGTGCGCTCCCCCGAGTCGCCTTTGCCAGGGCGTCGGCGGCGTGGGGGATCCGCATTTCTGCGGATCCCCCCGGGCCGGGACTTCGGCTAGGCTGTCCGGCGGAGGAAGCTCATGGCGTACACGGTCCTGATCGTCGAGGACGACCTGCCGACGCGAAAGCGCCTCGAGGCGGCCGTCGCCCAGGTCGGCGCGCTACGGCTCTCGTGCTCGACCGGGTCGGCCCGCCAGGCGCTCGCCGCCCTGGACGGTGCACCGGACGTGATGCTGGTCGACCTGGGCCTACCCGACGGAGACGGGGTCGACCTGATCCGCGAGGCCCGGCAGGTGGCACCGCGCACCCGGTCCATGGTCATCACGGTGTTCGCCGACGAGCAGCACATCATGGGCGCGATCCGCGCCGGGGCGCAGGGCTACTTGCTCAAGGACGGCTCGGCCGAGTACATCGGCCGCTCGATCGAGGACCTGCTCGATGGCGGCTCGCCGATCAGCCCGCCGATTGCGCGCTACCTCCTGAAGAGCTTCCAGCAGTCGCCCCCGCTGGCGGCGCGCAGCGAGGCTCCCGCCCTCACCTCGCGCGAGCTCGAGATCCTCGCGCTGGTGGCCAAGGGGTTCAGCGTCGCCGAGGTCGGCGAGATGCTCGGCATCTCCGGGCGCACCGTGACGACGCACGTGCAGCACATCTACCGCAAGCTCGAGGTCTCCTCGCGCGCCGAGGCGATCTACGAGGCGGTGAATCTGGGATTGATCGAGCTCAAGGCCTGACCGGCACGTCGGCTCCGGGGGTGGCCGAGCGTCAGACGAGCGGCAGCCGCAGCTCGACGCGGGTGCCGTCGGTGCCCGAGTCGATGCGCAGGCGGCCGCCGAGCTCCTGGGCGCGGCGCTCCATGTTGGTGAGCCCGCGGCCGCGGACGAGCTGCCCGGGCAGCCCCCGGCCGTCGTCGCGAATCGCGATCACCAGGCAGCCGTCGTCCACCGCCGTGGCCACCTCGATCGACGAGGCGCGGGCGTGCCGGACGGCATTCGTCACCGCCTCCTGCACGACGCGCAGCAGGCTCAGGAGCTGCTCCGGGCCGAAGCGGGCGGGAGTCGGCGCGTCGCCGACGCGCCAGCGAAAACGGGTGCCGCGGCGCTCGAGGGTCGGCTCGAGCCGGCCGCGCAAGGCGGCCAGGAGCGCGGGGACCTCCGTCGAGCTCGGGTCGAGCGAGAAGATCACCAGACGCAGCTCCTCCAGGCTGTCGCGAAGCGCGGCGGCGAGCTCGGGATCGGAGCGCTGCCCGGTCTCGGCCAGGGCCAGCGACGATACCAGCTGCCCGCCCAGCCCGTCGTGCATCTCGCGCATCAGCCGCTGGCGCTCGCGGCCCAGGATCTCTCGCCGCTCGAGCTCGCGGGCTCGGTCGAACTGACGCGCCAGCTCCTGCTCGCGCTCGCGCACGCGCTCCTCGAGCGACGCGGTGAGAGCCCGTGCCTCGCGCAGGGCCTGGGCGAAGCGTAGGGCGAGCGTCGAGCCGAACGCGAGCATCATGCAGGACACGGTGTAGGGCAGGGTGTAGCCGGCCCCGCGCCACAGCCCGAGCTGGATGCCCAGGTCGTGGACGCTGAAGCCGAGCTGGAGGAGCCAGGAGCCGAGGTAGATGCGCGCCTCGAGGCGGGTGAGGCTTCGGCGGTGCAGCCAGGCGAGCACCGTCACGTAGGTGCCGATCGCGGTGATCATCGCGTGGCTCGCGAGCATCGCCTGGGCGAAGTACGGGCGCGGCGTGGCGATCGCGGCCGTGGCCGCGCCGACGGCGAAGAGCGCCAGCGCCTTCTCGGTCCGCGGCCGTCTCACCCGGACGAGGCGGTGGAAGAAGAGGGCGAGGAACACGGCGAACTGATCCAGCGCGCCGTTCACCAGGCGGTCCCAGGTCCAGTGCGAGAGCGGGATGTCGCTCACCCAGTAGTTCAGGCTGTTCACCGTCCAGCAGAGGGTGGAAGCGAGGAAGAAGCCGTAGAGCGACTGCCATCCGCTGCCCACCCAGAGCGTGCCGACGACGAACACGGTGACGATGGCCAGCGCCGTGCCCACCTGGGCCAGGGTGATCTGCCGGAGGTAGAGCCGCGTCCAGCGCGGCTGGAGCTCGGCGTGTGGGCCGACCCAGATCGGGCCGAGGCGGCCGAAGTGGTGCGCGTAGCCGTAGAGCAGCACCTCGATGCGGTCGGCACCGCCGTGCAGCAGGGCGCTGGGGAAGGAGAAGTACAGCGGCCGATTGAAATTGTGTGCGACGGGATCCTCGAGCGAGCCGCCCTCGCCGACCCACTTCCCGTTCACGAACACGGCGGCGTTCATGTTCACGTCGGGCAGGAGCACGCCGCAGCGGGGGTCCGTGCCGGACGGCGCATCCGCGCGGAAGCGGTACCAGGCCAGGCCGCCGACCCCGGGCAGGCGGTCGCGCCAGGCGTCGGGCAGGCGGACGTCGCTCCAGGGTGCGGCGTCGCCGGGCGGCTCGCTGCCGCGCGCAAGGGCGAACTCG
>CAZGUU010000446.1:0-3742 GCA_964529315.1 uncultured Enterobacteriaceae bacterium
CCGCGCGGCGCGGCCGCGGCGCACCTCCATCACAGAGCTCGTCGCCCTCCGCCCTGGGCCGCGGCCCAGCGACCGCGGACCCGCCGTCCACGGCCGTCGGCACGGGCTCCGCGGCCGTCGAGGCCTGGCTCGCCGAAGCGCTCGCTCCGCTGCCGACGCCGGCGGGTACGACCAGCCGCGAGATCGTGCGCCGCGCCATCGAGCACGACCGCCCGCCGCGCATCCCCTACGCCTTCCTCATGCCGGTGCGCAGCGACTTCTTCGAGACCGCGGCGCTCGACGCTCTGCTGGCGGCCGGCGCACCGGCGAGACCGGCGGTGGGCGAGGCATACTGCGACGACTGGGGCGTGCGCCGCCAGGCGACCGGTGGCTCCTGGGACCGCGTGCTCGAGCACCCGCTGCGCGATCTCGGCGATCCGCGCGCCCTGCGCACGCCCAAGGTGGCCGACACCGAGCGGCTCGCGCGCATCGCATCGCTGCTCGAGCGCGCGCGGGCCGCGGGCAAGTACGTGCTCGCGGCCGACCCCGTGCTGCTCTACGAGCGCGCTCAGGCGCTGGTCGGCTTCGAGGAGCTGATGGTCGCGCCCTACTCGAACCCGGCGGGTCTGGGGCGGCTTCTCGACCACCTGGCCGACCTGACGATCGAAGCGATCGACGCGCTCGACGGCCTCGGCCTGGTCGACGGCTTCATGACCTGGCAGGATCTCGCCTCGCAGAGCGAGCCGCACATGCGCCCCGAGACCTTCCGCGCCTTCTATGCGCCGCGCTACGCACGCGTGGCCCGGGCGGCGCACGGCGCCGGCATGCACCTCTTCTGGCACACCTGCGGACAGGTGCTCGACCTCCTGCCCGAGCTGATCGCGCTGGGCGTCGACGTGGTCCAGCTCGACCAGCCGCGCCTGCTCGGCCACCGCACGCTCGCCGAGCGCTTCGCCGGGCGCGTCTGCTTCTGGAACACGGTCGACCTGCCCTGGGCGACGAGCGACGAGCCGTCCGCGGGCGCGCTGCGCGAGGAGATCGCCGCGATGACCCGCCCGTTTCGCGGGCTGAGTGGCGGGCTCATGGTGCGCCACTACCCGCTGCCGCGCGACGTCGGCCTCTCGGAGGAGTTCCACCGCGTGAGCGCGGCCGCCTTCCTCGAGAGCGGCTGCGGCCTGGACGACGGCGATGCGACCCCGTGCTGAGCGCGAGTGCCGCCCTCGAGTCCGGCCCGAGACGGCCGGGACGCCGCGCGAGGTGAGGACGTGACGACGCGTGTCCGGCTCGAGCTCGAGCCGCTGGGCAAGGTCGTCGAGGTCGAGCGCGGCTCCGCGCTGCGCGACTCGCTGCACGTCTACGGCGTCGAGTTCCCCTGCGGCGGGCGGGGCCGCTGCGCCGGCTGCCGCGTGAAGCTGGTCGGCGGGTCGCTTGCGGTCACTCCCGAGCAGGCCGGCATCCTGTCGCGCGCCGAGGTCGCCGACGGCTGGCGGCTGGCCTGCCGCTGCACGGCCGAGAGCGACGCGACGCTCGAGATCGGCCAGTGGGAGACCGTCATCCTCGCCGACCACTCGAGCTTCGCCTTCACCCCGCGAAACGGCCTCGGCGTGGCCGTCGATCTCGGCACGACGACCATCGTCGCGCAGCTGGTCGATCTCGCCTCGGGCCAGGTCCTGGCCGTGCGCAGCATGGTGAACCCGCAGAGCATCCACGGCAGCGACTTGATGACCCGGCTCCACGCGGCCCTGCACGAGGGCAAGCAGGCCGCGCTGGTCGGCGAGATCCGCCGCGGCGTGGGCTCGCTGGTCGCGCGGCTGCTCGCCGCGGCCAGGCGCGACCGGACCCGGCTCGACTCGGTGGTCGTGGCCGGCAACACGGTGATGCACCACTTCTTCTGCGGCATCGACGTGACGCCGCTCGCGCACTCGCCGTTTGCCAGCGAGCGGTCCGGCGCGCAGCGCCTGCGCGCGAGCGAGCTCGGCTGGGCGCTCGAGGGCGATCCGCCGGTGCGCTTCCTCCCCTGCCTGGCGGGATTCGTCGGCAGCGACCTGCTGTGCGGCGTGCTGGCCACGCGCCTGCACGAGAGCGAGGCGGTCGCCGTCCTGGTGGACCTCGGGACCAACGGCGAGATCGTGGTCGGCAACCGCGAGCGCCTGCTCTGCACCTCGACCGCCGCAGGCCCGGCCTTCGAGGGCGGGCGCATTCGCATGGGCATGCGCGCGACCACGGGCGCGATCAGCGAGGTGAGCGTCGACGACGGACGGCTGCGCTGTCACGTCATCGGCAGCGCCGCACCGCGCGGCATCTGCGGCAGCGGCCTGGTCGACGCGGTGGCTGCGGGGCTCGATCTCGGCCTGGTCGAGCGCAGCGGGCGCCTGCCCGGCGGCCACCCGCTCGAGCTGGCAGGGCCGGTGGCCCTGACCCAGGGTGACATCCGCGAGCTGCAGCTCGCCAAGGCGGCGATCGCCGCGGGCATCCGCTTGCTACGCGAGCGCTTCGGCCCGCCCGCGTGCCGGGACGTGCCGATCTACCTCGCTGGCGCCTTCGGCAACTACGTGAGCCGTGCCAGCGCGCGGCGCATCGGCCTGATCGACGCCCCGGAGGAGCGCATCGAGCCGGCCGGCAACACCTCGCTGCTCGGCGCGAAGATGGCGCTGTTCGACGCCGATCCCGAGGCGGACGAGCAGCGCGAGATCCGCGCGCGGGTCGAGCACGTCTCGCTGGCCACGGACCCGGACTTCCAGCGCGTGTTCATCGACGAGACCGCATTCCCGCAGTAGGCTCTCACCGCCCGGCGAGGCGCCGCGCGGCAAGCGCCCACGAGGAGCGAACGCCATGCAAGCAGCGACGTCGATCGAGAAGCTGGTCGCCGAGGCCCCCGTGCTCACCGACGGCGCCTGGGGCACCGAGCTGCAGGCGCGCGGGCTGGCCGGCGGCGAGCTCGCCGACGCCTGGAATTTGACGCGGCCCGAGCGGGTCGAGGAGGTGGCCCGGGCCTACGTCGAGGCAGGCTGCCGGATCCTGCTGACGAACACCTTTCGCGCCAATCGCATCGCCCTCTCCGGCCACTCGGAGTGCGCGCGGCTCGAGGAGATCAACCGCGCCGGGGTCGAGATCTCGCGGCGCGCCGCCCGTGGCCGAGCCCTGGTGTTCGCCTCGATCGGGCCGAGCGGCAAGCTGCTGCTGCGCAAGGAGGTCGACGAGGCGCAGCTCGCGGATGCGTTCGCCGAGCAGGCGAGCGTGCTGGCCGCGGCCGGCGCCGACGGCCTGGTCGTCGAGACCATGACGGACATGGTCGAGGCGCGCATCGCGGTCGCCGCCGCGGCGGCAACCGGCCTGCCGGTGGTCGGCTGCATGGTCTTCGACTCCGGCAAGCGGCGCGACCGCACCATGATGGGCGTCTCGCCCGAGCAAGCGGCCGTCGAGCTCGCCGCCGCCGGCGCCCAAGTGGTGGGCGCCAACTGCGGCGTGGGCATCGAGGCCTACGTGCCGATCTGCGCGGCCCTGGCCGCGGCCACCGACCGGCCGATCTGGATCAAGCCCAACGCTGGCCTGCCCGAGCTCCAGGCCGGCGCGGTGGTCTACCGGATGGACCCCGAGACCTTCGCCGGGCACGCCACGCGCCTGCTCGACGCCGGAGCGAGCTTCGTCGGCGGCTGCTGTGGCACCACGCCGGCGTTCGTCGCTGCGCTGCGCCGCAGCCTCGCGTCGCCTCACAGCACGTACTCGACCTGAAGGCGCACGTTGCCGCGGTCACGCACGAAGC
>CAZGUU010000447.1:0-3723 GCA_964529315.1 uncultured Enterobacteriaceae bacterium
GGTGGGCCGCGCATCCATCTCATGAATTTCGGTTGCGCGGGTATCCCGCGGCGGCCGCGGAGTCGCTCCGGATCCCGCATTCGCGGTCACGGCTGCGTCGTCACCCGGTGGGGCCGAGCGACGGGGGGGATTCCTGCTCACGCCCCTGAGGCCGACGTCCCGCGGCGGGCGGGTGCCCTGCGCCGGCGGCGCTCAGGCCGGCGGTGCGAGCTCGCGCCCCAGCTTCTCGCCGACGGCACGCGCGATCCGCGCGTAGAGGTCGTGGCCGTCGCGGTCGTCGAGCCACGCCTGGCGCTCGGGATCCCACGAGTAATGCCAGGCGCTCACCCCGGCGGCGAACCACATCTGGTGGTTGCCCGATTGGCGGTTGAGCACGTAGCGCAGCGCATCGGGGAACTCGATCGAGACCATCCCGTCGACGGTCGAGTAATCGACCTCGTCGGGGTCGAAGCCCTCGAGCCAGCGAGTCACCCGCAAGAGGCAGTCGTCGGCCCGGTGCATGTACTCCTGCACGGTCATGCCCGGTACGGTAGCACGAAGGCCGCCCGCGGCGAGAGACCGCCCGGCCGGAGCGGCCCGTCGCGGCCCTGGCCGTCGTGACGCCACCCGAGGCGCAGCTAGGCGATGGCCGAGCGCGCCGCAGTGGCCAGCGGGGGGTCGTCGAAGGAGCGCTCGTACTCGCGCATCACCCCATCGAAGGGACCGTGCATGCGCACCCGGCCGCCCTCGATCCACATCGCCTGCTCGCAGTAGGCGGCGAGGAAGGCCGCATCGTGCGAGGTCATGATGACCGTGCGCGACGAGCTCGCGAGCTCGCGGAAGAAGCGATCCGCCTCGCGCAGGAAGCCGTGGTCGACGTTGCCCACCACCTCGTCGAGCACCAGGAAGTCGGCCTCGCTCTGCGCGAACACGGTCAGTGCGAGCCGCTGCACCTGCCCGGTGGAGAGGTCCTTCATCGGCGCGAAGGCGAAGTCCTCGAGGCCGGCGCGCTCGAGGATCTCCGCCAAGCGCGGCTGCAGGGTGCGGCGCGACATGCCGTGCACGGTGCCGAAGAGGATCACGTTCTCGGCGACCGTCAGCTCCTTGGCGAAGCCGACGGCGCAGCTGAACAGCGGCTGCGACTGGGCGTGCGTGGCGATCGTCCCGCAGGTCGGCAGATGGATGCCCGAGAGCAGGCGCAGCAGCGTCGTCTTGCCCGAGCCGTTGCGCCCGACCAGGGCGAGCTTGGCGCCGCGCCGGAGCGTGAACGACAGGTCGCGCAGCGCCCAGAGCTCGCGCCACAGCCCCTCGCCGCGGAGCCACGAGCGCGCCGCGCGCACCACGGTGCGCTGCGTGCGGGGCACGAAGAAGCGCTTGCCCACGCCCTCGGCGCGCGCCGCGAAACCGCTCACGTCCGCTCCAGGGCCATGTGCTCGAGGCGCAGGAAGGCGGCGTAGCCGAGCGTCATCGCACCGGCCCCCAAAGCCAGGGCATAGCCGTAGACCAGCAGCGAGAACGGCCTGCCCGACATCAGGGCGGCGCGCATCGCCATCAGGAACGGCGTCAGCGGATTGAGCCACGCCACGAAGAAGCGCGCCAGCGGGCCCAGCCCGTCGAGCGTGTAGAACACCGGTGTGACGAAGAGCAGCAGGCGCGAGCTCATCGCCCAGACGTGTCCGATGTCGCGAGCGAAGCTGTGCACCAGCGCCAGCACCAGGCCCACACCCGTGGTCAGCGCGACGAACGCGATCAGCAGCGGCAGCGTGGCCAGCACCGTACCGGGCGAAAAGATCCCGTACCAGGCGCTGAACGCCGCGCACAGCGCCATCTCGGCCACCAGCTTGTAGCTGTGCACGACGACCTGTGCGGCGATCACCGTCTCGCGCGGTACTGTGGAGTTGAGCAGCAGGATGCGGTTCTGGAACAGTACGGTGGTCAGGTCGCGCGTCGTGTTGACGAAGTAGTTGACCAGCGAGATGCCGATCAGCAGGTAGACGGGATAGGCCCGGACCTCGGCGCCGAAGCGGCGCTGGAAGACCGCCCACAGCGCGACCAGCATGACGAACGGCGCGAGCAGGCTCCACGCCGCGCCGAGGATCGAGTTGTGGTCGGCGACCTTGACCTCGGCGCGGGTCAGCTCGAGGAGCAGCTCGAGGTTCGGACGGCCGGCCAGGCGGCGCAGCCGCGCCCGCGCGAGCCCGGGCATGGCCTCCGCTGCGCCGCGGGCGATCATCGCCACCTCCCCTTCGCCGTACCGGGCCCGGGCAGCTGATCCCCGCCCGGGCCCGGCCCGCTCGGGGGGACGGCGAAGCGTTCGGCGCAGACCTCGCGAGCGTCCATGGGGGGCATGCCGATCTCGAGCCACGGCTCCACCGGCTCGCACCCTGTCTACTCTCCGAGCGGCACGCGGGGCAAGCCGCCGGTCGGGAGCAGCTGCGAACGCGCCGTCGAGCGGCGTGGCTCCCGGCACCGCGGCGACTGGCAGACACCGGCCTCGCCGGCTTGACTCGGGCACCCGTCGCCCACATGTTCCGGGCATGAACCACGTCCGGCTCGGCCGCACCGGCCTCGAGGTCAGCCGTCTGTGCCTCGGGACGATGAACTTCGGCACGCAGACCGACGAGCCCGAGGCGCACGCCATGCTCGGCCGCGCGCTCGACCTCGGGATCGACTTCATCGACACGGCCGACGTCTACGGCGGCAAGCGCGGCGAAGGGATCACCGAGCAGATCGTCGGCCGCTGGCTGGCGCACGGCTCCTCGCGGCGCGACCAGATCGTGCTCGCCACCAAGGTCTACGGCCGCACCGGCGACGGGCCCAACGATCGTCGCCTCTCCGCCTACCACGTCCGCCACGCCTGCGAGGCGAGCCTGCGCCGCCTGCGCACCGACCGGATCGACCTCTACCAGATGCACCACATCGACCGGGAGACGCCGTGGGAGGAGGTCTGGCAGGCGATGGAGCAGCTGCTGCGCGAGGGCAAGATCCTCTACGTCGGCAGCAGCAACTTTGCCGGCTGGCACATCGCGCAGTCCAATGCCTCGGCCGCGCAGCGCCACCTCCTGGGCCTGGCGAGCGAGCAGTGCCTCTACAACCTGGCGGCGCGCACCGTCGAGCTCGAGGTGCTGCCCGCCTGCCGCGCGCTGGGCGTGGGCGTGATCCCCTGGAGTCCGCTCGGCGGCGGGGTCCTGGGCGGCGTGCTCGAGAAGCACGCCCAGGGGCGGCGTGCCTCCGAGCGCGGCCGCGCCGCCATCGAGCGGCACCACTCGCGCATCGAAGCCTACGAGGCCCTGTGCCGCGAGCTCGGCGAGCGGCCGGCCGACGTTGCGCTCGCCTGGCTGCTGCACCAGCCGGGCGTGACCGCGCCGATCATCGGACCGCGTACCATGGAGCAGCTCGCCGGTAGCCTGCGCGCCGTCGAGCTGCCGCTCCCGGCCGAGGTACGCACGCGGCTCGACGAGATCTGGCCGGGTCCCGGAGGCGAAGCGCCCGAGGCCTGGGCCTGGTAGGCGCGGGCCGGAGCGTGGGCCGGAGCGTGGACCGAGACGGGGGGCCCGGCTCGCCCGTCGTGGCGGACCTCGATGCGCGCAGCGTCGTCACCGCGGCTGCAGTCGGGCTCGGCGCCGGCGCTTTGGCCGTCGCCTTCCGCCAGGCTCTGACGCTCGCCGAGAGCGCGCACCTTGCGACCACCGCCTGGCTCGCAGGCCAGCTCGGCGCCTGGGGTTGGCCGGCGGCCGCAGCGCT
>CAZGUU010000448.1:0-3716 GCA_964529315.1 uncultured Enterobacteriaceae bacterium
CGCGCGCCGCGACGCATGCTCGGCGACGCCGGCGCGGGGCTCGGCCGGCCGGCGCTGGAGGATGCGCCCGACGACGAGAACCCCCGGGCTCGCATCGTGCGCGCCGCCGTGCTGCTCCAGGCGCTCGATCCCCGCGCACCCTCGGTGTGCGCTCCCGACGGGCTCGGGCGGGACGCGGCGGCCGCCCGGGTGCTCAGCGGCGCCGCTCGGCGATGACCTGGGCGAGCACCGCGGGCTCGTCGGTGATGATCGTGGTGGCGCCCTTGTCCAGGGTGGCGTTCATCGCGCTCGCGCCGTTCACGGTCCAGGCGTTCATCTGCAGGCCGAGGTCGAGCCCCGTGCGGAAGGCGTCGGCGGGGTTCCCGTAGAAGGGGTGCACGGCGTCGAGGCCCAGATCGTGGGCGCGGCGGATCGCGTCGAGCGGCGCTGCGATCATCAGCAGCGCCGAGTAGAGCGGCGGCTCCACGCGCTTCGCCGCCAGGGCTGCGGTCTCGTCGAAGGACGAGAAGAGGGTTCGCTCAGCCGCACCCAGGGCCGCCACCTCGGCGGTCGCGGCTCGCGCGAGCACCTCTGGGCCATTGTCGTCGTGCAGGCAGGGCGGCTCGAACACCTTGAGCTCGACGTTCACCAGGGCGTCGGCCGGGATGGTCGCGTATACCTCTTCGAGCGTCGGCGGGCGCTCGTCGGTGGGTTGGCCGTCGCCGTCGAGCAGGCGGCACTCCTCTCGGATCGCCTCGAGGGTCCAGTCGCTCACGCAGCCGCTGCAGGTGGTCGTGCGGTCGAGCGTGTCGTCGTGCATCAGCACGAGCTGCAGGTCGGCGGTCAGCTCGACATCGAGCTCGATGCCGTCGGCCCCCTCGTCCATCGCGGCGCGAAACGAGGGGAGCGAGTTCTCGGGCAGCGCGTGCCCGGGCCGCGTCGGCCCGGTGCCGCGGTGTCCGAGGTTCGCCGACGGGGCCAGCGCCTCGATCCGCTCGCGCACCTCCTGATCCGGCGGCAGGCTCGATCGCGCGGCATCCCCGCAACCCGTGCTGCCCCACGCCGCGGCGAGGGTTGCCACGGCCAGGGCGGCGTGACGCAAACCCGCTGCTGGCGTTCGACCGCGACCACGACCACGTCGACGGCGGGGGAGGGCGCGTCGCGAGTCGTGGCGCGCGCCACTCCACCATCCCGAGAGCATTCCAGCATCGCACATGGCGCTCCCCATGCACGAGACTCGCCCGGCAGTCCAGCGGCGAGGCCTCTGCGGGTTTCGGTCGCCGCACTCGCGCGACCAGCGGGGCCGCAAGCCTCAGCCGCAGCGCCCGTGCACCACCAGCCGGGCGCCACCTCCCGCGAACCGTACCCGCAGCACCTGCGCCTGGGCGTCGTACGTCCAGGCGTCGGCGGCGAGCGCCGTGCCGTTCCACTCGACGGCGCACGGCACGAGCGGCGCCTCGAGCGCCGCCAGCGAGGCCTGCAGCGACCAGGAGGTCGTCGCGCCACGGACGTCGAGCTCCCAGCGCCCCTCGCCCTCGCGCGACTCGAGCGCGCCGCCACTCTCCAGCCGCGCACCCGAGCGCCCGCGCGGGAAGGCGAGCAGCTGGCGGCGGCCCCGCCGGTCGGCGAGACGAACCAGGCCGGGGGCACCACGGCCGTAGGCGGCCAGCGTGTCCACGTCTGCCGGGAGGAGCGGGATCAGCGCCCCGGCGCGCACCAGCAGCGGCAGCTCGTCGAGCGGCGCCGGCACGACGACGCTGCGCCCGCCGTCGAGCAGGGCGGCGCGCTCGAGCGCGATCGATCCGTCGCTGGGCTCGAAGCGGGCCGAGCGCCAGAGGTCGATCCAGGTGCCCGCCGGCAGGTAGACCTCGCGCGAGGTGGCACCCGCCTCGAGCACGGGTGCGGCGAGGATGTCGGGGCCGAAGAGGATCTCGTCGTCGCGCTCCCGGGCCTGCGCGTCGTCCGGGTAGGCGAGCACCAGGTGGCGCATGATCGGCATCCCGGTGCGCCGGTAGGTCTCGGCCGCGGCGGCCAGGTAGGGGTAGAGCTGCGTGCGTAGCTTGGTCCAGCGCCGCCAGTTGTCGATCTGGTCGTCGTCCTCGACCTGCGGCCGCTCGTACTTGGGGATCGCGCCGCCGTCGCGCTCGGTGCGCATCACGCCCGAGACGGCGCCGAATTGCACCCAGCGCATGAGCAGCTCGTCAGTCAAGTATCGCCCGTTGAAGGAGAAGAAGCCGCCGATGTCCGAGCCCCAGGTGCTCACACCCGAGAGCCCCATGCCCAGCCCCGAGCGCACCGCCGAGGCCAGGCCGTCGAAGCCCCAGTCGGTGGTCGGGTCGCCGCCCCAGACCACCTGGGCGCAGCGCGCCGCCCCGGTCCACCCGGAGCGCTGGAAGCGGACCACGGGCTTGCTCTGGCGGCGCGTGAGCTCGTAGGCGGCGCAGTGGTAGTCGACGACGTAGCGGTTGTGCGTCGCCGAGCCGTCGCGGCCGTCGTCGGTGAGCGCGTCGAGCGGGGTGTACTCGCCGAAATCCTCCATCCAGCCGTCGTGGCCATCCTCGATCGCGAGATCGAGCAGCTCGCGGAACGCCGCGCGGCCGGCGAAGCCCGAGAAGTCGAACTGGCCGACGTGGAACACTCGCGAGGTGAAGTAGTCGTAGAGGTACGACTCGCCGCTTGCGTCTCGCACCAGCGCGCCGCGGCGGTCGGCGGCGTCGAACCGCTCGGCGTAGCTCTCGCAGATCATCGGATTGAAGTAGGTGGTGATCGCCAGGCCGCGCTCGTGAAAGGCGGCGGTGCGCGCCGGCTCGCCGGCGCGGTTGCCGCCGCAGGGCAGGTAGTGGAGGTAGGTCTGCCCGACCGAGAGCGGCGCGTCGGCATCGCGCAGCTTGTCGATCTGTGCGAGCTGCTCGTCGAGCGAGCCGCCGGGCTGGAACCACGGGCCCAGGACCCAGGGCGCCGCGATCGCCGGCTGGCGGCCGACCCGCGCCGAGAAGCGGGCGAGCGCATCGGCCGGGCGCGGCCCGGCGAACACGCGGAAGCGCAGCTCGGCCGGCGCGGGTCGCTCGGGGAAGCCCTCGGGCGCGCCGCGCACCTCGAAGCTCCACTGGTCGTCGCGCCGGCTCGCGAGGTGGTGGTAGACGGTCTCGTCGTTGTCGACCAGGACGCCGTAGCCGCGGCTCGAGAGGATCCAGGGAATGGGGAAGTAGGTCGAGTCCTCGCGGGCGCGGAAGCCCGGCTCGGGGAGGACGGCGCCGATGATGGGCCATTCGTCCGCGGGATAGGGCCCGTCGGAGACGTAGCTCTCGACCGTCGCACCGCGGTGCTCGACCGCATCGGCGCGCTCACCCAGGCCGTAGAACCGCTCGTCGCCGTCCGGCGAGGCCCAGCCGATGCCGATCGCGAGGACGTCCGTCGTGGCGCCGCCGACGATCCTCGCCCGCACCGCCACGACGCCGTCGCCGGCGGGTGCCGCGTGGACCTCGAAGCGCCGGCCGCCCGCGTCGGTGGTGTCCAGGGTCGCGCGCAGCCCCTTGCCCTCGCGGCGCTGCTCGAGGACGCGCGTCGCGTGGGCCCAGCCGCTCGCGGTGCGAAAGCCGAGCTTGCCCGGCGAGCCGGCCTCGCTCTGCGCGGCCTCCTCGAGAATCGTACGCGAGTCGCCGTCGACGAAGCTGAGCCGCCACGGGTCGGATTCGATCGCGGCGCGCAGCGCGGCCGGGCCCGAGCCGGCCGGTGCC
>CAZGUU010000449.1:0-3699 GCA_964529315.1 uncultured Enterobacteriaceae bacterium
GACGGCGCCTGCCGCGCGGGGGGCGGCCGCGGCGTGGGACGCCCGGCTCGCCCTCGTCGAGCCCGACGCTGCGGCACTCGAGGAAGAGCCGTCCATCGACACCGAGCTCGCACCGCCGCTGCTCGATCTCGCGGCGGAGCACAGCGTGGTCTTCACCTCCGGCACCACCGGCAGCCCCCGGGGCGTGGTGCTTCGCGGCGCCAATCATCTGTGGAGCGCGCTGGGCAGCGCCGAGCGCCTGGGCGTGCGGCGCGACGATCGCTGGCTCGCCTGCCTGCCGCTGCACCACATAGGCGGCCTGGCCGTCGTCCTGCGCGCGGCGATCTACGGTACCACCGTCGTCCTGCAGCCGCGCTTCGAGCCCGAGGCCGTGCTGCGCGCCGTGCGCGACCATGCGGTGACCCAGCTCTCGCTCGTACCCACCGCGCTGTGGCGCCTCCTCCAATCGTCCGCGCTCGACCCGCGCGCCACCTCGCTGCGTGTGCTCCTGCTCGGCGGCGCGCGCGCGGCACCGGAGCTGGTAGCGGCGGCGCTGGACGCCGGCTGGCCGGTCGCCCCGACCTACGGCCTGACCGAGGCGGCCTCGCAGGTCGCCACCTGCATGCCGGGCGACGCGGCCGCGCGCCGCGCTCGGGTCGGCCAGCCGCTCGCCTGCGCTGCGGTGCGCATCGTCGCGGCCGACGGCCGGCTCGCCTCGCCCGGCGAGGTGGGCGAGATCCAGCTTCGCGGCCCGACGATCGCGCTGGGGGCACTCGACCCCGAGGACGCCGGCGCGCTCCGCCCCATCGCTCGCGACGACGGTTGGCTCGCGACCGCCGACCAGGGCCTTCTCGAGCCGGACGGCACGCTCAGCGTGATCGGCCGGCGCGACGACGTGATCGTCACCGGGGGCGAGAACGTGGCACCCGAGGAGATCGAAGCGGTGCTGCTCGAGCAGCCGGACGTGGCCGACGTCGCGGTGGCTGGCGTGGAAGACCCCGAGTGGGGGCAGGCGGTGTGCGCCTGGGTGGTGCCCCGGCCCGGCTGTCAGCCCGAGCTCGGCGAGCTGCGCCGCGCCTGCGCTGCCCGCCTGGCGCCGCACGAGCTGCCGCGAAGGCTGGTGCTGGCGGAGAATCTGCCACGTACCGCAAGTGGCAAGCTGCAGCGGCGCAAGCTGGAGCTGCCGGGCGGCAGGCCCTAGCGCGAAGGCACCAGGGCCTGCGCCGCGACGAGCCCCGGCTCGAGATCCCGGATGCGCCCGCAGCCACCCGTCGCCGCGTGCCGCAGCCAGCAGCCACCGGCGACCGCCTGCCTGCCGCCATCTTGCGATCCCTACCACGGCGGTGTCATGCTCGACGCCCAATGGCGAGCAGTACCTCCGGGGACGACATCCACGCCCTGCGCGAGGCCCTCGACACCACCTCGGACGGCGTGACGATCTTCGATCGCGAGTGGCACTACGTCTACGCCAATCGCCGCGCCGCTTCGTACACCGACTTTTCGGCGACGGACCTGATCGGCAGGCGTCTCTGGGACGTGTTTCCCGGCGTCCGCGAGTCCTCCGTGTTCCGCGAGTACCAGCACAGCCTCGCCGAGCAGCTTCCCGCGGTGTTCGAGCACCGTGCCGTGACCTTCGGGCGCTGGTTCGAGCACCGGCTGATGCCGTCGCCGCGAGGCTTGACGGTGTTCACCAGCGACATCACGGCGCGCAAGCAGGCCGAGCAGGCCTACCGCTCGCTGGTCGAGCAGTCCCTGCAGGGCTTGGCGATCGTCCAGGACGGTCGCATGGTCTTCGTCAATCAAACACTCGCACGCATGATTGGCTACACGCCGCAGGAGCTCCTGGCTCTCTCGCCGGCAGGTGTCGCCGGGATCATGCACGAGGAGGACCGAGCGAGGATCCTCGAGCGGATGGCTGCACGCCTGGCCGGCCAGGATTTGGCAGCCCACTTCGAGTGCCGCTTCGTGCGCAAGGACGGAAGCATCCTGTGGGTGGAGAGCAGCGGGATGGTCATCGAGTATGATCGTGCTCCCGCCTTGCAGATCGCCTTGCTCGACGTGACCGAGCGGCGCCGCGCCGAGGAGGCGCGACGCGAGGCCGGCGTGGTGTGGGCAGCGCTGGCGCGCGTCGGCGAGGTGCTGCTCGCCTCGTTCGACACGCCGGCCCTGCCCGAGCGCCTCTGCGAGGTGACGGCCCAGGTGCTCGGCTGCGCCTCGAGCCACACGTTCCTGTGGCGGGCGGACGACGAGGCCTTCGCGCCCGTCGCGGCGCACGGGGTGGCACCGGAGGAGTGGGAGTCCACCCGGGTCCTGCACCTGCCACGCGAGGCCGCTGGCGAGGTGCTGCGCCGCCTGGCCGACGATGGGGTGACCGAGCAGGTCGCCCCGCGACACTCCGGGGAGCTCGACCTCTCCGTTCTGCTGCACGTGCCGGCCGGCGCGGCGGTGCTCTACCTCGCCCTGCGCCGCGCAGACGAGCTGGTGGGCGTGCAGACCGCGGCGCTCGGCCGCCCCGGGGAGCGGTTCTCTCCGTCGCAGCTGCGCATCGCCCGCGGCATCGCGCAGCTCGCCTCCATGGCGCTCGAGCACGCGCGGATCGTCGATGAGCTCGACCGGGCCAACCGCCTCAAGTCGGAGTTCGTCGCCATGATCTCGCACGAGCTGCGCACGCCGCTGAACGCGATCATCGGCTACGCCGACCTGCTCCACGAGGGCGTGTTCGGAGAGGTTTCGAGCGCGCAGGACGAGGCGCTGCGCGGCATGCGCCGGGCCTCGCACGAGCTGCTGCGCCTGATCGAGGACGTGCTGGACCTGAGCCGTCTGGAGAGTGGGCGAGTGTCCGTCGATCTCCGCCCGACGTCGATCCCCGAGCTCTTGGCCGAGCTCGAGGCGGAGCTCGACGAGCTGCGCGCCGGCTCGCCGGTCGCGGTGCTGGTCGAGGTCGCGCCGGACCTGGCCGCCGTGCGCACCGACCCGGCCAAGCTCAAGGCGGTGGTCAAGAACCTGGCGACCAACGCGCTCAAGTTCACCGACGACGGCCGCGTACGGCTCTCCGCTCGGCGCCGCGACGCGGGTGTCGAGATCGCCGTCGCCGACACCGGCGTGGGCATTTCGCCCGAGCACCTGGAGATCATCTTCGAGCCTTTCCGCCAGGCCGACGGCACGAGCACGCGGCGCCACGGTGGCGTGGGCCTCGGGCTGCACATCGTGCGCCGCCTGGTCGGCGTGCTCGGCGGCCGCGTCGCCGTGGAGAGCACGCTCGGTCAGGGCTCCACCTTCCGCATCTGGATCCCCGACGCGCCGAAGTAGCGAGCGCGATCCGGCCCGCCTGTCGCCGACACGCGCCCGCTATGGTTAGCTCCGAGCCGCACGCATCGCGCAGGCATGAGAAGCGACCGAACAGGGCAGGGAGCGCGGGACGACGACGCGCTCGAGCAGCTCGCGAGCGCCATCGAGGGGCGCAGCCCGGGCTTCGCCGGACGGCTGCGCGAGATCGCGCCGCTGCTGCGCGACGAGCTTTCGGCCGAGCTCGTGACGACCTGGATCGACGGCGTTCGGCGCATGGCCGCGCTCGAGGGCCCAGGCCGCGAGGCGGGCCTGGCGCTGCTCGCGCTCGGCGCGGCGGACCTCGCGGCGATGGGCCCCTCCGTGCTCGCCGCTTGGTGCGCCGCAGCCGAAGCGATCGGGCGATCCTCGACGCGTGCCGCGGCGGCGTTCGCG
>CAZGUU010000450.1:0-3655 GCA_964529315.1 uncultured Enterobacteriaceae bacterium
CCCCGCCACGTGCTAGACGGGGCCGCGCGGAAGGGGATGCGTCACGGTGCGTTCTGCAGCCCGCCGTTGGCCGAGTCCCAGTTGAAGGTCTTGTTGCCGCTGGCGTGATTGGCCGTGGCGGTGAACGAGGTGGAGGTGATGCCGCCGACCGTGATCGAGACGCCCGGCGACTGCTCGAATCCGGTCAGGTTGGCGAGGTTGGAGGTGTAGACGGCATTGGCGGCGAAGTAGGCCTCCTCGGCGGTGGCGAGGTTGCGCAGATCGGAAGAGGATCGCCCGTTGAAGCCCTGGGCGCGGTAGGCGGAGAACTGCGGGATGGCGATCGCGGCGAGGATGCCGATGATCGCGACGACGACCAGCAGCTCGATGAGCGTGAACCCCTTCTCGTTGCGCATCATGTGTCCCGTCCTCCCTGGTTGTGGCGGCTCTGGACCGTCGGAGCTCTCCGCTCCGGTGCAGCCCCCACGCCGCGTCTCGCCTCGGACACGCAACCCTCGTGCCAGGATCCCGGCGCGGGACTGGGCGAGCGCGCAAGCGGGAACCGCTGAAGTTGCGGGCACCTCTTGCCGACGCTCGGGCGCTCGCCGTGGCGGCTGGGTGTGCGGATCCGGCACATGCGCGCGCCCTTGTGCCCGAGGCGGCGCAGCGCTTGCCAGCGCGATGCGCAAGCCGCCCGCCCGCGCCCAGCGTACACCAGCGGGCGCACAGAGCGCGTGCCATGTATGGCGCTCGCGGTTCGTCAGGGAGAAATACGTCCTGCGGCGTGGGCCGCGAACGGCGGCGGCTCAGCGCGGGGCTGCGTCCACCAGCACCTCCTTGGCGTGCATGGTGTCGAGGTACTCCTTGAACTGCACCACCTTGCCGTCGCGCAGGATCATCAGGAAGTGGTACTGGTTGTTGTAGATCTTGCCGCTCGAGTGACGGCCCCAGGATTCGGCCTCGATCGCCACGCGGTCGTCCTCGGCGGTCAGGTTCTTGATCGTGAACGCGAGGCCCTCGGGGAAAGGTGCCAGGATCGCGTCCATGCCGGCGACGACCTCGTCGCGAGAGTGGGTGCCGGAGAAGGGTAGGCTGCCCGCGGTCCACAGAACCCCGTCGGGCGCGTAGAGGTCACCCAGAGCCTTGCTGTCGGCGCGGTTGAGCGCGGCGAAGAACGCTTGCGCCACCTGCTTGTTCGCCGCTACCCGTGCGGCCTGCTGCTCGAGGCTCGTGAGGCTGGTCGTCATCTGGTCTTCTCCATCACGTCGCGGGCGAAGCGCTCGCACCAGCGGCGCAGCTCGTCCAGGGTCGAGCCCCGCGCCGAAACCACCATGCGGCGGACGCCGAGGCTCTGGTAGAGTTCGGCCGAGGCGAGATCCGGCAGGCCCACGCAGGTGATCCCGATGGATGCCGGGTCCCGTCCGTGTGCGCGGGCCGTCGTCGCCACGACCTCGCGCAGCTCGGCGAGCTTGGCCGGCGTGACGCCGAGCGGAAAGAAGCCGTCGCCGAATCGCCCGGCACGTCGCGCCGCGGCCCGGCTGTGCCCGCCGACGACGATCGGCACACCTCCCGCCTGGACGGGCTTGGGCGAGGAGACCACGCGATCGAAGCTCGAGAACTCGCCATGGAAGCTCGCCACCGGGTCGCGCCACAGCGTGCGCATGACGTCGATCGCCTCGTCCGCGCGTCGCCCTCGGCTCTCGAAGCAGCTCCCGACGGCCTGGGCCTCCTCGCGCACCCAGCCGACGCCGATGCCGAGCTCCAGCCTGCCCCTGGAGAGACGGTCGAGCGTGGCCAGCTCCTTGGCGAGGATCACCGGATTGCGCTGCGGCAGGATCAAGACGCCGGTGGCCAGCCGAATGCGCTGCGTCGCGGCGGCGAGGTAGGCGAGCAGCACGAGCGGATCGGGTTGGGCGACCTCGGCGGAGAACGGCGAGCGGCCACTCGGGTCGTAAGGGTAGACGGAGCTGTACTCCACGGCCATGACCACGTGCTCGACGGTCCACAGGGACTCGAAGCCGTACTCCTCGGCCAGGCGAGCAAAGCCCGTGGCGAGTTCCGGAGACTCCACCGGCGCCACGGCGTAAGGGAGAAACACCCCGAAGTTGAGCATCACCACTTCGACATGGGCCACGGCGGACCGCAGGTCAAGGTGCGGGGCGCAGAAGCGCTCGGCTTCGGGGCGGCCGAGAGCGGCGGGGCGCTGCTCGGGCAGGCTACGATCTCCGCGAGTACGAGATCGGCTGAGCGCGGTGGCCCGGCGGTGAAGTCGGCTCCTTGCGGGGCCCGAACGTCGCTCGGTGAGCGCGCGTGTCAGGGCCGGAAGGTCGGGTCGTCGTCGCCGTCGATCGTGCCGGCGCCGCTGCCCGGGGCGTCGGTCAGGCCCGCGTAGTGCTCGCGAAACGCGGCGACCATCTCGTCGAAGGGCAGGTCGTCGAAGGTGCCGCGCTCGCGGACGTACTCCATCGAGCGGCGGCCCGCGGCGTCGTACGGCTGGAAGAGTGCGTCGCTGCGCCCGTCGAACTCGAGCGGCGGTACGCCGAAGCGCTCGCACAGCTCGACGTTGAACGCCGGCGTGGCCTTCAGCCAGCGGCCCTCGAGCCACAGCTCGGCGTAGCCGTGGAAGACGAACAGGTCCGTGCCCATGCGCGCGCGCAGCTTCTCGCTCTGGAAGTGGTTGCGCACGTCGGCGAAGCCCAGGCGCGCCGGGATGCCCGCGGCGCGGGCGACCGCGGTGAGGAGGATCGCCTTGGGGATGCAGAAGCCGGTCGGGCGCCCGACGATCGCGCTTGCGCGGTAGTCCTCGGCGCGGTCCGAGGCGCCGTAGGGGTCGTAGCGGATGCCGTCGCGCACCGCGTAGAACAGCCGCACGGCGCGCTCCACGGGATCGACGGCGCCCGCCGTGGCGCGCGCCGCGAAGGCGACGACGCTCGGCGCGTCGCACTCGACGAAGCGGCCGGGCGCTAGCCAGCGGGCGAGGTCATCCGGCACTGCCGCCTCCCTGTTCGAGCTCGGCCGGCCGCGCCCAGCGCTCGAACAGCTCCGCGCCGGCGCGGACGAACGAGCCCTGCGCCCCGGCCAGCAGCACGCCCGCGTGGCGAGCCTGGCCGTGGACGGAAGCCGCCATGGTTCGAAGGCGTACGGTTCGCGAGCGGGGCTAGCAAGCGCCTCGCCGTAGCTCCGGCGGGGCTCGCGTCGAGGTCGTCTCGGCGATGGCCACGCACGGATGGGGCTTGCGTCGGGTTTCGTCTCGGTGATGATCATGCGCCAGCGGCGCTCCTGGTGGCTGGCGCGCACCCTCGTGCAAGGCGAGCCGCGAGCTCGGCCCGGGCGGCGCTCAACGCTGCGCTTGCAGCTCGCCGAGCAGACGGCGTGCGGCCGCGTCGCTCGGGTCCAGCTCGAGCAGCTCGCGGGCGTACTGCAGTGCCTCGGCGTGCGCCGCGCGATCGCGGCTGATCGTGACGAGCGCGATCAGCAGGTCGCGATCCCCCGGGCGCCGCTGGTGCGCCTCCCGCAGCACCTCGAGGGCGCGCTCGCCGCGGCCGGCCTCGTGCAAGGCGACGCCCAGCACGTAGGCGTAGCGGGCCTCGCCGGGCGCGAGCGCCGCGGCGCGCTCGAGCTCGGCGATCGCGTCGCCGAGGCGCTTCCGTCGGACCAGCAGGAGGCCCAGGGCGTG
>CAZGUU010000451.1:0-3653 GCA_964529315.1 uncultured Enterobacteriaceae bacterium
GGCTCGCGCGGCGGGCGGTCCGGCTCGTGCGGCGTGCGCGGCGCGCGGGGCGGCGCCGGCCGCTTGCGCGGCTCGAGGCTCGCCATCAGCCGATCCACCTTGATGTTCAGGTTCACCAGGCTTCCCTGCAGCGCCTCGATCTTGCTCTGCAGCTTGGTCAGGTCCTGGCGCGAGGGGAGGTTGAGCGCGCCGAGCAGGAGCTGGAGGTTGCGATCGACCTTCCCCTTGGTCTGCGCCGCGCGCGTCAGCGCGGCGGCCAACGCCTCGGTGATGTGCGGGCTCGAGAGGATCTCGTCGGCCAGCTGGCCGAGCTTCTCCTCGCCGGCCTCGAACACCCACTGCCACAAGCTCGCCGTGCCCTTGCGCTCAGCCATGTGCTTCGATCCCTTCTCCCTGGCCGCGCGCCCGGCTCGCGCCGCACGCATCGTTGCACTACAGTCCGCCCGGTGAGGCGGTCAAGTTGCTGACGCTGGCAGCGTTGCTGGGCGCGCTCTCGGGCCTGCACTTCGTCGCCCCGGAGCTCGACCCGGCGACCACGATCGTCACCGGGATGGCGATGCAGGTGACCCACGCGCTGATCTGCCGGTTCTTCGCCGCGCAGCGCGGGCGCAGCGGCCTGCGCTGGGGCGTGGCCGGCCTGCTCGGCGGGATCCTCACCACCACCGTGCTGCTCGTCGCGATGGAGCGCGAGAGCAACTGACCCGCCCGCCTCGCCCCCTGCACCCCGTTCGCAGGCCCGCCTGCCACACCCCAGAGGCGCCTCGCCGTCGGGCTCGCCGGCCAGGCCGGAGTGCTCCTGCCCGGCGCCCTCATCCCGCGCCCTCGGCGACGACGAAGGCGATCGCCAGCCCGCCGGCGTGCGACAGGGCGAGCGCCAGGCGCTCGATTCCCAGCCGCCGCGCGGTGTCTCCCGCACGCCCCGACAGCTCGACCCGTGGCGGGCCGCCCGGCTTTCGTACGACGGCGATCTCCTGCCACCCGGCGTCCTTGCCCCAGCCGACGCCGAGCGCCTTCATCACCGCCTCCTTGGCCGCGAAGCGCGCCGCGTAGCTCTCCGCCCGCCCGCGCCCGCGCGCCTCGCAGTAGCGGCGCTCCTCGGCGGTGAACACCCGCGCGCGGAAGCGCTCGCCGTATGGCCCGTCGATCGCCCGCGCGACGCGTTCGATCTCGGCCAGGTCCACTCCGTTTGCGATCAGCAACGACGCGATCTCCTCAGCACGCCCCGCACGAGTGGCAGGTGGCGACGTCGCACGGCGGCGTCTCGCGCTCGAGCAGCGCCTTGCGGCGCTCGGCGAGCAGATAGCGCTTGTCCACGCCGTGGTCGATGAAGTCCCAGGGCAGCGGCTCGTCGGGCGCATGGCGCCGGGTCACCCAGTGGTCCGGCGGCGGCGCCCCGTCGAGCCCTCCGGCTCGAAGCGCCGCCTGCACCACCGGCCAGGGCTTGCCGCCGCCGCGGTGCACGGCGAGCAGCAGCGGCGCGATGCGCCGGTCGCCACGCGAGAGCAGCGTCTGCCAGAAGGCGTCGCGCGGCGACTCGACGTCGAGCGTCGCACCGGGGATGCGCTCCGCTGCGCGGCGCAGCAGGCGGGCGCGCGCGCGCAGCACGCCGAGCTGCTCCATCGGCTCCCACTGCAGCGGCGTCCACGGCTTGGGCACGAACGGGTTGATCGACAGCGCGATGCGCCCCACGCCGCCGGGCAAGCGAGAGCGGATCTTCGCCGCCAGCTCGGGGATCGCCAGCACGTCGTCGTCGGTCTCCGTCGGAAGGCCGATCATCGCATAGAGCTTCAGCGCCGAGATGCCGCCCGCGGCGAGCAGCTCCGCGGCGCGCAGGATCTCGCTCTCGGTCAAGTTCTTGTTGATCACCCGGCGCAGGCGCTCCGAGCCCGCCTCGGGCGCGATGGTCACCGAGCGGGTCTCCGCCTCGGCCAGCGCCGCGGCCAGCGCCGGGCTCACCACGTCGGCCTTGAGCGACGAGGGCGAGGGCCGCCCGCCGCGTCGCACGATCTCCTGGCACAGCTCGGCGATCCCCGGGTGGCTCGCCAGCTCCGCGCCGACCAGACCGATCGTCTTGCGCTGCTCGAGCGCGCCGTCGTCGAGTGCCGCGCGCAGCGAGGCGATGCTGCGGTGGCGCACCGGCCGGTACATGAAGCCCGCGGCGCAGAAGCGACAGCCCCACTCGCAGCCCCGGCTCGCCTCGATGACCAGCATGTCGCCGAACACCGCCTCCGGGGCGAGGATGCGCGTCTGGGTGGGCGCGTCGTCCAGGCACGCGACCAGCCTGCGGCGCACGCGCGGCGCACCGGGCCGCAGCAGATCCTCCGGCCGCCCCGACCAGCAGCCCGGCCGATACGCCCCCTCCACCTCGGCCGATGCCTCGAGCCGCCCCTCGCGCCCGCCTCCGCGCCGGTCCGCCGCGCGCAGCGCTGCGACCCACTCCGGCACCATCTCCTCGCCCTCGCCGATCAGGAAGAGGTCGACGAACTCGGCGATCGGCTCGGGATTGAGGAACGTCGCCGGCCCACCCGCGACCACGATCGGCGCCCGCGCGTCGCGCTCGCGCCGCCACAGCGGGATGCCCGCCGCGGCGAGCACGTCGAGCAGGTGGACGTAGTCGCTCTCGAAGGAGATCGAGAAGCCGACCACGTCGAACGCGGACAGCGCCCGCCCACTCTCCAGCGTGCGCACCCGCCGGTACGGCGGCTCGTCGGGCAGGAAGGCGCGCTCGACGCTCACCCCGCAGCGCGCCAGGATCCCGTAGATCGCCTGGAAGCCCAGGTTCGCCATGCCCACCGCGTAGCGATTCGGGTAGGCCAGGCAGACCGAGAGATCCGATGCCGCCGGCGGCCACGGACCGAGGTGGACCTCGGCGCCCAGGCGCTGGCGGTCGCGGTCGCCCTGCGTGGGGTGCACGGGGAGACGCTAGCGCTGGGGGGGAGGCCGAACAACGTGGAGCCGCATGGCTCGCCTTCTGGTCTCTGAAGAGGAATTCCTTCGACCGCTGACCAAAGAAGCGGGATGGGATCTGGGCGCAAGGCGTCGAGCGATGGTCGTGCTCGACACCCACGCCGCCGTCTGGTGGGCCAGTGGGCCAGTGGGCCAGTGAGCCGATGCGGCTCGGGCGTGCCGCCCGCGGCCGACTGGATGCCGAGGATCGACTGGGCATCCCCACGATCGGCGACCAGGATCTCCTCGCCCGCCTTCACGCCGCGGAGAAAACGGCTGAGATACCCCTTCAGCTCGGCGACGGCCGCGGTCTTGATCACGTGACCAGACTCGTCAGATCGTGATGACCATGCACGTCGCCAGCGCGGAATTCCAAGACCTGCAGCCGCCATTGGCGCGCCGACAGCTCATCGTGCCCACATCCTGGCCGGCGAGGATCGGCTCCTCTCGAGAGAGCTCCTGGGCCAGTGCCGCTGCGGGCGCCTCGAGCGAGCCCTCCCGGGCGACCTCGCCGCTCGCGTCGAGGGACGGAACATCGCTTGACTGGCCCTTTGTACGCCCGTATGCGGCTCGCTAGCCGGCGCAGCTCCGGCGGTCGGAACCACTGATAGGGCGTATCACGTAGGACTGGCCGTTCATGGTAGCGACACGCGTCGAGAACGCCACAGGCGCAACGCGCCCCTTGGGAGACCCGCCATGACCCACCG
>CAZGUU010000452.1:0-3547 GCA_964529315.1 uncultured Enterobacteriaceae bacterium
ATGGCCTGGATCGGTGGGCGTGGCGCAGCGGCGATGGTCCTGGTGTCCGGCTTCTACCTTGCGGCGTGCGGTGGCGGTGGCGGCGACAAGCCGTTTGGGTTCAACCCCCTGCCCGACCCGCCGCCGGCGGCACAGACCGAGGTATCTGGCCTGACCGGCCCCGAAGGCTTGACCTTCGACTCGCGCGGCAACCTTTACGTGGGCAGCACGAGCGGGCGCATCGTGCGCGTCACACCCCAGGGCGCGATCAGCACCTTCGTCGAGACGGATCGCAGCCTCGCGGGCCTCGCCACCGGGCCGCAGGACGAGATCTTCGCCGCGGCGTTCGACACCGGCGAGGTGCTGGCGATCTCCCAGGACGGCGCGCAGCGCGTCGCGACCAGCGGTCTCGACGGCCCCAACGCGATCGTCTTCGACCGCGACCAGCGCCCCTTGGTGTCCGCCATCGGCCTGGGCGGGTTTCCGCAGATCGCGCGCATCCAGCCGGACGGAACCTATCTGACCCTGGACGAATCGGTCCGCTCCCCCAACGGCCTGGCCTTCGGTCTCGACGACCGCCTCTACGTCGCCGACACCTTCCAGAACCGCGTGGTGCGCATGGACTACAACGACCAGGGCGAGCTCTCCGTGCCCGAGATCTACGTGAGTGGCATGGGCTTCCCCGACGGCATCGCCTTCGACAAGGCGAACCATCTCTTCATCGCGGGCGCCGGAGAGGTCTGGGTGGTCTCGCCCGACCCGGAGCGCGCCCTGTCGCCGTTCGTCACGCAGGGCGATCTCGAAGGCCCGGCAAGCCTCGCCTTCGGCTTCGGTGAAGGCCGCGACATCGGCCGGCTCTACTTCACCAACTACGGCTTTCCCCTGCTCGGCACCGGAACCACCGTCGCCAGCGTGCAGATCGGCATCCCCGGCCAGCCGCTGTACGCGCCCTAGCCTCGCGTCGCACACAGCGCCGAACGCCGGCGGGAAGCCTCACCAGCCCGGCTCGTCGCCCAGCGCGGGGCGGTCGCCGCGCATCAGCGCAATGGCGGCGACCCACGAGGCCGCGGCTGCGCAGAGGAACATGGCCGGATAGCTCGCCGTGGCGATCGCGCCCAGCACCGGACCGCCGACCATCGTCCCGAGGTCGATCATCCCGGTGAACAGGCTGACCGCGGCACCTCGTGCCCTGGCCGACGTCCGGCCGATCAGCAGGACGTTCAAGATCGGAAACGCGTAGCCGTGGCAGGTGCCGCAGAGCAGGCCCACGCCGAGCAGGCCGCTCGGCCCGCCGGTGAACGGCACCCAGGCCAGACCGACGCCGTAGCCGAGCAGCGCAGGGAGCAGGATGCGCCGCGGCCCTACCCGCTCGGGGAGCCGAGCCCCCAGCACGCGCACGGCAATCGCGGCGAGCGAGTAGCCGAGAAAGAAGCCGCCCACATCGCCCCGTCCGCTGGCCACGACGTACGGTGCGAGAAACGTGAACAGCGCCGCCAGGCCGAAACCGAAGAGCAGCGTGGCCAGGTAGAGAGCGCGCAGCTCGGGCCGCAGCAGCATGCCCAGGGAGCGCAGCACGGAGGCCGGCGCGTGTCCCGGCGGCCCGTCGGCACGCGCGTCGAGCAAGGCGAAGGTGAATCCCAGGGCGACCAGGGCGAAGCCCACGGAGCAGGCGAAAAACGCGGGGAAGCCGAGCCGGTCGATGACCAGCTCGCCCAGCGGCGGAGCGAGGCCGTTGGGCAGCATGCCGGCGACGCCGAACATCGCCACCCCTTCGATGCGCCGGCTCACCGGGACGACGTGGGCGGCATAGGTGAAGTAGCCGGCGAACAGGGCTCCGGCGGCGATGGCGCGAAGCGCGTTCAGCACCCACAAGGCCCAGGATGGCCCCGGAAACGTGGCCAAGGCGCCGACCAGCAGGGCGTGCGCCAGGCCCGCCAGGAGCAACGTCGTCCTGCAGCCCAGACGGTCGAGCAGCAGCCCGGCTGCGGGCCGGGTCAGGACCGCCGCCGCTGCGGCGGCGCCGACCACCTGGCCGATCACCAGCTCGTCGCCGCCGCGCGCTGCGACGAACAGCGGGAACAGGATGAACAGCGCAACCGACATCCCGCCGGTGAAGTGCATGCCCGCGGCGAGCAGGAAGTTGCGCGTATACAGCCGCTCGCTGTCCGCTCGCGACACCTCCCTCGGCCTCCCTTGACAACCCGGTGACGGCGCCATTAGCTCGACTCCGGTGCGGCCGCGTCGGGGCACGGCAGGGCTCGGCGGGCGATCCCCTTGGCCGGCTGTCCCGGCCGGACGACCCGCCCTCTCGACCTGTCGCACCAGCCGCTGTTCCACTGCCGCCGCGCGCGGCTATCGTCGTGCAGCAGAAGGAGGCCCCCATGGCTGACGAGAGCAATTCGGCAACCGTTCCGACCCCGGCGCAGTTCTTCGAGGAGCTCCTCCCCGCGGGCTTCGCCGCGCAGCAGGCCGAGAGCCCCAGCACCGAAGAGGTCGCGCTGCAGTACCACGTCACCGGAGAGGGCGGCGGCGACTGGGCGGTCAAGATCGCCGGCGGCAAGATGACCGTGGAGCGGGGCACGACGCCCGCACTGCTCACCTTCACGCTGTCGTCGAAGGATCTGATCGAAGCGGTGACCGGCACCAACGGCGCCTCGCCGAACCTGATCCTTCCGGCCAACCGGCGCGGCGGGAAGGGTCCCGGCGCGGTGAAGGGGCTCAAGGGCACGATGGCCCTGAACCTGACCCGGCCGGCCGGCGAGCCGTTCAAGATGGAGATGTCGTTCAACGGCGCCGCGACGCCGCGCACCGTCATGACGATCGCGCTCGAGGATCACCTAGCGATCCAGGAGGGCACGCTGAACGGCCAGCAGGCGTTCATGACCGGGAAGATGCGCGTCGAAGGCGACCTGGGCTTCCTGATGCAGGTCGGCATGGCGACCGCCTCCTGAGCGCCCGGCGGTGGCTTCGCGCCGCACCTCGGGCGGGCGGCGGCCTCGCCCTCGGCTCGCCCCCGCCCGAGGCGTTCTTCCGTCGCTCGGCGCTCGCCGTCGCACGCGACCTGCTCGGCCTGATCCTGGTTCACGAGACGCCCGAGGGGACCATTGCCGGGCGCGTCGTCGAGGTCGAGGCCTACCGCGGCCCACGCGACCTGGCCGCGCACTCGGCCGGCGGCCGGCGCACGGCACGCAACGAGGTGATGTACGGCCCCGCCGCGCGCGCCTACGTCTATCTGATCTACGGCCTGCACCACTGCCTGAACGTGGTGGTCGCCGACCTCGAGGTGCCCGAGGCGGTGCTGATCCGCGGCGTCGAGCCGCTGGTCGGGGAGGAGCTGATGCGCGAGCGCCGCGGGCCGCTGCCGACCGCCGCGCTCGCCCGCGGCCCGGGTAACGTCGCCCGGGCCTTCGGCGTCGACCGCCGCCACGACGGAGCCGATCTGCGCCGCGGCCCGCTGCGCCTGCTCCTCCCCGCCGGTACGGCGACCCTGCCCGTCGTACCGTCGCGCGAGGTCACGCGCTCGCCGCGCATCGGGGTCGCCTACGCCGGCACCTGGGCGAGCCGCCCC
>CAZGUU010000453.1:0-3545 GCA_964529315.1 uncultured Enterobacteriaceae bacterium
GTGCCCCGCGCCCAGCTCGGCCCGCCGCAAACCCGCGGGCTCGGCCGAGCGCTCCACCTCGCGCACCGCGGCGAGCAGCGCCGCGTCTCGCTCCCCGGAGGCCACGCCCTGCCAGCCGTCGAAGTGGATCAGGCGCTCGAGCGCGAGCCGCGGCAGCCAGCCGCCGGCCTCGAGCTCGGGCCGCGCGAAGAAGTGGCTCACATACCCCAGGCAGAGATAGGCGATCGGCACGATCGTGCGCGGGATCCCGAGCACCTCGCGCAGCTCGTCCTGGCGGAAGATGCTCACCCAGCCCACGCCCAGCCCCTCGGCGCGCGCCGCGAGCCACAGGTTCTGCACGGCGCACACGCTGCTGTAGAGGTCCATCGTCCGGATGTGCGTCCGGCCGACGACCACCGGCCCGCTGCGGCTGCGATCGCAGGTGATGCACAAGTTGACCGGCGCCTCGACGATCCCCTCGAGCTTGAGCCGCGAGTAGATCTCGCGCCGGCTGCCCTCGAACATCATCGCCGCCTCGGCGTTGGCCGCGACGAACGCCTCGTGCACCCGTTGCTTGACCTCCGGGGCCCGCACCACGACGAAGTCCCAGGGCTGCATGAAGCCGACCGACGGTGCGTGGTGCGCCGCGCCGAGCAGGCGGGCGAGCACGTCGTCGGGGACCGGGTCGGCAAGGAACTGGCCGCGCACGTCGCGGCGGGTGTGGATCGCGCGGTAGACGGCCGAGCGCTCGGCCGCGCTGAACTCGGGATCCGGCTGGATGGCCGGCGAGACGATGCCCATGGCATTCCCCTTCTCATGAGCTCCAAGCGGCCACCTCTCCAGGGCGGTCGCAACCTCGCGCGAGGCCGGTCTTCCGACTGCGGATCGTCTCGTCCGGACGCCTTCCCGGCGGCCATCGCGGCTGCCAGTGGCCGGGCCAGAGCCCCTGCCCGGACGATCCCCTTCACGGCGTTGGGCACGTGGCGGCATCGCACCGCCTTCCCGATTCTCCCGCCCCGGTGGGCGGGCACCTCGCGCGTCCTTGCGGCGCCCCTCGAGCGCCGTCGCACCTCCGTTTCCCGGCTCGCTGCCTGCGTTCCCGCCGCGCCTACAACGCCGCCTGCCAGCGCGCAAGGTACCACCGGCGCCGCCGCCCGCGCCGGCCCGCCGGGCGGCCCTCCCTGCTGGCCCCCTCGGGGCCGGCCACCGGCCGGACGGGGCCCACGAGCAACGGCTCTGCTGCCGTGCCCGCTCGAGAGCTCGGCCGGGCCAGCCGCGGCGCTCGCGTGCGAGTCTCTCTCCGAGTCTGGACGGAGCGGCGTGAACGACCTAGGCTCGGCCGCCATGATCGACTACCGCAAGGAAGGCAACCTCGCCGTCATCGCGATCCACCGCCCCGAGGCGCGCAACGCGGTCAACACCGACGTCGCGCGCGGCATCGAGCAGGCCGTCGACGCGATGGAGGCCGACGACGAGGTGCGGGTCGGCATCTTGACCGGCACCAAGACGGACAAGGGCCACATCTTCTGCGCCGGCGCGGATCTCAAGCAGATGGCCGTCGATCCGGGCGGCATGATGACCCAGCGCGGAGGCTTCGCCGGCTTCGTCAAGCGCGACCGGACCAAGCCCATCATCGCGGCCGTCGACGGTCCGGCGCTCGCGGGCGGAACCGAGATCGTGCTCGCGTGCGATCTCGTGGTCGCCTCGAGGACCGCGGTCTTCGGGGTGCCGGAGGTGAAGCGCAGCCTGATCGCCGCCGCCGGGGCGCTCTTCCGCCTGCCGCGCAAGCTGCCGCGCAACGTCGCCATGGAGCTGGCGCTCACCGGCCGCCTCGACTTCCCGGCCGAGCGCGCCCACCACTTCGGTCTGGTGAACGTGCTCTGCGAAGAGGGCCAGGCGCTCGCGGCGGCCCGGACGCTGGCGGCGCAGATCTCGGAGAACGCTCCGCTCGCGGTCCGCGAGAGCCGGCGCGTGATCCTCGAGTCGGTCGATCAGCCCGACGAGGTCGCCTGGAGGCTGTCCGGCGAAGGCATGGCCAAGATGTTCGCCACCGAGGACTTCACCGAGGGCCTGCAGGCGTTCGCCGAGAAGCGCGCGCCGCGGTGGAAGGGCCGCTAGCGAGAGCGCGCGCCGGCGCGACGGCGACAGAGCCCCCCTCACCGCCGGCGGCACGCCGAGCGACGCCCCCCTGGCCTGCGAGGGCGGGCCGACCACGGTACCCCAGCCGTGGGGACCGCCGACGAGCGGATCGGCCCCCGGTCTCGACCGGTCGGCGAGCAGCGATTGTCGGCGGCCCCGCTGCGCGATAGGCCCCGGGCGTGGGCGGCGCGACGGTCGACACCGACGTCCTCGTCATCGGCAGCGGCTTCGCCGGGCTGTGGGCGGCGATCGCGGCGCGCGAGGCCGGGGCGGTGCGCGTCGAGCTGCTCGACAAGGCCGCCATCGCCATGTCGAGCCAGTCGCGCATGGCCGCGGGGGCGACGATCTACTGCCTGCCCGGTGACGACGCCGACCTCTGGCTGCGCGACATCGTCGAGGCACAGGGCTACCTCTGCCACCAGGACGCCGTCGCCGACATGCTCGCCACCTCGCATGCGCGGCTGCGGCGCCTGGAGGAGCTGGGCGTTCGCTACGAGGCCAACCCCTTCGGCGAGGGCCACCTGCGGCTGCCGTCGCGCGGCTTCCGGCACGTGCAGATGATGGTCCTGCCTCGCCTCGGCCAGAGAGTCGGCGGCTCCGCGGTGGTCACCGCCCTGCGCCAGCACGCGGCGCGGCTGCGCGTCGGCCGCCACCCACGCACGCTGGTCACCGACCTGCTCGTCGCTGGCGGGCGCGCCGCGGGCGCGGTGGGCATCGACCGCGAGACCGGCGACGCCAGGGTCTTTCGCGCGCGGGCGGTGGTGCTCGCCGCCGGCGACTGCAGCTTCCGCGGCCACTACGCCGGCACCGACTCCGCCACCGGCGATGCCTTCTGCCTGGCCTACGACGTCGGTGCCCGCCTCGCCAACATGGAGTTCCTCTGCGTCAACACCGGCTCGCCGCACTACGGCTTCGAGGGCACCGGCGTGATCATGCGCTTCGGCGGCCGCCTGCTGAACGCGCGCGGCGAGGCGTTCATGGCCCGCCACCACCCGGACGGCGACCTGGCCGAGGTCTGCTTCATCACCCGGGCGATGGCCCACGAGGTGCGCTCCGGGAACGGCCCGCCGTTCTTCCTCGACGTGAGCCAGGCCAACCGCGAGCTCCTGCAGGCCACCTTCGCGCGCTTCGGCGGCTTCATGCCGCTCAACCTCGAGCGCCTGCGCGAGGCGGGGCGCGACGTCTTCGCGCTACCGCAGGAGTGGCTGCCTGCGGTACAGACCCTGCGCGGCGGAGTACGGACCGATCTCGATTGCGCCAGCGACCTGCCCGGCCTGTTCGCCGCCGGCATGGCCCAGGCGCTCGACCCGGGCCTGTTCAACGGCTGGTCGAGCCTGCGCGCGATGTGGAGTGGCGAGCGCGCCGGTCGCAGCGCGGCGGCATTCGCCGCCGCCGCCGGGCCGGCCGATCCCGGCCGCGACGCTCTG
>CAZGUU010000454.1:0-3544 GCA_964529315.1 uncultured Enterobacteriaceae bacterium
CCGCAGGCCGGCTTCACCTGGCAGGAGACGCAGCGGCGCGGCATCGACGTGATGCTGGCACTCGACGTCTCGCGCAGCATGCTCGCCCAGGACATCGTCCCCGACCGCCTGCGCCGCGCCAAGCTCGCGGTCGCCGACCTAGTCGAGAAGCTGGGCAGCGACCGCGTCGGCCTGATCGCCTTTGCCGGCACGGCGTTCCTGCAATGCCCTCTCACGCTCGATCACGCGGCCTTCCTCGAGTCGCTCGAAGCGCTCGGGCCGGGGATCATCCCCGCACCGGGCAGCGACCTTGCGGCCGCGCTGCGCGCCGCCGCCCAGGCGCTGCGCAGCGAGAAGCGCAACGTGAAGCTCCTGGTGCTGCTGAGCGACGGCGAGGATCTGGCCGGCGAAGCGGCCGGCGCGGCCAAGGAACTCGCAGGCCAAGGCATCCGCGTCTTCACCATCGGCGTCGGAAGCCCCGCCGGCGAGCTCGTCCCGGTGCCGAGCGAGGGGGGCGGGACCGAGCTGCTCAAGGACTCGAGCGGCAAGCTGGTCAAGTCGCGGCTCGACGAGGCGACGCTGCACCAGGTGGCCGAGGTCACCGGGGGCTTCTACGAGCCGCTCGGCCAGCGCGGCGAGGGCGTGGACGCCGTCTACCGCCGTGCCCTGGAGCCGATCCCCAAGGAGGAGCTGGCCTCGCGCATGAGGCGGGTGCCGCGCAATCGCTACCGCTGGCCGCTCGCCGCGGCCGTCCTGCTGCTCGCCGTCGAGCCGTTGGTCGGCGAGCGTGTGCGACCCTGGCCCGATTGGTTGCGCAGGAGGGCACGGTGGCTGCGCCGCGGCGGGCCCGCATCGCCGCGCAAGCGCTCGACGTCGGGCGCGGTCGCCGGCGCGACGATCCTGGCGCTCGCCTGCGGCGCGTCGGCCCGCCCCGCCGCAGCATCGCCGCGCTCGGCGCAGGCGCTCTACGAGGCCGGCGAGTTCGAGCGCGCCCTCGAGCAGTACCGCGACGCAGCACGCAGCAACCAGGACGAGCCGCGCCTGGAGTTCAACCTCGGCGCGGCGGCCTACAAGGCCGGCAAGCTCGACGAGGCCGCCGCGGCCTTCGCCCGCGCCCTGCGCTCGCCTGCGCCCGAGCTGCAGGAGAGCAGCTTCTACAACCTGGGCAACACGCAGTTTCGCTTGGGCGAGAGGAGCCGGGAGAGCGACGCGCAGGCCACCGCGCAGGCGTGGCGCCAGGCCCTCGAGGCCTACGACGAGGCGCTGCGCCTCGACCCGGCCGACGTCGATGCGCGCCACAATCGGGACGTGGTCGCGACGGCACTCGAGCAGCTCGAGCGCGAGCAGCAGCAAGGGGGCCAGCGACAGGAGCAAGCGCAACAGCAGGGGCAGCAAGCACAGGAAGAGCAGTCGCAAGGTGCCCAGCAGCGCGACCCGTCTCAGGAGCCGGGAGAGGGCGGGCCGTCGGGGGAAGAGGAGCAGCAAGACGAGAAGGGCGGCGACGCCGGAACGCCTCGGGAGCAGGATCGGCAACCAGGGCAGCAGGGCCAGTCGGAGGCTGGCGGCGAGCCAGGCGATCGCGATGCCGGCCGAGAGGCGCAGCCCGAGCGTGCAGCGCGCGGTGCGGAGCCGCGCGAGCCAAGCGCCCAGCCGGAGGGTGACCGGGCGCCGGCCGACCAGGGCCCGCAGCCGCAGCCCGGCTCCGAGCCATCGGGCAAGGGCCAGCGCCAGGAGCAGCAGCCGCCCCAGGCGAGCACTGCCGGCCAGGGCTCGCCGCCCCCGGGCGGGCCGTCGGAGACGGCGAACGACGCTGCCGCGGGGACCGCACGGGCGGGTCAGATGAGCGCCAGCGAAGCGCGCGAGCTTCTCGAATCGCTGCGCGGCGAGGAGCGTCGAGTGCCGATCCTGCCCGGCGCGGGCCGGCGGCTCGACGACCCGGGCGCGCCGGTGCGAGACTGGTGACACCGATGCGCCCCCCATCTCGCTCGCCCGCAAACACCACCCGACCCCGGCGCGCGACGACGGCTCGGGTGGCCTGCGCTCGACCGCAGGCGGCAGGGCGAAGTCTGACTGCGCGGCTCGCCCACGTGGCGCACGGTGCCGCCGTCTTCACAGCCCTGCTCGTCTGCGCGGCGGCGCCGCTGCTGCTGCTCGCCTCTCCTGCCGCGGCCGAGCCGCGAGTCTCTGCGACCCTGTCGCCGCCGAGCATCGCGCTGGGCTCCACGGCGCGGCTCACGATCACGGTCTCTGGCGCGCCGTCGTCGGCTGCGCCGGGCATACCGCCGATCGACGGCCTGGCGGTGGGCGGCCTGGGCCAGCAGACCCGGATGCAGATCGTCGACGGGCGCTCGAGCGTCGAGGTGACCTACGGCTTCGCACTGCAACCGCAACGCGCCGGTCGATTTCGCATCCCGCCGCTGCAGATCGAGGTCGACGGACAGCGGCTGGGCACTCCGGAGCTCACGCTCGAGGTGGTCGCACCCGCCCCAGGCGGGCCCCCGCAGGGTGGCGCGGGGGCCGCGGTACCCCCGCCTTCCTCCGGTGCGAGGCGGGGTGCCACGCGACCACCCGGAGCTGCGGGGCCGGGAGCGGCGCCGCCTGCCGGCGCTGCCGACCAGGGCCCGCCGGCGCACGAGCTCGCGACGCTCGAGATCGTCCTGCCCCGGCGCGCTCTCTACGTCGGCGAGCAGGTCGCCGCGACGCTGCGTTTGTGGATTCGCGAGGACCTGCGCGTGACCGACGCCTCGCAGCCCACGCTTTCCGGGGGTGCGTTCTCCATGACCCGGGATGCGCAGCACGGGCCCGAGCAATCCTCGACGACGCTCGACGGCGCACGCTACCAGGTGGTGAGCTTCCCCGTGGCGCTCAGCCCCGCGACTGCCGGCCGCCATCCGCTGGAGGCACGCATCGATCTGCAGGCCATCCTGCCCCCGACGCGAGGGCAGCAGCGCCGCGGCGTGTTCGACGACCCGTTCTTCGACTCGTTCTTCGGCGGCCTGGGCGGCGGCCGCCCGCAGAAGGTCGCCGTTGGCTCCAAGCCGCTCGAGATCGATGTGCTATCGCTGCCCGAGGCGGGGCGCCCGGCGGATTTCTCGGGCAGCATCGGACGGTTCTCGATCGCCGCCGCGGCCCAGCCCACAGAGCTCGCGGTGGGCGATCCGCTGAGCGCGACGGTGACGATCGACGGGCAGGGCAACTTCGACCGGGTCGCCGTGCCGCCCCTCGCCTCCGATGAGCAGTGGAAGACCTACGCCCCGACTGCCCGCTTCGAGCCGAGCGACGCGCTCGGCCTAGCCGGCCGCAAGGTCTTCGAGCAGGCCGTGATCCCCTTGCGCGCCGACGCGGGCGCGCTGCCGGTGCGTCGCTTCACCTACTTCGACCCCGAGGAGCGCCGCTACGTGAGCCTCGCCACGCAGCCGATCGCGCTGCGCCTCGCCGCCGGCCAGGCCGGCAGCGGGCAGCCCGCGGGTAGCGCACAGCAGACCGGCTCCGGCCCCGCGATGGGAGGTCCGCGAGCATCGGCGCCTGCGACTGCCGCGAGCGCGGGCGCGGGCGCGCCTACGGG
>CAZGUU010000455.1:0-3514 GCA_964529315.1 uncultured Enterobacteriaceae bacterium
AGCGAGTAGATCTCCCATTCGGGCTTCGACTCGCCGAGTGGGGCCACCGCCCGGTCGGCGAGCGTCAGGTAGGGCACCAGCCCGACCAGGTACTTCAGCCCGATCTTCTCGTACCACCCGGCCGCCGGCAGGATGATGTCGGCGTGGCGCGCCGTCTCGCTCATGCGGAAGCCGATGTCCACCACCAGGCGGGCGGTGGCGAAGAGCGTGTCGCGCACGCGCTGGCCCATCCGGCTGTGGCGCAGCACGTTGCCACACACCGAGAAGATCACCTCCGGGGGCTCGGCGCCCGCGGGCAAGCCGATCGGGAAATTCCCCTGGGCCAGCGCCTCCTCGAGATAGGCGGCGGGAGGGCGCGGCAGCGAGGGGTCGCCGTAGCGTGGGTCGAGCCGTGCCTCGGCGAGCCCGGCGTGGATCGTGTGGTAGAGCGTGCTCGAGACGTAGCCCGACATCATCTCCTTGGCGACGTCCTCGGGCGACATGTAGGCGCGGGCCCCGAGCCACAGCAGGGGAAGCGTGCCGAGGTGGTCCTGGCTGCCTGCCAGCGCGAGGCCCTCGAGGTCGATGTACCCTCCCGAGTGCCATCCGCCCCCCGGCCGGCCGAGGTTGCCGGTCAACGAAGCGAGCAGGATCTGGGCGCGCTGGATCAGGTCCGTGTGGTAGTGCTTGCACCCGCCGTAACCCACCAGGATCAGGGCCGCGGGTGCTGCTGCGAAGTCGCGCGCGAAGCGGCGGATGGTCTCGGTGCCGATGCCGGTCGCCTGCGATGCTGCCTCGGGGCGGAACTGCTGGAGCCGCTCGCGCAGCAGCGAGAACACGGTGCGCACCTCGGTCTTCCCACCCGAGGCGACGGGGACCTCGGCGCGCGCGTCGAGGGACGGACGGACGCCCGGCGGTAGGGCGATCGTCCGCTCTGCGCTGCCCGCCGTGCCGGGAGCCCAGACGAGCTCGTTCGAGCTCTCGTCCCACACGGCGAACGCGTCGTCACGCCCCCCGGCGACGACGTCGGACTCGCGCAGGAAGCGTCGCGTGTCGCTGCGCACCAGGAACGGCAGGTCGGTCTGCTCGCGCACGTAGTCGGCCCGGTAGAGCCCCTCCTCCACGACGACCTGACAGGCGGCCAGGGCGAGCGCTGCGTCGGTGCCCGGCCGGGGCGAGAGCCAGAGGTCGGTGTGGATCGCGCTCGGGTTGTAGTCCGGTGCCACGGCCACGATCCGGCCGCCGCCGTAGCGGACCTCGTTCAGGAAGTGCGCGTCGGGGATGCGGCTCACCGACGGGTTGAACGACCAGAGCACCACGTAGCGCGACTTGAACCATTCGTCCGAGCTTCCGCCGGTGAAGCCCGCGCCCAGCGTGATCACTGCGCCGACCGACAGGTCTCCGGTGTGCGCCGTGGGGTCGGTGACCGGGATGCCGAGCTGGCGGAAGAAGCGATTCGTTCCGGCCAGCGTCGTACCGAAGTCGAAGTTGCCGCCCAGCTCGCACAGGGCCCCCTGGCCGCCGCGACGCGCCAGCGTGTCGACGACCGTCGCGGCGATCTCGCCCAGCGCCTCGTCCCACCCGATGCGCTTCCAGCGGCCCGAGCCGCGCTCTCCGACCCGGCGCAGGGGATAGCGCAGCCGGGTCGCGCCGAGCATCAGGTTGCTGCAGCTCGCGCCCTTCTGACAGCCGCGCGGGTTCCAGTCGGGGACGCTGTCGTTCGAGGCGACGTACGGGGCCGCTTGCTCCTCGCGCCACACGATTCCGTCGCGCACGTAGAGATTCCAGGCGCAGGCCGCCAGGCAGTTCGCGCTGGTGTGGGTGCCGCGCGCGACCCGGTCCCACGTCCAGCGCTGGCGATAGAGGTCTTCCCAGGTCGTGTACGCGGGGGTGCGGGCGGCCGAGCTGCTCGCGGAGGGTGCCGCGCCCGGGTGCTCCTGGGCCCATCCCAGCCGTCGCAGGCCTAGGGCCAGCGCGCCGCTCGCGCCGGCCTGCAAGAACTTCCGTCGGGACAGATGGTGCAAGCAGCGTCCCTCCTTCCTCGGACTCCGACAATACCTGATGCGAGGACTCCGTGCCGCATGACCATGGGCTCGGTCATGCCAGCGCCTCGCCGCGGTCATGACTTCGCGTGCGGACCTGCGCTCGGCAGGACGAACGCGCGGTCGGCAGCTTCGGCTGAGGCCGCGAGCGACGCGTGGGTGCGAGCGGTGCGCACCGAGCGATTCGACACGGATGTGGGCCCCCGCGGCATCGCTGTGGAAGCGAGCCACGACGCATTGCGTCCGTGGCTCGCCCGATCCTCCTCGATGGTTCGCTCGAGGCGACTCGACGGTGTCCCGTTGCCGTCGATCGGCCACGCGCGGCGTGGCGGCGGCGCACCCGGATTCGCTAGTGTCCGGGGTCGGGCCCCAGCAAAGGAGACGACCATGGCGGACAGGAATCACTTCGTGGCGCTCACCGAGTGCCACTTCTTGAACGAGGCTTCGCTCGAGGAGATGCAGCACTTCCCGAACTTCGCTCGCTTCTGGGGAAGCGTGAACAACATCATGCGCGCCTGGGCGAATCGCGATTTGGGCCAGGGCGGGCACATGCCGCGGCCGATCGCGGCGGAGCTGATCCGCTACATGGACGAGGCGGGGGTCGACGTGGCGTTCGCCCTGCGCGAGCCGGGTGTCGTGGTGAGCAACCACGAGGGCTGCATGTCGACCAACGCGTTCATCATGAAGCAGATCGAGCCGTATCCCGAGCGCTTCTACCTGGAGTGCAACGTCGGGCCGGTGCTGCGCCGCGGGGTGAAGAACGCCGTCTGGGAGCTCGAGTTTCTGGTCAAGGAGAAGAACGCCAAGCTGTGCAAGATCTATGCACCCGAAGACGACGGGCCGCTCAACGACCCCCGCATGTGGCCCTTCTACGAGAAGGCCTGCGAGCTCGACATCCCGGTCACCATCCACACCGGGACGGCGTATCTCCCGCCGCTCACCGAGAAGAACACCCACCCGATCCTGCTCGACGAGGTGATGAACGACTTCCCCGACCTCAAGGTGATCGCCTACCACATGGGCTGGCCGTACACCGAGGTGCTGATCAATTTGGCCGCCAAGCACCCGAACCTCTACCTGAGCCTCTCGGGCATCGTCGGCTGGTACGCGCGTGCGCCCTACCGCGGCTACCACGCCATCGGCGAGGCGCTCGAGTGGTGCGGGCCGGACAAGATCGTCATGGGACTCGACCTGCCGTTCGACGAGACCAAGCGCATCGTCGACTACATCCGCAACCTCGAGATGCCCGAGGAGCTGCAGGAGAAGTGGGGCTATCCGGCGATCACCGAGGAGACCCGCGCCAAGATCCTCGGCCTGAACCTCGCGCGCCTGGCCAAGATCGAGCCGCGCAAGCGCGTGCCGGCGGCGCGCTGACGCTCTCGCGGGGAGGAGCCGTCGGGCGCTCGCAGCTACGAGCGCCCGACGGCGGCGGCGCGCCGCCGGCGCGTGGGGGCGTGCTGGTTCAGAGCAGGGGGGTGCCCAGGCGGGTGAGT
>CAZGUU010000456.1:0-3478 GCA_964529315.1 uncultured Enterobacteriaceae bacterium
CCGTGCAGATGGGAGAGGTGGCCGAGGCGGCGGGCGTCACCCGCCAGCTGGTCTACAACTTCTTCCCCAACCGCCGGGCGCTGCTCGTCGCGGTGCTCGAGGACTTCATCGCGGAGCTGGCAGCGCGCTTCGGCCGCGGCTTCGTGCGCAGCGTGCCCATGCGCATCGAGGACTCGACGCGCCTGTTCGTCGAGGCGGTGTGCGACACGATCGAGGCCCGCGGCTCCGGCCCCTGGGAGCTGCTCCACTCCAAGGGCCCCGATCCCGAGATCGCGCGCCGCGGCCGCGAGCTGCAGGACGAGCTCGTCGCGCCCTGGTACCCGAGCATGGCGGAGTTCACCGGGGCCAGCCGGCGCGAGGTGGTGACCGCCTGCCGCATGCTGGTCGCCGCCGGCCGGGCGGTCTTCGAGCAGTGGTACAATGGCGAGATCTCGCGCGAGGAGGCCGTGCGCGACACCACGCGCGGCGTGAGCGCGCTGATCCAGGCGTTCTCCAAGCGACGCTGAGCGCAACCCCGCCGGTCAGGAGCCCGTCGCCACGGGGAGCATCATCTCGACCACCGCTCCTCCCTCCGGGCGATTGGCGACCGAGATGCTCCCGCGATGCTCTTCGACGATGCGCTGCACGATGGCCAGGCCCAGGCCGGTCCCGCCTCGACGGCGTGAGAAGAAGGGCTCGAAGATCCGCGGCAGATCCTCGTCGCGGAACCCCGAGCCGCTGTCCTCGACGCTGAGGTCGATCCACGGCCGGCCGTCGATCGGCACGATCTTGGCCTCGACCGAGACCTCGGCATGCGGCGGCGAGTGCTGGATCGCGTTCTGCAAGAGGTTCTGCACGGCCTGGCAGAGCCGGCCGCGATCCATCAGGACGAGCGGCAGGTCGCCCGCGATGCGGGTCGTGATGCCGACCTCCGTGCCGGCCGCCACCGGCGCGCACTGGAGCACCGCCTCGCCGACCACCTCGCCGATCGGCCCCGGGGCGAGCTCCGAGGCGGGCGGCCGCCCGTACTCCATCAGGTGGGTCATGAGGTGGCTCATGCGCTCGACCTCGCGGCGCAGGATCGTCAAGTACTGCCGGTACTCCTCGCGCTCGCCGAAGCGCGCCACGAAGGCGTCGAGCGTCGCCGAGATGCCGAACAGCGGGTTGCGCACCTCGTGGGCGACGCCGCCCACGACCGCGCCGAGCGCGGCGAGCGTGCGGCTGCGAGCCACCTCGTCGCGCAGGCGGGCTCGCTCCTCTTCGGCGCGGTCGGCCTCGGTCGCGTCGATCGTCACCACGACCGCTCCGACGATCGCGCCGTCCGTGCCGTGCAGCGGCTCGATGCGCGAGCGCAGGTGGCGGCCGTGCCATGTCTCCTCGTGCGTGGCCGAGCGGCCCTCGAGCGCTGCGCGTAGCGCGTCGAGAATCGCGGGGTTGGAGCCGAGCTCGTGGAAATAGGGCTCGGCTTCTCGCCCCACCGTCTCCTCGGCCCTCGTGGCGAGCGGGACCCGGGCTCTGCCCGCTCCGGCGGCGAACGTGATGCGGAGGTCGCGATCGGTCGCCCAGAGCACCGAGGGCATCTGCTCGACGACCATGCGCAGGTGCTCCTCGCGCTCGTGCAGCTGCCGCTCGGCGAGCACCTGCTCGGTGACGTCGAGGCCGACGCCGATCACGCCGACGACGTTCCCCGCGCGGTCGCGCAGCGGCTCGAGGTGCGACCGGATCACGCGCCCCGCGGTCTGCACGTCGTAGTTCGACGCCTCACCGGCCAATGCTCGATGGTGGGCGGCAAGCGGCCCGAAACCTGGATCGCTGGTGCCGAAGTAGTCGGCTATGGGTCGCCCGAGGAAGTCGTTCCAGCGCACGCCGAGCCGCGTCACCTGCGCACCCGCGCCGTAGGTGGCACGCAGGTCCACGTCGGTCGTCCAGACCAGCGCGGGAAGCTGCTCGAGCAGGAGGCCGAGCCGCCGCTCCGCCTCGCCCCGCTGGATCGCCTGCGCCAGGATGTTGCCCGCCGCTTGCAGGCAGCGGACCTCGGCGGCGGAGAACGCGCGACGGCTCCGGGTGTGCACGCCGAGCACGCCCCAGGGGTGGTCGCGGCCCGCGATCACGACGCTCGCGCCGCTCACCACGCCGTGGTCGAGAAGCAGCTTCGGCCCGGTGAACCGCGTCTCGGACTCGAGGTCCAGGACGACCACGGCTTCCCCGGCAGCCAGGGTGTAGCTGGCCTGCGACTCCTCTCGGGCCGCGACCATCGCGCACCCCACGAGGCCCTCGCCCCAACCCACCCCGGCCATGAGGCGCAAGGCGCTCGCGTCGGGCAGGAGCTCCAGCACCTTGCAGAGCTCGACGTCGAGCGCCTCGGCGACGAGCCGCACGGCGGAGTCCATCAGATCGCCGGCATCAGGCGTGGCGAGCGCCCGGCGGCTCAGCTCGTTGAGTCCCGCCTGACGGCGCAGCTCCGCGCGCAGCTCCGCCTCGGCCTCGCGCCGCTCGGTCACGTCGCGAGCGTTGCAGACGATGGCCTGCACGGCCCGATCCCCGAGCAGGTTCGTCACGGTGAGCTCGACCCATCCCCACGAGCCGTCGGCGCGGCGGAAGCGAAGCTCGCTCTCCAGGGGCACACCTGGATGCGCGATCACGTGGGCAAAGGCCTGGGCGAACCGGCCGGCGTCGTCGGGGTGAACGAGCTCGCCCGCCCGCCCGCTCAACGCCTGCTCGGCGGAGATTCCCGTCACGCGGGTTAAGGTGGGGCTCACGTAGAGCCGCCTTCCCGCCGCATCGACCAGGACGATGGCGTCGCGGCTGCTCTCGGTGAGCGCGCGGAAACGCCCCTGGCTCGCCGCCAGCGCCTGCTCGGCTCGCCCGCGCGCCGCCTCGGCGCGGTCGAGACCGCTTGCAGCCCAGCGCGCCCAGGCGAGGAGCACGAGGCTTGCGACCCCGACGAGCGCCGCCAGCCCGACCTCGATCCCGTAGAGCCCAACGCGCAGCCCCACGAGCGCCGCCCCGGCGGCGAGAACGATCGTCGCGAGCGCCACGATGGAGAGCCGGCGCATCACCAGGGCGCCCGTCCCGCCGGCGCGCCGGACGAATCCCGCCGCACGGCGGCCGTGTGCGCAGCAAGGGCCGTGCTCGGAACGAGGATCGGCGCCCCGACAGCGATCGCCGCTCCCTCGAGTCGGTCGCTCACTCGAATGTCGGTCACAGCGCCCATCGTCAGCCTGCCCTGATGCGGCTCCATGTCCCTGGCTGCGGGCCCCATGAGCCCGCCCGACGGGCAGACTCCCAGTGTACACAGCCCGGCCCGGCAGGACACGCGGGGTCCGCGGATGCGCCGTGGAGGGCGGCCGCGGGAGTCGGCGCGGCGGTGGCCGTGGCTGCGGTCGTGGCACCGTCGCCGCCCCGCGGCGACCTCGCACGAGGGCCGCTGCAGCTGCGGCACAAGCGGCGTGGGCTCGCGGCGACTTCGCGGGCGCGCCACCGCCGCTACTCGCCGGCC
>CAZGUU010000457.1:0-3441 GCA_964529315.1 uncultured Enterobacteriaceae bacterium
CCGCGATCGCACGTTGTGACTGGAGTTCAGACTCGTGCTCGTCCTCTCTGGCCGTCGGGACCCCGCCGCCGGCCGGCGCTCCCGCGGCGCAAGCACGCACCGGCAGCCAATAGGTGGCCAGGTGCACGAAGCGCGGGGCGTCGGGCAGCAGGTAGGGGGCGAAGCTCTCGATGGGCTCGGGAAGGCGCGCCGAGGCCTGGCCATCCCCTTCGGGGTCGAGCGCCGCCAGACGATGGCCCGCACTCGACTTGGCCGCGAGGTAGTGCCGGCTGTGCGGCGAGGACGGCACGGGTGACGCCAGCGGCTCGGCGCCGGCGAGCTCGACGCCCAACGACTCGCGAAGCGCGGCGAGCTTTTCGGGGTTGCCGGTCAGCAGCCGCAACGGGGCGCGGACCCCGAGCAGGCGGCAGACCTCGCCGACCTCGTCGTAGCGCCGCAGGTCCGGCGCGAGACCCAGGTGCGCGTACGCCTCGAAGGTCGTCAGACGGTCGCCGCTCGCCTGGACGAGCATTCGATCACGCGCCTTGGCCGCTAAGCCCGCACCGCGCCCCTCCTGCATGAGGTAGAGGACCAACCCTCGCCCGGCACGCGCCACGTGCGCGAGGGCGGCATCGAGCTGCTCGACGCAATCGCAATCGCAGCCGCCCAAACCTTCGCTGGTCAGGCACGAGGAATGGATGCGGGCGAGCAGCGGCTCGGACGAGCCGAGATCGCCGCTTGCGACGGCCAGCACCGGCGCACCCGTGGCCAGGTTCTGCGCGATGTGCAGGTCCAGCGCGCCGTGTACGGTCCGCAGGACGCGCCGGCCGCGGTAGAGCAGCCGCCCCGCCAGCGCACCCGGAGCCGGCAGCGAGCTGGCGCTCACGGAGCTCGGCCGGGGTCGTGCTTGAGCTTGCTCATGACCCCGAAGTAGGCGACCAGCGCATCGAGCTGCACCTCGCCGAGATGGCGATGCGCGGGCATGCTGGTGTAGCGGAAGCTCGCCGGATCGCGGACGTACTCCTTGATCTGCGCGGCCGGGCGATACTCGACGATGCTGCGCGGCACGTTCAGGTCCGGTCCCACCTTGCCTCCCTCGCCGTTGATCGAGTGGCAGGCGATGCACTCGGTGCGAAAGATCTCCCAGCCGGCGCGTGCCGGCGTCCCCGCGGGGGCAGTGGCCGGTATTGCGTGCGGGTACTGCCGGTCCGGCTCGGCGACCTCGATCTGGACGAGCTGGTAGGGCCAAGGATAGGCGTGCGCGTCGGCCGACGAGACGCCTTCCCAGACCAGGTAGTAGGGCCCTGGGTCGAGCTGGCGGCGCTCGATCGGCTGCCACGCCGGCACACCGCCCCGGTCAGCCTCGGCGTCGGAAAACGCCACGAAGCCTCCCGGCCCGGCCAGGCGCTCGGCGCTGGCGGGCTTTGCGTACCCGTCGCTCGCGCGCAGGACGAGCTCCTTGCCAGCCAAGCGCTCGACCGGCTCGCCGAAACCGATGCGCAGCACCTCGCCGAGCGGGCAAGCACGGTACGACTTGCGCCGCCCGTAGTAGGGATCCTCGACCGACACGACTCGAGCGCCGCAGGCGCCGACCAGCGCTTCGCGCTCCACGCACCCCACAGTCGCCCCGTCGCGCACGAAGCACAGAGCCGCGGGCGAGCCCGCCGCCGTCGTGGCCGCGTCGCCCGCCCGTGCCGCGGCGGCCGCGCCGACGAGCAGCAGGACCAGCACGCCGCGCCGAATCACTTCACCACGACCCCTACGGGCGATCGCCGGAAATCCTCGAGCGTGTCGGCGTGGACGTGGTAGATCGGCGCGGGCAGGCGATCGAGCGCAAAGAAACCCACCTCGACGATCTCCTCGCCGTCGGGCGTCGGCGTCCCCGTCCACTCGCGCGCCACGAAGGCCATGGTGAAGGTCTGCACCTGATCGCCGTTGGGGTAGACCACGCTGTACTTGGGGTCCGTGTAGATCCCGTAGAGGTCGGCCTGCACGATGGTGATGCCGACCTCCTCGCGCGTCTCGCGCACGCAGGCCTCGAAGGCCGACTCGTCGAGATCGACGCAGCCGTGCGGCAGGGACCACGAGTCGAAGGCGGCCTGTCGCCCGAGCAGCAGCGCGCCAGAGCCGTCGAGGATCAGCGCGCGCACACCCGGAACGATGATCTTGGTGTTGCCGATCATCCGGCGAAGGGTCTTGATGTACTCCCGCATCGGCGTCTGCCCCCTCGGCTCACGGTCCGACGATGATCGGCGTGTTCTCGGTGAGCCGTCCCGTGGTCAGCACCGACCAGAAGTCGGGACCCAGGATGATGCCCGTCTCGGCGAGGACCAGCGGCTGGACGATGTCGCGCAGGCGGGTGAAGAAGGCGCTCACGTCGCCGATCAGGCTGCGCGGCACGTAGACGATGTCGCCCGGCTCGACCCCGACGTTCGCGGCGAGGTCGCCCTTCTCCAGCACCCCGCTCACGTCGACCACGGTGAGGCTGGGATCGGCCAGGCCGCCGCGGATGAGCAGCACGCCCTTCTTCTCCGCGTCGTCGGTGAAGCCGCCCGCGGTGGTGATCGCCTCGACCAGCGTCACGTCGCCGCGCATCTGGGCGACGACTGGCCGCTTCACCTCGCCGAGCACGAAGACCTTGCGCGAGGCGATGCTCGGCACCAGCACGATGTCGTCGGCGCGCAGGTCGACGTTCTGCGCGACGTCGGCGTGCTTGAGCAGCTTCTCGAAGCTGACCGGGACCACGTCCGCCTGGCGCACCAGGTAGGCGCCCTTCAGGTCGGCATCGTCCTTCAGACCTCCGGCCTGAGAGAGCCCCTGGACGAGATTCACGTCCTGGGTCAGGTAGACCAGCCCCGGCTTCTGCACCTGGCCGAGAATGGCGACGCGGCGGCTCTTGTAGGCGGTCACGATGACGGTGACCCGTGGGTCGACGATGAAGGCCGCCAGGCGGTCGCGCAGCTCGCGGCCGAGCTCCTCCGGGGTTCGGCCGGCCGCCTGGACGTCGCCGACCAGGGGAAAGGCGATCTTGCCGTCGGGCCGCACGGCCTGCGTCTTGCCCAGCTCGGCGTCGCCGTAGACCGAGATCTCGAGCTCGTCGGCCGGACCGATGCGGAACGCGCCGCGCGCCGGACGCGCGGCGGAGGGCGCCGCGGGTGCCCGGCCCACCTCGGGGGTGGCCGCCACCGGCCCCTCTCCCAGCGCGACCCGTGGCAGCTCGCGCGTCGCGACCATCTCGCCGCCGCCCGGCTGCGGCGGCCTCGGCACGGGCGCATCGACGCGCGCCGCGCAGGCCGGGAGCAGGGCTGCGCCCAAGAGCAGCAGGACGCCGAGCGACGCCGCCGTCCGGCTTTCGGCGAGCGGCGCGTGGGGCCGCCGGTGCGGCACGCGTGCCGCACCGCCCCACGAGCGGCCGCACCTCAGTGCGGCCGCCAGTAGGCCCGGCAGACCGCCATGGGGAGT
>CAZGUU010000458.1:0-3440 GCA_964529315.1 uncultured Enterobacteriaceae bacterium
GATCTCGCCGATCTGCTCGAGCGTCGGGCCGGGCCCGCCCTGCTCGCGCGCTGGGGCCTGGCCGAGCGCAGGCGCTCGAGCCGCGCCCCAGCCGTCCGGCGAGTCGGCGATCTGGACTGACGTTCTCGGCCGCGAACCCCGGAGCCCGTATCCCGAGCAGCAACGCTGCAGAGCTTCGGCGGCACGCTACCTCGACTGGCGGCGCGACCCCCGGGTCGCGGGCGCCTGCCGAGGGCGTCGCACGGCGGCCTTCTCGCCCCGCACCAGGCGCGCCAGCGAGCGCCCGTAGGGCGGGCGGGCCACGCCGTTCTCGGTGATGATCGCCGTCACGAGCTGGTGTGGCGTCACGTCGAAGGCCGGATTGGCGACCTTCACGCCGGTCGGAACGATCGACCGGCCGTTGATCTGCGACACCTCGAGGCCCGAGCGCTCCTCGATCGGGATGTGCTCGCCGCTCCTGCAGGCGAGGTCGATCGAGCTGATCGGCGCCGCGACGTAGAACGGGATGCGGTGGCGGGCCGCGAGCACCGCCACCGTGTACGTGCCGATCTTGTTCGCCACGTCGCCGTTGGCCGCGGTGCGGTCGGTGCCGACGACCACGGCATCCACCTCGCCCCGCTGCATGAAGTGGCCCGCCATGCCGTCGGTGATCACGGTGACCGGGATCTTCTCGCGGCGCAGCTCCCAGGCCGTGAGGCGCGCCCCTTGCAGCACCGGGCGGGTCTCGTCGGCGAGCACCGCGATCCGCTTGCCGGCGTCTCGCGCGGCGCAGATCACGCCCAGCGCCGTTCCGACGCCCGCCGTCGCGAGCCCACCTGCGTTGCAGTGCGTGAGCACGGTGCACTGCCTGGGCAGGAGCGCCGCTCCGTGCTCCCCGAGCCTGCGGTTGGCGGCCAGATCCTCCCGGTAGACCGACTGCGCTTCGCGCTCGAGCAGCTGGAGCACGGTATCGAGCGGGCGCTGCTGGTTCTCGCGCACCACGCGCCGCATGCGCTCGATTGCCCAGAAGAGGTTCACCGCCGTCGGCCGCGTCGCGGCGAAGGATCGGCACAGCTTCTCGAACTCGCGGGCGAATCGGTCCGCGGGAAGCTTTCGCGCCCCGAGCGCGATCCCCATGGCTGCCGCGACGCCGATCGCCGGCGCGCCGCGCACGACCATCTCCTTGATCGCGCGCATCACCTCGCCCGCGTCGCGGTAGAGCCGATAGACCTCGCGATTCGGAAGCAGCCGCTGGTCGATCATGACCACACGGCCGGACTTCCACTCGACCGTCCTTACCCTCATGAGCGCCAGACTGTAGCCCCGCTCCACCGGCGGGACAAGCAAGAGCCGCACTGCGAGCCGAGGCGTCCGACGGACGTCCCGCACGAGGCGACGTCGCGCCCGCCGGCCCGTGCCGCTGGGAGCCCGCTCGAGCGACGCCGCCGCGAAAGGCGCGTGGCGGGCCCAAGCAGCGGACTCCGAAGGCGTGGCGGCGTGGCGCCGGGGGCTCCGCGACGCTGAGCCCCGGGCGATACAGCGTGCCACGCAGCACGCGTGCGTGACTCGGAGAAGCTAGCCCAGCGCCCGAAATGCTTGCGCGACGTCGAGCGTCGTATGACGCGGCTGGAAGTCGAGCTCGGCGCGCGCCCGCTCGGCATCCACCACCCAAAGATGGCGCATGTAGTCGAGCGAGATGCCCACGCCGAGCCCCTGCAGCCGCCAGCGCAAGCCCGTCACCAGGTAGGCGAGCGGTCCCGGAAGGCACAATGCACTGCGGCCGGCGACCTCGACCAGGGCCGAGAGGGGCAGCACGCCGCGACCGGCCAGGTTGAAGCACCCGTCACGCCGGCGGTCGATCGCCTGCTTGACGGCCTCGCCGAGGTCGGCCATGTCGAGCAGCTGGAGCAGCGGATCGAAGCCCAGCACCGCGATCGGCGGTGCCTGGCGCAGCAGGAGCGTCGCGACCGACGGCTCGGCACCGAGCGTCCAGCAGGGCCGCAGAACGCACACCCGCAGGCCGCACTCGTGGCGAAACTCCTCGAGCTGCCGCTCGACGTCGACCTTGTCGCGTACGAAGCCCGGCTCCGCGCCGCCGCGCAGCGGGCAATCCTCGGTCAGATAGAAGGGGTTGTTCGGGCGCGCTCCATAGACCATCGCCGTGGAGAGCGCGACCACCGCCTCGAGCGGCGTTCCCTGGGCCAGGCAATCCGCTGCGGCGTTGAGCAGCAGCATCGTCCCGACCTTGTCGAGCTCGCGCTCTGCGGCAGCGGCCGCCAGCGGCAGCTCGTGCAGCGCCAGGTGGGCGACGACCTCGACCTCCTCCCGGCGCAGGATCTCGGCGAGCAGCACGTCGGCCAGGGGCTCGGTGAGATCGACGCGGTAGAAGTCCGCGCGTCGCACGGGCAGGCGGGGCGGCCTCTGGTCGATCAGCACGATCCGCGTGTAGCGGTCGTCCTCTTCCAGGCGCCGGATCAGCCGCCGAGCCACCGCGCCGTGGATCCCCGTGATGGCGACCACGCCGCCACCGCGCCTGCGCCGCCGCCGCGTCCTCGCGGGCCGATCGGCAGCCGCCCGCGGGGCATTCGTCGGTTCCCCCTCCCGAGCCACGATCGACGTGTTCCACCGGCGGCGCCCGCGGTCAATTCCCGGCCCCGGACGCCCCACGGCCCAGGCACCCGGCGGCCGACTCCCGCCGGCCTCCGCGCAGGAGCTTGGTCTCGCCCTTCTGCGCCGCCCGCCCTTGACATCGCCTGCCGGCGCAGGCAAGGCGGGCGGGCGCGCGCGCCGGCGTGTCGCGCCCGGAGATGGGCCATGGCGGATGCCGAGCAGAGCTTCAGCGCCGAAGTCGCAGCCGACGTCGAGGACTGCGTCGCCGTGCTGCTCGACTTCGAGCGCTATCCGGAGTGGAGCGCTCCGATCACCGGCGCCCGGATCCTCGAGTACGACGCGACGGGCCGAGGCCAGGACGTCGAGTTCGAGCTCGACATGAAGATCCGCACCGTGCGCTACGTGCTGCGCTATGCCTACGAGCTACCCGGCCGAGCCACATGGCAGCTCGTCGAGGGGGACGTGACCGCCGTGAGCGGCGCCTACGAGTTCGAGCCCTTGCCTGCCGGCCGCTGCCGGGCGACCTGCCGGCAGGCCGTCGACCTCGGCTTCTGGATTCCCGGCCCCCTGCGACGGATCCTCGAGCGGCAGGCGCTACGCGACTCGGTGCTCGAGTTTGCCGCCGAGGCGGCGCGGCGCGCCCACCGGCGCCGCCTCGCGCCCGGCGCATCCGACTAACGGGCCCTCCCGAGCCAGATCGCCGAGCCGCGCCCGGAGGAGCCCCTTCCGCACCGCGTGCACCTTCGGCCCGCCGAGGCGGGACGGCGGCGCAAGGGGCGCGCACCGGCGGGGATCCGCGACCATCGCTGCCCGCGGCCCGGGGGCGGGCCGTCGAGAGCGGCCCGCCCCTT
>CAZGUU010000459.1:0-3440 GCA_964529315.1 uncultured Enterobacteriaceae bacterium
GACGACCAGCAGCACGCCGATCGCGGCAGCGTGGCCGAGCGCCGAGAGTCCGACGCCGATCGAGCGCGCTACCGGGGGCTCTCGCCAGAGGCGCTGCGACGAGGCCAGGCTGGACATCGTCGACCCACATACCATCCGGGCTGGCACTACGGCACCCGGCTTCTCGCTGCTCCCGTCGCCAGCCGGTCCATCCGCAGGTACAGGGCACCGAGGAGCGTGCACGAGAGGATGTTGGCCGCCGCCACGGCCGTGAACACGGCCCGGTCGGCGAGCCCGAGCCAGCTCGTGCAGACGATCGCCAGGGCCATCACCGCCGTGGTGCGCACCACCATCAGGACGAGTGGCGCCGTGGCACGCCCCAGCCCCTGAAAGGCGAAGGCGAGCAGCATGGTGACCCCGACGAAGGGGTAGGACGGCCCGAGGATGCGCAGATAGGCGGTGCCGACCTCGAGGATCGCCTCGTCCTGGGTGAACAGGCCGAACCATAGGCGCGGCCGGAGGCAGAGGACGGTGCTGGGGACGGCGAGCACCGTGAAGACCAGCAGCGCCGCCCGACCGAGGTAGCCACGCACCAGGTCGGCGCGCCGGGCGCCCGTGGCGAGCCCGACCAGCGTCAAGATCGCCGCACCCGTTCCGTAGGCGATCGACAGGAAGAGGAAGTCCAGGCGTGTACCCAGGCCGTACGCGGCGAGGTGTGCCGTTCCCAGCCGTGCGAGCACGCCGGTCAACACCATGCCACCGACGTTGGCCACCACGGTGGAGAGCGAGGCGGGGATGCCGACGCGCAGGATCTCCGCCAGGGGCTCGAGCGAGAGCCGCGGCGGCCACACGGCGCCGCGCAGCAGGCCCTGCCTGCCCAGCATGTGCGCAGTCCTCGGCACGATCGCGATCAGCTGCGCCGTGAGGATGGAGAGCGCCGCGCCGAGCAGGCCCAAGTCGAAGACGAACATGAGCAGCGGCGTGAGCACGATTTGCAGGCCGAGTGAGACGCTCGACCAGAGGGTCGGCACGCGCACGTTGCCCTCGCCGCGCAGCAGGCTGTCGAGCATCGCGCCGATGAAGGTGATCGCCGAGCCGCCGAGCAGCACCCGGGCGAAGCGCGAGGCGAGCTCCAACACCTCGCCCGTGCCGCCCATCAGGCGGAGCAGCCCCGGCGCCCAGGCGATCATGCTGCCGCCGAAGAGCACGCCCAAGCCTGCGGCGAGCAGCAGGCCGTGCTCGGCGACGCGCGCCGCCTCGCGCCGCTGCCGGGCGCCGAGCGATCGCGCTACGGCCGAGCCTGCCCCGGCGCCGATGCCGCCGGCCATGGCCGTCGTGGCGAGCAGCGTGACCGGGAAGACGAGCGACATCGCGGCGATCGCCTCGGCACCCAGGCGGCTCACGAAATAGGTGAGAAGAACGCTGGTCGCCGCGGAGATCAGCATGACCAGCGTGGTCGGTGCCGCGAGCCGCACGATGGCGCGCAGCGGCGCGATCGCCAGGAGCGCCTCCGCGTGGGCTGGGCGCGAGACGGCGAGGCTCGGCGAGGAGTCGGGCGGCGGCTGGCTCGCGGGAGCCTGGCCGGAGGGCCGCTGGGTCACGGATTCCCCCGGTGCGCCGCCTGCGGCGCAAGGACGGGAGCGGCGTGCCGGGCGTCGTCGTCGATGCTGCAAGTCATGCCCGGGCCTGGTGTCGGGTGCGAGGGCTCACGTGCTGGAGCGGCTCCCCCGCGCGCTCGACTCGGATGCATCGCCGGCGGCCCGGGCGGCGAGCATCTCGGCGAGCCTGCGCTTGTCGATCTTGCCGCTGGCGGTGAACGGCAGCTCGTCTTGCCGGTAGACGAAGACCTGGCGTGGAACCTTGTAGGCGGCGAGCTCGCGGCGCAGCCTCGCGCGCAGCTCGTCGACCTCCAGCGTGCATCCCGGCCGCAGGACGACCGCCGCAGCGACGCTCTGGCCGCGCTGCGCATCGGCGATGCCGACGACGTACGCCGCGCCGATCTCCGAGTACCCGGTGAGCAGCGCTTCGATCTCGGCCGGCGCAACGCTCGCACCCGCCGTCTTGATCGCCTCGCCGAGGCGGCCGGTGAAGAACAGGAAGCCGTCGGCGTCGACGAAGCCGCCGTCGCCGGTGCGGTAGAAGCCGTCGCCGGTGAAGGTGCGCTCGCGCTCCACCTTGTAGAAGCCCTGCATCAAGCTGTAGCCGCGCACGCAGATCTCGCCCGGGGTGCCCGCCGGCAGCGCCGCACCGGTCTCGGGGTCGACGATGCGGTGCTCGAGGCCTTGGATCGCGCGGCCGAAGCCGCCGCGTCGGGTGTGCGGCGGGTCGTCGTCGCGCCCGAAGCTGTGCGGGCCGCAGGTCTCGGTCATGCCGAGCGCGTTGGTCGCGAGCGTCGGGTCGGCCGGACGGCGGTGCGCCGGCAGGAGCTCGGCCATCCCCGCGCTCGAGCAGGTCGAGCGTGGTGGCGGGGTCGAAGCTGTCCTCCGAGAGCAGGCAGGCGCCGGCGTGCAGCGTGCCGAGCAGCGAGACGACGAGGCCGCCGACCCAGAAGAAGGGCATCGACGACCAGATGCGGTCGTCGGCGGTCAGGTCTCGGCCGGCGCAAGCCTGCACGTTGTAGGCGTGGCGCACCACGGCTCCGTGGGTGTGGATCGCGCCGCGCGGCTCGGCCGTGCTGCCCGAGGTGTAGATCACCACCAGTGGATCGGCCGGACCTACCTGCTCCTCGACCGCGCGCAGGTAGGCCTGGTCGATCCTCGCCTCGAGGAGCCTTGCGTCGGCGAGGGCGGGGCCGCTCTCGGCCCAGCGGCGCTCGTGCTCACCCCAGACGCGAACCTGGCGCAGGTAGGGGAGGGTGGGCAGGAGGAGCGGGCCGGCCTCGTGCCGTGCCAGCTCCGGCGCGCAGGCCTCGAGGCGCTCCAGGTAGTCGTGGCTGCGAAAGCGCGCCACCGCGAGCAGCGTGTGCACGTCGGCGTGGCGCAGCAGCCAGCCGAGCTCCCGCGCCTGAAAGAATGTATTGACCGGCACGACCAGCGCGCCGATGCGCGCCGCGGCGAGGAAGGCGACGAGCCAGCCGGGCCCGTTGGGCATCAGGATCCCGACCCGCGTGCCCTTGCCGACGCCGCTCCCGAGCAGGCCGCGTGCCAGGTCGGCCGAGCGCCGCTCTGCCGCCTCGTAGGTCATCCGCTCCGACCCGTGCACCATGAGCGTCCGGCCGCCATGGCGCGTGGCGGCGGTGCGCAGCAGCACCGGGATGCTCGGCGCGAAGTCGGGAAACGGCACGGCGGTGGAGGCTAGCCCGCTTTCGCCGCCAGGGGTAGCGGGAGGGCGCTCGCTCTCAGCGGGGCGTCAGCCGAGGATGTCTTCGCCCTTGCCGCCGCCGCCGTTGCGGGTATCGAACGTTCGGTCGATCCAGCGGTCGAGGGTCTCGCTGTCGGTGCAGGCCTCGATGCGGGAGCGCT
>CAZGUU010000460.1:0-3433 GCA_964529315.1 uncultured Enterobacteriaceae bacterium
GGTGCGCCGAGGGCCGGGCCCGGTGCCGCATCGAGCGTCCCGGCTGGTCGTCGGCGCGGACTCGCTCGCAGGGTCGCGGCGAGCGCGGCGCAGCGCTGCGCCTGCCCGGAGAGGAGCCGATCGATCGCCGCGCCGTCGCCGCGCTGCACCAGCAGGGCGAGCTTGGCGAGCAGCTCGTCGCGCTCCTCGCCTGCCGGCCACGGCCGGCGCAGCCAGTCGGCGTGTCGCATCGAGCCGGCGGGGAGGATCTTCCAGAAGCGCCGGGCGCGGGTCGCTCCAGGCTCCCGAGCCGCGCGGGCGGCGGCCGCGGCCGATGAGCCAGCCTCGGCCGCGGTGGCGGTGGCGATCAGCCCGGCCCTGGCAAGCCGGCCCAGGGTCGCGTAGATCTGCCCGTGATTGACGGGCCACAGCCGGCCGATGCGGGCGCGCAGCGCCGCGTGCACCGCGTAGCCGTGCCGCGGGCCTTCGGCGAGGATGCTCAAGATGGCGTGTCGGATCTCCATGCCGCTGTGTTCCGCACTGCGCGGGCGCGGGCAATGGCGCCGGATGCATCGTCGTGTGAAATATGCACCGCGTGAAGGCGCCCGGGGGGGCCGCCGGCCCGTGCCGGCTCGCGCGACGGTTTCGAGAGCAGGAGGGAGTCGAGCCATGTCCGAGCGCCGCATCTATCTGGTGCGCCACGCGATCGCCGAGGATCGGGCGGGGTCGGGCCGCGATGCCGACCGCGCCTTGACCCGCGAGGGGCGGCGCAAGATGAAGCGCGCCGCACGCGGCCTGGCGGCGCAGGGCGTGCGGCCGAGCCTGATCCTGATGAGCCCGCTGGTCCGCGCCCGCGAAACGGCGGAGATCGTCACCGAAGCGCTGGCCGGGGTCGACCTCGAGCTGTGCGAGGCTCTGGCGCCAGGCGTCGACGAGGCGAGCATCACCGAGCTGCTCGAACGGCGCTCCCCCTCCGGCAGCGTGATGCTCGTCGGCCACGAGCCCGACATGGGCGAGCTGCTCGCCTTCTGGCTGTGCGGTCGCGTCGGGGCCTTCCAGACGCGCTTCCGCAAGGGCGCGGTCGCCTGTCTGCTCGCGGGGATGCTTCCGCCGCACGGCCGCGCGACGCTCGAGTGGCTGCTGACCGCGGATCAGCTGGGCTCGCTCGGCTGAGCGCCCGGTCAGAACAGCACGAGGCGTCGCTGCTGCGTGTCGCGCAGGCGTGCGAGGAACTCGCGGCGCGATACGTCGTAGGCCCCCATGCGCTCCATGTGCGGCGTCATCACCTGGATGTCGATCCAGTCGAGACCTCGGCTGGCCAGGTGATCGAGCAGGTGGAGCAGGGCGAGCTTCGAGGCGTAGGGCTCGCGGTAGAACATGCTCTCCGCGGCAAACACCCCGTCTACCGCCACGCCGTAGACGCCGCCGACCAGCCGGTCGTCGGACCACGCCTCGACGCTGTGCGCGACGCCGAGCCGGTGCAGGCGGCCGTAGGCATCGATCATCTCCGGGATGATCCAGGTGCCGCTCTGGCCTGGTCGGGCCGTGGCCGCGCAGGCGCGGATCACCGCCTGGAAGGCCGTGTCGATGGTGAAGCGCAGGCGAGACTGCCGGCGCAGCCGGGCCAGCGTTCGCCCGACGTGCAGGTGCGCGAGATCGAGGATCGCCCGCTCGGTGGGGCAGTACCAGAGCAGCGGTAGCCCCTCGCTGGGCCACGGAAACACCCCGCGCCGGTAGGCGTGGATCAGCGTCTCGGGCTCGAGGCTCCCGCCCACCGCCACGATGTCGTCCGCGGAAGTCGACACGTCCACCATCGATCATGGCTCGCGGCGGGCCTCACGCCAAGCCCACGGCGCGCCCAGCGCTCTCAGGGGGCCGTCCCTGCTTGCGCCTCCTTTCGCGCCTGCGCCCGTCCTGCCGGCACAGCGTCTCCCCGGCGATCTCCGCGCAGGCCGTTTTGCAAGCCGGTGGGGCGACGACTAACCACCCGGGCATGGGAAAGAGCCTGCTCGACAAGGTGTGGGACCTGCACACGGTGCGCGAGCTCGAGTCCGGGCAGACGCAGCTCTTCATCGGCCTGCACCTGGTGCACGAGGTGACCAGCCCACAGGCCTTCGCGATGATCCGCGAGGCCGGGCTCGGGGTGCCGTTCGCCGAGCGCACCTTCGCCACCGTCGACCACATCATCCCCACCGACTCACAGTCCCGGCCGCTCGCCGACGGCCAGGCCGAGCAGATGATGTCGGCGCTCGAGCGCAGCTGTCGCGAGCTCGGCATCCGGCTGTTCACCCCCGACACCGGCCACCAGGGCATCGTGCACGTGATCGGCCCCGAGATGGGCCTCACCCAGCCGGGCATGACCATCGCCTGCGGCGACAGCCACACCAGCACCCACGGCGCCTTCGGCGCCGTCGCCTTCGGCATCGGCACGAGCCAAGTGCGCGACGTGCTGGCCAGCCAGTGCCTGGCGATCCAGCGGCCCAAGGTGCGACGCATCGTCGTGGGCGGAAAGCTCGCCCCCGGGGTCTACGCCAAGGATCTCACGCTGCACGTCATCCGTCGCCTGGGTGTGAAGGGCGGCGTCGGCTTTGCCTACGAGTACGCCGGAGCGGTGCTCGAGGCGATGTCGATGGAGGAGCGGATGACGGTGTGCAACATGTCGATCGAGGGCGGGGCGCGCCTGGGCTACGTGAACCCGGACCAGACCACGGCCGACTACCTGCGCGGCCGCGAGCTCGCGCCGCCCGCGGAGCGCTTCGCCGAGGCGAGCCGCTGGTGGCTGTCGATGGCCTCGGACGCCGACGCACGCTACGACGACGTCGTCTCGATCGACGGCGGCGCGATCGCACCGACGGTCACCTGGGGCATCAACCCGGGCCAGGCGATCGGCGTCGACGAGGCGGTTCCTGCGGCCAGCGAGTTCGCCAGCGACGAGCGCTCGACCGTGGCCGATGCCTACGAGTACATGGGCCTGCGCGCCGGGGCGCGCATCGCTGGCACGAAGATCGACGTCGCGTTCATCGGCTCGTGCACCAACGGCCGACTCTCGGACCTGCGCGAGGCGGCGCGGGTGGCGCGCCTGGGACGCGTCGCGCCGGGCGTGAAGGCGCTGGTCGTGCCGGGCTCGCAGGCGGTGGCCCGTGCCGCCCAGGCCGAGGGGCTGGACCAGGTGTTCCGCGCCGCGGGCTTCGAGTGGCGGCTGCCGGGCTGCTCGATGTGCCTGGCGATGAACCCCGACAAGCTCGTCGGCGATCAGGTCTGTGCCTCGTCGAGCAATCGCAACTTCAAGGGGCGCCAGGGCAGCCCGACCGGGCGCACGCTGCTCATGAGCCCGGCCATGGTCGCCGCGGCGGCGATCAGCGGCGCGGTGACCGACGTGCGCGACCTCCTGCGGGGCTGAGCCCGAACGCCACGGCTGGGTCCTACTGCGGCGGCCGATCTGCCGGCTGCGGCT
>CAZGUU010000461.1:0-3414 GCA_964529315.1 uncultured Enterobacteriaceae bacterium
CCTCGCTTTCGCCATCCCATCTACGCACCGCCGGCGCAGGGGGCGGCTCGGCCCGCGGCCGGCAAGTCGTCGGATGCGCCTGCGGCCCCAGGCGGCCCAGCTCGGGTGCGTGGGGTCGTGGCGTCGGGGGGCTCGCCGAGTCGTGCCGCGATCGAGGCCGGAGCGCTCGCCGGAGGTGGGCTCGAGCTCTACTGGACCGACGACCCGATCGAGCTGTTCTTTCTCCACGTGCAGGGCTCGGGACGCCTTGCGCTGGACGATGGGACGCAGGCGCGCATCGGCTTCGCTGGCAGCAACGAGCTGCCCTACCGCTCGATCGGCGCGCTGCTCGTCGAGCGTGGCGAGCTGACGCTCGAGCAAGCGGACGCGCCGGGGATCAAGGCGTGGCTTCGCGCGCACCCCGACCGAGCGCCCGAGGTTCTGCAGCACAATCCTCGCTACGTCTACTTCCGCGCCCTCGACGCGCCGCCCGGCCAGGGCCCCCCTGGGGCGCTCGGCGTGCCGCTGGTGCCCTGGCTATCGGTGGCGGTCGATCCGCAGGTGACACCCCTGGGAAGCATCGGCCTTCTGCGCACGCAGCTTCCCGATGGCCAGGAGCTCGCAGAGCTGGTGATCGCCATGGATACGGGCGCCGCGATCCGCGGCCCGGGCCGAATCGATCTCTTCCTGGGCACGGGGCAGCAGGCCGAGCAGCTCGCCGGCCTGCTGCGCTCTCCCGGCGAGATCGCCTGGCTCGAGCCCTGTGCGCCTGGCGCATCCTTTTCCGGGGCGCCGTGTTCCAAAGACTAGCGGCGCCGGATCAGGCCGGCGCCGGGTGGCAGGCACCGCTCGGGGTAGATCGACGACCGGGCGATCGCCAGCCGGGTTACGGCCATGAGCGCGTGCGCAGGGCAGCACGGAGGACTTGGGAGGTCGGGTGCGACGGGTGTCGAGGTCGGTCTGGGAAGGACATCCCTCGTGCCGGTTCGAGCGCAGTGCGTTGCGGAGCATCGCTCGAGAGCGCTGCTCGCGCTCCTGACCGCGGCCGCGCTGGCGATCGGCACGCTCGCTCGAGCCGACCCCGCCCGCTCGGACGACGAGCCCGGCGTAGCGCGGGTCAGCCTGATCGAGGGGCAGGGCTCCTACCTGCGCCCCGATGCCGAGGAATGGAGCCCCGCAGCGGCCAACCTGCCCCTGGTCACGGGTGACCGTTACTACGCGGGGCCGGACAGCCGGTCGGAGGTCCAGCTCGCGCCCGGCATCGACGCCCGCTTGGGGCCGGCGACTGAGCTCGACATGAGCGAGCTCGCGCCGGGGGCAACGCAGGTCCGGCTCGTCTCGGGGCGAGCCACCATCCGCCTGCGCCGCGATCCGGAGCGCCGGCACGTGGAGATCGATACGCCGGCCGCGGCGCTGGTGCTCGAGCGCCGCGGCGTCTACCGCGTCGAGGTCGAGGCGAGCGGCGACGCCACGGTGATGGTGCGCGAGGGAGAGCTGGTCGTCCATGCCACCGATGGTGACCAGCGGCTGCGCGACGGCGAGGGGGCGACGATTCGCCTCGGGGATCGCGGTGGGCCGAGCCGCTTCGCGCTCGGCCCACCCGACGACTGGGATGCCTGGGAGAGCGAGCGGGCGCAGCGCATCGCTCGCGCCGCCAGCTACCAGTACGTGAGCGAGGACATCTACGGCGGGGAAGACCTCGACGACCACGGCGTCTGGGCTTACCGCCGCGGCTACGGGCAGCTCTGGCGGCCGACTTACGTCGCCGCCGGCTGGGCTCCGTACACCTCCGGCCGCTGGACCTGGGTCGGGCCTTGGGGCTGGACCTGGCTCGACTCCGCCGCCTGGGGCTGGGCGCCGTTCCACTACGGCAGGTGGGTCTATCTCGACGACCTGTGGTTCTGGGCGCCTGGCCCGGTCGTTGCGGCTCCGGCCTATGCGCCGGCGCTGGTGGGCTTTTACGGTGCCGGTCTCGGCGCCGGCTTCTCGCTGTCGATCGGCATCGGCCCGGCGATCGGCTGGGTGCCGCTCGGCTGGGGCGAGCCGTGCATCCCGTGGTGGGGAGGCTGGCGCGGGGTGCGCGTCGGGGTTCCCTGGTGGGGTGGCTGGGGTGGCCCCTTGGTGGTGAACAACGTCTTCATTCGCCACGCCGACATCGAGCGCATCGACGTCGGCCGGATCCGGCTGCAGAACGTGAGCTCGCCGCATGCCTTGACCACCGTGACCCGTCGATCCTTCCTCACCGGCGAGCACGAACGCGTCGCGATCGGCCGCGGCGACCACCGAGAGCTGAGCCCGATCATCGGCCGCGTGCCGATCGGCCCGGAGCCGGAGAGCCGCCGCGCGCTCGGCCCCGGGCGGGGAAGCAGGCCGGACGAGGGGACGAATCCCGACCGCCGGACCGCCCTCGGTGGCCGGATGGACCCCGCGAGCCGGGTGAGCCGCGACGGTCGGACGGGGCCCGATGGTCGGACGAGCCTCGGTGGCCAGCGCGATCCGGTCGGCGTGACCGGCAAGACGCCGGCCTCCCGGGCGATCGCTCCGCCAGCCGTCGAGGCTGCCGCGAGGCGCACGCCGGTCGTCCGACAGCCGGGTGGCGCCACCGGGGTGCCCTACGTGGCCCCGCGCCCGGCGATCGGCGACGGCCGGCGAGGTGGGACGGATGCGACGTCACGCGCGCCGGACGCCACACCGCGCACGGCCGCTCCGCGCTCGCTCGGGCTGCACTCGACGGGCACCGAGCCCGGGATGACGCGCTCGCGGCCATCGTCCGCGCTCAGCGAGCGCAGCTCCACCTCCCTGCCGGCGCGGATCGAGCCGCGTGGCAGCTCCTCGCCTCGCGGGCGGTCGTCGGGGGTGGCACCCAGCCGCCCGAGCGCGCCGGTAGGGGGCTCGCGTGCGTCGCTCGGCGGCGTGGGGGCAAGCCACGCCGTGCCCTCGGCGGCTCGCCATGCGGTGCCTTCGGTGGCATCGGCAACTGCGCCGGCCGCGGCCCGGCCGACGATCGCCGGTCGGGGCTCGTACACGGCACCGCGCCCGAGCGGTGTCGCGACCGGGGCCTCCCCGGCGCGCATCTCGATCCAGGCAGACGCCGTGAGTGGCACGCGCATGGCACCTCCCCACTCCTCGACGTCGAGGAGCGCGGGCGTCGCCTCGCGGGCCGGGGTGGGATCGCCTGCCCGGGTGGGCGGGGCTGGCGGGGTCGGCTCGCGCGGGGTGTTCGGTCGGTAGTACAAGGCGGCGCATGCCGGTCGTGGATGCGGGCCGTGCGCGGGCCGGGGCCGGGGCGGAGCGCGGTACTTGACGCCGGATGGGCCGCCCTTCCTTCGCCGTCTGGCGTGGGCTCTCTCGTGGCTCGCGCTTGCCGCCTGCTCCGCCGGCTCGCGCGACGCGACGATCCGCCCGGGCGCTGTCGGCCACGCGCAGCAGCACGCG
>CAZGUU010000462.1:0-3398 GCA_964529315.1 uncultured Enterobacteriaceae bacterium
TCGCTCGGCGACGGGACGCGTGCCGACCGGACGGGCGCGGCGGACGTGGTCGGTCTCGCCGGCGGCGTCACCGCCATCGCGGCGGGCCATGACCACAGCTGCGCGCTCACCGCCGGCGGCGAGGTCCGCTGCTGGGGCAGGAACTTCGCTGGCCAGCTCGGCGACGGCACCACGGTCGACCGGACGAGCGCCGTCGAGGTGCGCGAGCTGGCCGGCGCCGCGGCGGCGATCGCCGCGGGGGAAGGGCACACCTGCGCGCTCTTTGCCGCCGGCCGCGTGCGCTGCTGGGGAGCGAGCGGCCTGGGTCAGCTCGGCGAGGGACTCACGGCCTCCGCCGCAAAGCCATAGGGCAAGACGCCCTCTGGCGGACTCGGCTCGCGCCCGACGCGCCGAGCACCGGGCGACGCGCTGCCGCCGCGAGCGGCGAGTCTGTGGCGCACGTACTGCCGGAGCCCTGGATGCCGGAAACGCTCCTTACGACCCGACGCATCGGCTCGCACGTCACCGGCGGGCGCCAAGATCGGTTGTGACGGCGCCCTTACGGGCGCCGTCACAGAGCCTTCGGATCAGGTCCTTGGTGTGAAAGGAGCCGCGGACTCTGATCGGCTACACTGCCGCGCCGTGTAGCCGATCAGAGTCCGCGGGCCATCCACAACCGTACGGCCCGCGGAAGCAGCTAGAGCTCAAAGCGGCATCGACCGATGTCGAGTAACGGGTGCGCGGGGGAGCCCGCCGCACTTCACCCCGCCGCGCGGCTCCGCTCGATCTGCGTGCGCCAGAACGACTCGTCGGTCATGGTCGCCTCGTCGACGGTGAGCGGCGGGCGGCGCTCGAAGGGCTGGACGCGCACCGGGCAGCCGGCGACGTCGCAGACGCCGCACAGGGCGCGGCGGCAGGGGTCGGTGTGGAAGACGATCTCGCCCTCGATGGCGCAGGTCGCGATCACCCGACGCTCGAAGTCGTCGACCGCCTCGTGCGCCTGCTCGACCGACCACCACTCGGGGACGATCAGGTGCGCGTCCACGTGCGCGCGGCGCCCCGAGCGGATCGCGCGCAGCCGGTGGATGCGGATGATGCCCGGGACGCGGCTCGCCTCGCCCGCCTCGACCAGACGCGTGAGCAGCGTCGTGTCCTCCTCGTCGAGCAGCCCGCCGGCCGCGTGGCGCACCAGGCGGTAGCCGGTGAAGCCGAGGTTCGCGCCGACGACCAGCGCGGTCACCGGGTCGAGCCAGGCCAGGCCCGTCACGCGCACCAGCAGCAGGCCGACGACCACGCCGACGCTGGTCTTGAAGTCGGAGAGCACGTGCTCGCCGTCGGCGACCAGCGTGATCGAGCTCACCCGCCGGCCGGTGCTCACCAGGAACCAGCCGAGCGCGAGGTTGACCAGGCCCGCACCCAGCGTGATCGCCAGGCCCAGGTCGAGCCGATGGAGCTCGGCGCCGCGCAGCAGGCCCTCCGCCGCGTACCAGGCAATCATGAAGGCCGCGAAGGAGATCAGCCCGCCCTCGAAGACCGCGCTGAAGTACTCGATCTTGCCGTGCCCGTAAGGGTGGCCGCGGTCGGCCGGTCGTGCGGCGAACAGAAGGCCGCTCAGGCCGAACAGCGCCGCCACCACGTTGGCGATCGACTCCAGGGCATCGGAGAGGATCGCCGCCGAGCCGGTCTGCAGGTAGGCGAAGTACTTGACGCCGAGCAGCGCCGCGCCGACCACCAGCGAGAGCGTCGCGGCGCGTAGGAGGACGTGCTCCCCGGCGTGCTCGTCGGGCGACGGCACCGCGCCCACGAGCGCCTCCGTGCGCCGGTCGAGCTGCGGCGCCGAGCCCGCCCGTCCTCGTCCGACGGGCCTCTGCGCGGTGTTCGCCAGGGAACCTCCTCCTCCCCCATTTCGTCGCTCGGCCGAGCCGCGAAGGCAAGCCCTCCGTCGAGCCGGCCGAGACGACGGACGGCGGCGGCCGCGGCATCACAGCGGTCCGCCGCGGCCTCGGCGGATCTCAGCCCGCGGCGCCGTCAGCCGGGCAGGCCCCCGCCCGTGGCCGCCTCGAGGCGGACCGGGATGCCCCGCTCGCGCAGGTACTCCTTGCAGCGGCCGATCGAGTACTCGCGGTAGTGGAAGATCGACGCGGCGAGCACGGCGCTGGCGTGCCCCTCGGCGAGACCCTGGTAGAGGTGCTCGGGCGTGCCGGCACCGCCCGAGGCGATCACCGGGACGTCGACCGCGTCGGCGACGGCGCGCGTCAGGGCCAGGTCGTAGCCGTCCTTGGTACCATCGCGATCCATGCTGGTGAGCAGCACCTCGCCGGCTCCGCCGGTCGTCAAGCGCCATGCCCACTCGACCGCGTCCAGCCCGGTCGGGCGCCGTCCACCGTGCGTGTAGACCTCCCAGCGCGCCTGGCCGGGCACGCGCTTGGCGTCGATCGCGACGACGATGCACTGCGTGCCGAAGCGCTCGGCGGCGCGTGCCACGACGTCGGGATCGGCCACCGCGGCGGTGTTGATCGAGACCTTGTCGGCGCCGGCGCGCAGCAGCGTGCGGATGTCGTCGAGCGTGCGCACGCCGCCGCCCACGGTGAGCGGCATGAAGCAGCGCTCGGCGGTGGCGCGCACCACGTCGAGGATGATGGCGCGCTCCTCGTGCGATGCGGTGATGTCGAGGAAGCAGAGCTCGTCGGCCCCCTCGCGGTCGTAGCGCTCGGCGACCTCGACCGGGTCGCCCGCGTCGCGCAGCTCGACGAAGGCGACGCCCTTGACGACCCGGCCGTCCTTGACGTCGAGGCAGGGGATGATGCGGCGGGCGAGCACGGCGCTCAGGCCCTCCCGCGCGGCGTGCCGGCGGGGCCGCCGCGATCGACCCCACTGGGAGCGTCGGGTGTGCTGGCCGCAGCGAGCGTACCGGGCGCGGAAGGCGCGCTCGAGCTGGCCGGCGGGCCTACCGCCGCAGCCACGGCGTCGCGCAGCCGAACTCGGCCCTCGTAGAGCGCTCGGCCGATGATCACCCCGGCGAGATTCGCCCCCGCGTCGAATGCGGCGCGTGCGCGGCGCACGTCGTCGAGCGTCGCCACGCCGCCCGAGACGATCAGCGGGACGGCGCAGCGCTCGGCGAAGCCCACGGTCGCGTCGAGGTTCGCGCCGTGCCCGGTGCCGTCGCGGCGGATGTCGGTGAAGACGATCGCCGCGGCGCCGGCGCGCGCCGCGCGCTGGCCGATGCTCTCGGCCGAGGCCTCGGCGTCGCGAAGCCAGCCGTCGACCGCGACACGGCCGTCGCGCAGGTCGAGGCCCACGGCGACCCGGCCGGGCCAGCGCTCGCAGGCGGCCTCGAGCAGCTCGCGGTCGCGCGCCGCCGCCGCGCCGAGGATCGCGCGCTCGGCTCCCGCCTCGAGCACGCCGGCCACGGCGTCCAG
>CAZGUU010000463.1:0-3368 GCA_964529315.1 uncultured Enterobacteriaceae bacterium
ACGTTGAGCCGGTTCTCCACCGAGCCCAGGCTGCCGCGCCGGCTCGCCACGGTGGAGATCGCCGAGCTGACCAGCGCGAGCGCCGACTGCGCCGCCGCCGCCGTGGAGACTGCCACCGAGGTGAGCCCGATGCCGCTGGCCGAGCCGTCGACCGTGCTGAACGAGATGCGGCTGTTGTTCGAGCCGTCGAGGCCGACGTGCAGATCGACGGTCGTGCCGCCCGAGAGCAGGTTCACACCGTTGAAGGTGGTGGTGTTGGAGATGCGGTCGATCTCCGAGACCAGGGCGGTGAACTCCTCCTGGATGGCGCTGCGCTGCGTGTCGGTCACCAGGCCGGTCGAGGACGACGAGGCGAGCTCGGAGAGCCGCGTCAGGATGTCGCCCACCTTGCCGAGCGCCTTCTCGCCGATGGCGATCGCGCTGATGCCGTCGTTGGCATTGCGGATCGCCTGGCTGGCGATGCGCACGTCGGCGCGCAGCCGGTCGGCAATGGCGAGACCGGTTGCGTCGTCGGCCGCCGAGTTGATGCGCAGGCCCGAGGCCAAGCGCTCGAGGGACTTGTTCAAGGCCCCGGTCGAGTTCGCCAGGTGGCGCTGCGCGGTCAACGACGAGATGTTGGTGAAGATGTTCAGAGCCATGGTGTCCTCCGTGCCTGCGGCCGCCGACCTCCGTGTCGCGGCCTCTCGATCCTTCTCTGGTCTTGCCTCGGCGCAGCGATGGCGCCCTCCGCGCTCGCCCCGGCGCACCCCACGCCGACGTCGAGATCAGGTTTCGTCCGATGCGGCCGCCGGGTCCGGCCAGGGCGACTCGCCCCGCCCTCACCAGGCTCCGCATCACGCGGCGAGAGCAACCGGGATGCCAAGCCTCGAGGACGACCGGACGAGAGCCGCGAAATGCCCGCCGCACCTCGCCCGACCGGCCATCTCGGCCCGCTGCGCGCGGGCTCGCCGCCACTCGCAGCGCGGCGCGCAGCGCAGACGGAGCGCCGGATGTTCCCCTGCACGCGGCAGCGATTGCCGACCTGCGCCGCCGCGATGCGCGGCCTCGCTGCCCGCGGGCAACGACACGGCATGTGCGACGTGCTCCGAATCGCGCCGGCGCCGCCACCGCTGCTCGTGGCACCGCCCTTGCTGCCCAGGTGCACCTCGACGCCGGTCGCCGCCACGAGGGCGCGCCACCCGGCCCCGGGGAGGATCGATGTACAGCCATCCGATCGGCGAGCTGAGCAAGGGTGCGGTTCTCGACGTGGGCCTGAAGTGCACCCACTCGTGCAAGTTCTGCTACTACAGCCACCTCGATCAGAGCGAAGACCAGTTCCGCGGCATGCGGCGCGCCTCGTTTCGCTCGCTCGGGGAGTGCAAGGAGATCCTGCGGCGGCTCAAGGCCGCGGGGTTCCTCAACTTCGACTACACCGGGGGCGAGCCGAGCCTGCACCCCGACATCGTCGAGATCACCCGCTACGCGCACCGCGATCTGGGGCTGGCCGGCCGCATGATCACGCTCGGGCAGTTCCTCATGCGCAAGATGCCCGGCTGCCGCACCGAGCGCCTGGTCGACGACCTGCTCGAGGCGGGCCTGGTCAACTTCCTGCTCTCGATCCACGCGGTCGACGAGGACCTCTTCCACCGGATCACCGGCGAGAGCTTCGCCCGCCTGCGCGCCGCCATGGAGCACCTCGACGAGCGCGGCTTCCAGTACTGCTCGAACACCACGGTGGTCGAGTGGAACCATCGCCACCTGCCCGAGATCGCCCGCGAGCTCACCCGCCACCGCGTCTACCTGCACAACTTCATCATCATGAACGCCTACTACGAGTGGAATCGCGAGGGCCGCGCGTTCGGCGTGCAGGCGCGGTACTCGGAGATCCTGCCGCATCTGCGCGAGGCCGTGGAGATCCTCGAGTCGAGCGGTATCGCGGTGAACGTGCGCTACGCCCCGCTGTGCGGGGTGCGCGGCCTGGAGAAGAACCTCGTCGGCATGGTCGGCGTGCGCTACGACCCCTACGAGTGGATGAACGAGGCGGGCCACCTGGGCGGCTCGCCCGAGCAGTGCGCCCGGCCGCTGCCACTGCGCAAGGGCGACATCGACGCGGCGATCGCCTACCGGCCCGCGGACCTCGAGCTGGCCAACGGCGTCCACGTGATCGGCATGCGCGGTCTGAAGCGCAAGCTCTTCGCGCAGGCATGCGCCGGCTGCCACGCGCGCGCGGTGTGCGACGGCATCGACCCGAACTACCTCGCGCAGCATGGCCAGAACGAGCTCCGCCCCTACGGACCGGGCGACTGGACGGCGCCGGTGCATGGCGCACGCCGTCGCTACCCGGTGCCCTTCCTGGTCAAGACCGAGCCCGGCGAGGACATGCTCGCGATCACGGCACCGCTCCTGCTCGAGCTGCGCCGAGCGGCGACCGCCGGCGCCGCGCCGCCAGCCGCGACGGACGCGCCGCGCGCGGAGATCGCGAGCCTGGCCCTGGCGGCGCCGGATGGGCCGGCCTCGCCGAGCGAGCCCGCGCCACCGGCCGCGCCGCGCGTCTCGGTGGTGATCCCCTGCTACAACTACGGCCGCTACCTCGCCGACGCGGTGAGCAGCGTCCTGTGCCAGACCTTCCGCGATTGCGAGATCATCGTGGTCGACGACGGCAGCACCGACGAGACGCCGCAGGTCGCCGAGCGTCTGCTCGACGTCTACGCCGGCCGCGGCTTGCGGGTCATCCGCCAGGAGCGCTCCGGCCAGCCGGCGATCGCGCGCAACCGCGGCATCGCCGAGGCGCGCGGCGAGTACGTGCTCTGCCTCGATGCCGACGACCTGATCGCGCCGACCATGCTCGAGCAGTGCGTGGCGCTGCTCGACGGAGCCCCGGGCGTGGCGATCGCCTACACCGACCGGCGCGACTTCGACGGCGTCGACCAGATCGTCCAGGCGGCCGAGTACGACTTCGCCCGGCTGCGCCACGAGAACCACCTGTCCTACTGCGCGCTGTTTCGCCGCGCCGTCTGGGAGGCGGTCGGGGGCTACCGAACCAACGTCAAGGGTTGCGAGGACTGGGACTTCTGGGTCGCCGCCGGCGCACGCGGCTTCCACGGGCGGCGCATTCCCGAGGCGCTGTTCTGCTACCGCCGCCACGACACCGGGCTCTTCCAGGAGGTCCTGCACGGCTTTGCCGCCCTGGCCGCCCAGGTGACGCTGAACAACCGCGAGGTCTACGAGCCGGCGAGCATCGCAGCGGCCGAGCGCCTGCTCGCCGCGGGGCAAGCGGGCGGGCCGGCGACGGCGATCCCGGCCATCCGGGCCGCAGCAGCGAGCGTGCCCACGGATGCCGCGAGCGTGCTCGCCCCGGGCGCGCCTGGGGCGGCGCAGAGCGCGCCGTC
>CAZGUU010000464.1:0-3361 GCA_964529315.1 uncultured Enterobacteriaceae bacterium
GCCGACCCGAGCTACGAGGAGGTCTCGGCCGGCGGCACGGGCCACGCCGAGAGCGTCGAGATCGTCTACGACCCCGCCAAGGTGAGCTACCAGAAGCTGCTCGACGTCTTCTGGCGCAACATCGACCCGACGGAGCGCGACGGGCAGTTCTGCGACCACGGCCGCCAGTACCGCTCGGCGATCTTCTACCACGACGAAGAGCAGCGCCGGCTCGCCACGGAGTCCCGGAACGCGCTCGCCAAGTCGGGCCGCTTCGACGCCCCGATCGCGACCGAGATCGTCGCCGCCACCATCTTCTACCCGGCCGAGCCGTACCACCAGGACTTCTACCTGCGAAACCCGATTCGCTACCAGTACTACCGCTACCGCTGTGGTCGCGACGAGCGGCTCCACGAGCTCTGGGGTGACCCGCCCCGTTGAGGCGACCCGCATCGCCGCGAGGCATGAGGGTTGCTTTGTACGGCGCCGTGGACGTCGTCGGCAGCAATCGGCGACGTCGGGGACGGGATAGCGGCGAAAAAATGGCGGCTTCCGACGTCGGGATGACGATGGAGACGCTTCGCGGCCAGCCATGCGAGCCGAGAGGCAGACGCGTGGGGCAGGGCGAATCGCGCACGAAGGGCGGATAGGGAGCGAGCCATGCGCCATGCGATACTCCTGGTGGACGACGACCCGGAGATCCTCGAGCTCTTCCGTCACATGCTGCGCCGGGAGCCCTTCGAGGTCCACGCCGTCCTCACCGCCCTGGACGCCTTCGACGTCCTGGCTTCCCACCGAATCACGGTGGTGATCGCTGACGAGCGGATGCCCGGCATGCCGGGCACCGAGTTCCTGGCGCGCGTCCAAGACGACTACCCCGAGGCCGTGCGCATGATGGTGACGGGCAATGCGTCGGTAGACGTGGCCATGCGCGCGATCAACGAGGGGCAGGTGTTTCGCTTCCTGACCAAGCCGGTGCGAGCCAGCAACCTGATCTCGAGCGTGCGCGACGCCGTCGCCGCTTGGAACCTCCAGCACGACCACGGGGATCCGGCCGCCGGTGCGCGGCGGCAGCGGGCAGCCATCGAGCGGCTCGAGAGCGAGTGGCAGGGCCTGACCCACGTCGAGCGCGACGCGACCGGCGCAATCGTCGTCCGCGAGTCCGCCGACGACCTCGACGCCTTGCTGCGCGAGGTGCAGGGCAGCCCGGGCGACTCGCACGGGCCGCGCCGGCACTGATCCGCCCGACGGTGCCCACGCCCCTCGGCCGCACGACGCCCGCAGACATGCTGCAGACGGTGGCCGGCCGGGCGAGAGGCACGGCAGCGTCTGGCCCGGAACCCCCGACCGCTCGAGGGCGCGATCGACCGTGGCTCGCGGGTTGAATCAGCCCCGACCGCGGGGCATTCACGGACGGGAGGGGAGAGCCTGCGGAGGCGAGGGCGCATGGAGAAGCCAGAGCTCGCGAAGAGGCCAGTGGTTCGCTCGGAGGAGGAGTGGCGGCGCCTCCTCGGCCCCGAGCGCTACGAGGTATGCCGCTCCAGGGGCACCGAGCGCGCCTTCAGCGGCAAGTACTGGAACCACCACGACGGGGGGACGTACGCCTGTGCCGGGTGCCGCGCCGAGCTGTTCGACTCGGCGGCGAAGTTCGACTCGGGCACCGGCTGGCCGAGCTTCGCCCGACCGATGGACGAGGCCTGTGTGGAATCGCAGGAGGACCACAGCCTTGGCATGCGACGCACGGAGGTGCACTGCGCCCGCTGCGGATCGCACCTCGGACACGTCTTCGACGACGGCCCGCAGCCGTCCGGGCTGCGCTACTGCATCAACTCCGCCTCGCTCGATTTCGTCCCAGCGAAGTGAGGCTGCGTCTCGGGTGCCGGGGAGGCGACGCAGGGCAGTGAGGGACGCAGCCGGCGGGCATTGGCCACCACGGCGACGCTCGAGCCGATCATCGCCAGCGAGGCGACCAGCGGGTTGAGCCGTCCGGCCGCGGCCAGGCCGACCGCCGTCAGGTTGTAAGCGAAGGCCCAGGCCAAGCTCTGATGCACCACGCGCCGCACGCGCCGCGCGTGCGCCACGAGCCACGGCACGGTGCGCAGGTCGCCGCCGAGAACCGCGACGTCGGCCGTGAGACGCGTGAGATCGCTCGCCCCTGCGACGGCGATGCCCACGTCGGCCGCCGCGAGTGCCGGGGCGTCGTTGATCCCGTCGCCGACCATGGCGACACACCTGGCCCTCGCCCCGGCCCGGCGATCCCGATCGCCTCCCGGCAGCGCCGCTCGCAGCTCGCGAAGGCGCTCGACCTTGCCCTCCGGCGAGAGTCCCAGCTCTGCGTCGGCCGCGGGCAGGAGATCGGGCACGACGGCCGCCGCACGCGTGTCGCCCGAGAGCAGCTTGACGGCGACCCCGAGCCGGCGCAGCTCCGCAACCGCGGCGCCAGCGTGCGGCCGCACGGCCTCCGCCAGCGCAATCGCGCCGAGCAGCTCGCCCTCCTCGACGACCGCGACCCAGCTCATGGCGTCGCCATCTTGCGCCGCGATCAGCCGCTGCACGGCTTCGCGATCCACGGCATCGCCAGCGAGCTGCTCCGCCGCGAGCGCGGCGCCACCGATGCAAAGCCGCCGGCCACCCACGACGCCGACCACCCCGCGACCGGCGATCAGCCGCACCTCGCTCGCAGCCTGTCGCTCCCCGCTGCCGCCACCGTCGGCGCTGCGACCCGCCTCGTCGGCCCGCACGACGGCCCGAGCGAACGGATGCGGCAGGCCGACCTCGAGCGCCGCGCAGCGCGCGAGCAGCTCCCGCTCGTCGCAGTCGCAGCCGGGAGCGAGAGCCACGCGCACGACGCGCGGCTGTGGGTCGGTCAGGGTTCCCGTCTTGTCGAACACGACGGTGCCGAGCCCGGCCAGCCGCTCCAGCACGGGTGCGCTGCGCAGGACGGCCCCGCGCCGCGCCGCGGCCTGCAGGCCGACCCACACGGCGACCGGCGTGGCGATCCCCAGAGCACATGGGCAAGCCACGACCAGGACGGCGATCGCCACCATCACGCCCTGGTCGAGACCCACGGCTCGCCCCCACCACAGGCCCGCGGCCGCGGCCCCGGCGAGGAGCAACGGCGTCATCACCGCTGCCGCGCGGTCCGCGATGCGCTCGATGCGCGAACGCTCGCGGCGTGCCGCGGCGAGCATCGCCTCGATGCGCGCCGCGGCGCTGCTGCTCGCCGGCTCGCTCACCCGCACCACGAGCCTCCCGTCGAGATTGCACGTGCCACCCGCGACGGCATCGCCCGGCCCCTTGCGCACTGGGCGGCTCTCGCCGGTGAGCGCTGCCTCGTCCACGCTCGCCACGCCCGCGACGACGACAGCGTCGGTGGGCAGGG
>CAZGUU010000465.1:0-3354 GCA_964529315.1 uncultured Enterobacteriaceae bacterium
CAGAGCGGCCGGCTCATAACCGGTTGGTCCCAGGTTCGAGGCCTGGCGGGCCCAGGGTGAGCCCGAGGGTCGGCGGGGAAACCCGCCGACCCTCGGGGGCTTGCCGCACCTGGCCGGCATCGCGGGCGGTCTTCTAGGGCACGCTCCCGGCGCCCGCGGGGCGCGCTCGCTTCGGCGGCGACGGCCCCCGACGGCTCGACCGCCGAGCCGTCACGCTGCGGCAGGGTTCGCCGGCGTCGCGGCTGGCTTGCACGGCGGGCGCGAGGTGATAAGCATACCCGTCCGCGTGAACGATCTTCTCGGGAGTACCCGCTTGGACTCTGGCGTGATTGAGAACCTAGCCGCACTTCAGGAGATCGATCGCCGCCACCGAGACCTACAGAGTGAGCTCGCCGAGATCGAGCGCGAGGTCGCGGAGCAGCTCCAGCTACTTGACGAGAAACGCCGCCAGGCAGAGATGGTGCGATCCGAGGCCGAGACGCTCGCGACGCGCCGCCGCGATCTCGAGGGCCAGCTCCAGCTCGAGGAGCAGAAGATCAAGGACCGGCGCATGCGGCTCGGCCGCCTGCGCAACGACAAGGAGGTCGCGGCTCTGCAGCGCGAGATCGACCTCACCAAGGAGGCCAACGCGCGTCTCGAGGAGGAGGTCCTCGCGTTGATCGAGCAGGCCGAGGCGCTCGAGGGCAACCTGCGCGAGGTCGAGGCCGAGCTGGAGAAGCTCGACGAGGCCTCGCGCAACGCGGAGGCCAACGGTGACGGCCGCGCGCGTCAGCTGCGCACGGAGCTCGAATCCCATCGTGCCGAGCGCGAGGCGATCGCCGGGCGCCTGGGCGAGGGCGTTCGCAGGAAATACGAGCAGATCTTCGCTCGCCGTGGCGGCATCGCGGTGGTCGAGGCGCGCGACGGGAGCTGCACGGGCTGCAACATGATCATTCGGCCGCAGCTCTACATCGAGATCCAGCGGGCGCGCGACGTCAAGGAGTGCCCGAACTGCCATCGCATCCTGGTCTGGCGGCCGGCGCCGGGCGAGGGGCAGGGCTCCGACTAGCCCTGATCGAGCGCCGCCTGGCGGCACCTGCCGCCGCGCGCGACGCGGGATCCAGGCCCGAGCACGAGATTTCTCGGCGTGGCGCCCGATGGGCCACCGCCGCGCAAGGTGAGCGGAGGGGGTCGGACGGTCGATTGGGGGATTCCCCCGGTAGGAAAGTCCGGACTCCGTAGGGCAGGGCGGCCGCTAACGGCGGCCTCGAGCGATCGGGGGAAAGTGCCACAGAAAACGAGACGGCCCTCGGGCGCGAACCGCTCGGGTGGTCAAGGTGAAATGGTGAGGTAAGAGCTCACCGGCCGCGCGCGAGAGCCGCGGCGCTTGGCAAACCCCGCCCGGAGCAAGGCCAAACGGGGGGATGGGCTGCCCGTCCGAGCCCCCCGGGTCAGGCCGCACCGAGCACGCGGGCAACCGCGTGCCCAGAGGAATGACCGTCGCTCGGCGAAAGTACCGCCGGGGACAGAATCCGGCTTACAGACCCCCTCCGCTCTGCTTCGATAGGGACGATTCCCCACCAGAGGCTGGACAATGGCCCCGGCACATCCCGTCGGAGGCCCCCGAAGCCGCCCCTGACCCAGCGGGCCGGCCCCGCTTCGCGGTCGAGCTCCAGATCTGCGCCGTGGCGGGCGGCGGCAGGATCTGACCTCGGCAGCACTGAGTAAGAAAGCGCGGCCTCTTTTTTTCCTGAGCCCTATTGACACTCCTGCCCCGCTCCTCATATCTGGCTTGTGGGGAAAGGTGGGGAAGAGTGGGCTTCAGCTCCCATCTTCGTCGCCCAGGGCCATGTTCCAGGGGAACTTTTCGAACACGCTCGACGACAAGGGTCGCGTCGCGATCCCGGCCCGGTTCCGCGAAGCCTTGGCCGCCTCGGGCGAGGACAAGCTGATGGTCACCCTGTTCGAGCTCTCCGGCGTGCCCTGTCTCGAGGCGTACTCGGCGCGCGCATGGCAGGACCTGACCCTCGAGCTACAGTCCAAGATCGGCTCCTTTTCCCAGAATCGCCTGCTCTTCGAATCCGTCTACATCGGCAGCGTGCAGCAGTGCCAGCCCGACAAGCAGGGCCGGGTGCTCCTGCCCCAGTCGCTGCGCTCCTACGCCGAGCTCGATCAGGACGTCACCTTCGTCGGCGTCGGCCGGAAGTTCCGTATGTTCAGCGCACGTGGCCACCAGCAGGTGGTCGACGCCTTCCGCGCGATGCTGCGCGAGAAGCCCGACATGTTCCATGATCTCGGGATCTAGAGAGCTCGACTGCCAAGCGGCACCCCCGGCTGGCCGGCCGGTGGTCGGGGCGGCGCACGGTCGTCGGGCGCTCGGCGGCGCGGGCGAGTCGCCGATCGGCGCGGGCTGCCCGGATCGGGCCGACCACCAGCCGGTGCTGCGCGACGAGATCGTGCGCCTTCTCGCGACCGAGCGGAGTACGCCGTGTCGCAGGATCGTGGACGTCACGGTCGGACTGGGTGGCCACTCGGCCGCCCTGCTCGCGGCGCTGCCCGAAGGAGCCGAGCTGCTCGGCCTCGATCGCGACGCGAGCGCCCTGGAGCTCGCCAGCCGCCGCCTCGAGCGCTTCGGCGCGCGCGCCCACCTCGTCCAGGACCGCTTCTCCAGCCTGCCCGAGCGGCTCGACGCCCTGGGCTGGGATCGGGTCGATGCCGTCCTGGGCGACCTGGGGGTTTCCTCCTTGCAGCTCGACCAGGCGGCACGGGGCTTCAGCTTCCAGCGCCCCGCGACCCTCGACATGCGCATGGACCAGAGCGCCGGCGAGACCGCGGCCGACCTGCTCGAGCGACTCGACGAGGCCGAGCTCACGGAGCTGCTTCGCGAGCTCGGCGAGGAGCCCGACGCCCGGCGCATCGCGCGCGCTCTCTGCTCGCGGCCCGCGGCCGAGCGGCCCAGGACCACGCAAGATCTGCGGGCGATCGTCGCCTCGGCCAGCCGGGGACGCTCCCCGCGACGCGATCCCGCGACCCTCACCTTCCAGGCGCTGCGCATCGCGGTGAACGACGAGCTGGCCGAGCTCGAGGCGCTGCTCGAGGCACTGCCGGGGCGGCTCGCGCCAGGGGCGCGCGTGGGCTTCCTCTCGTACCACTCGCTCGAGGATCGGCGCGTCAAGCAAGTAATGCAGCGCTGGACGGCGAGCTGCACCTGTCCGCCCGAGCTGCGGGTGTGCGCCTGCGGAGGACGCGCCCGGGCGGTCCGCGTGACGCGTGGCGCCGAGCGGCCCGCGGCTGCCGAGGTCGACCGCAATCCGCGCGCGAGAAGCGCGCGGCTGCGCGTCGTGGAGTGGATCGGTGAGCGCTGAGCTCGCGATC
>CAZGUU010000466.1:0-3351 GCA_964529315.1 uncultured Enterobacteriaceae bacterium
CGCCCGTGCTCGATTCTGCGAGCCGGGGCGCCCCGCCGGTGTCGAGCGGTGTGCCGATGGCGGCGCGGCCCCGCCGCGCGCCGCCGCGCGGGTTGGCCAGCCTCCGTGCGAGCCCCTGCAGGCCTGCCTCGAGTCCCTCGACCTCGATGGTCGGCGTGCGGTAGACCGCCACCCCCGGTGGAACCTCGCGCTCGAGGCCCGGATCCCGCAGGGGCGAGTACGGGTTGCGCACCGTGTGAACCGCCAGGCTCCACCCGAGGCGCGATAGATACTTGACGAACTTGAGCGTGCGCTGCACGCCGCCGCCGCCTTGCGGGGGCCAGCGGTAGGTGAGGACGAGCGCCGTGCGCCGCCCGCCGGGCGTGGCCATCCGGACCCGGTCAGCCGGCGGTCTGGGGGCCGCCGGACGGAGCGGGGCTCGAGGACCCGCCCTTGCTGGGATCGAGCTCGAAGGCGCCGATGTCGCAGATCGGCTTTCCGGCGCCACTGCCGTCGACCGGACGCTTGACGCCGCGCTGGTCCGCCGGAGCGCAGGCCCCGTGCTTGCCGTCGGGCAGGGCGGGGCTGCCGGCATCGATCGCGGGGCTGCCGGGCAGGAGCGCGCGCGTCCGGGTCGGGCCGCCGTTGTCGGCGAGCGGGCCGAGCTTCGCATCCACGCCGCGCTGGTCGCCCCCGGGGCCCCCGGTCAGGGTGCAGCCCGCCGGGCTCTGGATCAGGTTGTGGCCGTGCGATTCGAGGCTCCCGACGCAGTCGGCGGCCCCGCCGGCGGCGGCCGAGTTGGCCGCGACGATCGTGTTGGAGAGCTCCACCGAGCCCGCCTGGCCGCCGGCGATGCCGCCGCCCGAGCGCCCCGCCGAGTTCCCGGCGATGGTGACGTCGTTCAGCTCGGCCTCGCCGTCGTCGCGCAGTGCTAGGCCTCCGCCCGTGGTGCCCGCCGAGTTGCCGTCGATCGTCACGTTGACCGCCTCGAGCTCGCCCGAGGTGCGGATCCCGCCGCCGGCCGAGTCGGCACGGTTGCCGGCGATCGTGCTGTCGGTGATCTCCACCTCGCCGGCGATGCTGTCGATGCCGGCGCCATTGGCCGCATGGTTGCCCTCGATCGTGCAGAGCAGCAGGCCGAGCTTCTCGTCGTTGGAGATGCCGCCGCCCGAGTCGGTCAGGGTGACGTTGCCCGAGACCGTGGCGTTCATCAGCTTGGCGAAGCCGCTGTTGTAGATTCCACCGCCGCGGCCGTCGGCGGTGTTGCCGGTGACCTGCAGGCTCATCGCGGTCAGGTGGGCCTTGTTGCAGATTCCACCGCCGCGGCCGTCCGGGCTTCCCGGATCCGCCTTGGCGCGGCTCCCGGAGACGGTCACCCCGCGCAGCTCGAGATGGCCGTTGTTCAGGATGCCGCCGCCGTTGCCGCCCAGTGCCGCCCCGTTGCGCACGGTCAGGTCGCTGATGTGCACGTCGGCGTTGGGTGCCACGTCGAAGACCCGGTGGGTGCCGCTGCCCTCGACGATCGTCGTGCCGGCGCCGGCGCCGCTGATCGTCACGTCGCCGACCATGTCGAGGTCGCCGGTTTCGGCCCAGGCCTCGTCGGGGCCGCCGATCGAGAGCGTGTAAGTGCCCGGCGGGAGCTCGATCGTGTTGGCGAAGGACGAGCGGTTGCTCTCCTGGACGGCGGCTCGCAGCGAGCAGGTGCCCGCACCGGAGCCACAGGTGCCGTCGCCCGGCTTGGGGTCGGCGACGTCGGACGTCGTGTCGACCGTGAAGGTGCTCGCGGCGGCGTCACCGACGCCCCCCGCGACGAGCACGAGCCCGAGTACCAGAGCCAGCCTGCGATCCATCTCCCCTCCCACGAAAGCCCCGACCGTCCAAGGCCATGCCGCCCGCCGCGCGCGGGCACCAGCGCTAGAGGTACGCAGCCGCGGCCGAGAAGGCAATCGCGGTGTGGGGGATGCCCGCACTTGCGGCGATCGTGCGGATCGCCCGGCACGCAGCCCGGGGCTAGGCTCCGGCACGTGCCCGAGCTGCGCACCCACGACGCGTGGTGCGGAAACGACTCGGTGGCGGATCGCGGCACGCTCGAAAGGCTCGGCATCCGGCCGACGGGCACCCGGACCTTCCTCCTCGCCGACCTCGCCAATTCGCCGCCGACCTCCATGGCCGATCTCGCGATCGTCAACAATAAGACGAAGCAGAACGGCGACTGACTCGAGGGGCCGCGCCCTGGGCCAACTCGGGCGCGTCGGCACGTCGCGCCCGGGCTCGTGATCGGCGGCGTGCGGGAGCCCGAGAGAACGTCATGCCGTCAGCCGCACGCGATCTGCGTGAAGAGCTGCGCGACCTCCGGCTCGAGCCCCGGAAGCCCGGCGTGGATGGGCACCCGCTCGCCGGCACCGAGCCGGCGCTCCCGTCCGGGTCACGGCGTCAAGATCTCCAGATCGGGTGCTGCGTGTGCGAAGTGGGAAGGATTGCGGGTCACGATGCGTGAGACGCCCTTGCGGCGCGCAAAGGTCGCATGCAGGGAATCGTAGATCCCTCCTCCCATCACGCCACGGCTGCGGGCTTCCCTGATGGCGGTCTCGTAATCCCGTGTCGAGAGAGCTTCGACATCGAGGCTGCTGCGAAGTCCGAGCGTCAACTCCGCGGCGGCTTGCGTGGGCACCTTGTAGAACCCGGTGAGCGTCGCGAAGGTCTCGGCCAGTGCGTGGGCATCGGTGAAGCGATCGGGAAATTGCTCGAGAGCAGCAACGCATTGCTCATGCTCCGGATGCTTTTCCAGCACCGCCCCAACCAGCACGCCGGTATCGAGGAAGGTCATCGCTCGTAACGCCTCGCTTGCTCGACCGCCTCCGCGATCGGCAGGTCCGGTACCACGCCGGTCCACACCTTGAGCTTGCCGCGTTTGACGACTTTTCCCCGCGGATTGGCTTCCGTCTCGAGAACGATCCGCCCAGGGACGGCGGATACTTTGAGCTTCTGTCCGGCCGCGATGCCTGCGGCACGGCGCACATCCCGGGGCAGAACGATTCGACTCGATGCGTCGAGCCGCACGGTTGCAATCATGCCAAAACCATGGCGCATTCGTGGCAGAGGAGCAAGCTCCGCTATCGGAGTGCAGCCTCGGAGTGCAGCCTCGGCTTCATCCTCCCCCGCGCAGCGGGGTCGTCGCGCGTCAGCCCCGGCGCGTGGCGGCGAACGCGAAGTAGCGATCGCCCGGCAGCAGGCTCCGGCTCCGCAGCTCGGCGCAGCCCGCCTCGCGGAGCTGGTGCTCGAGCGCGAGCTCCGCGGCGAGCCGGTCGAGCGCGACGGGGCCGGCGCCAGCTTCGCGAGCAGGCCGTCGCGCGCCGCGCGAGCGAGGTCGGC
>CAZGUU010000467.1:0-3345 GCA_964529315.1 uncultured Enterobacteriaceae bacterium
GGCCCCGCGCGCGAGCAGGCCGTGCGCGGCGAGGGCGGCGCGCAGCTCCTCGCGAGCGGCGGCAGGAAGCGGGGTGAGCGGCAGGCGCAGCTCGTCGCTGCAGCGGCCCATCATCGCGAGCGCCGCCTTGATCGGGATGGGGTTGGTCGCAAGGAAGCAGGCGCGGATCACGGGCAGCATCTCGTAGTGCAGGCGGCGCGCCTCGTCCCAGCGGCCCGCGAGCGCGGCGTCGGCCAGGCGCGCCATCTCGGTGGGGATCACGTTGGCGACGGCCGAGATCACGCCGCGCCCGCCGAGCGCGATGATCGGGAAGGCCAGCGAGTCGTCGCCCGAGAGCACGGCCAGGCGCGACCCGCAGGCGGCGATGGTGTCCATCACCCGGTCGAGCGAGCCGGTCGAGTCCTTGACGCCGACCACCGTGTCGAGCTCGGAGAGGCGGGCGAGCGTCTGCGGCTCGATCGTCGAGGCCGTGCGGCCGGGAATGTTGTAGACGATCAGCGGCAGCTTCGAGGCCCGGGCCACCGCCCGGTAGTGCTCGTAGATCCCGTCCTGGGTCGGCTTGTTGTAGTAGGGCGAGATGAGCAGCGCCCCCGAGGCGCCGGCCTGCTCGGCCTCGCAGGTGAGGCGGATCGCCTCGGCGGTCGAGTTCGAGCCGGTGCCGGCGATCACCGGGACGCGGCCCGCGGCGGCGCGGACCACGGCCGCCACCACCGCGGTGTGCTCCTCGTGGGTGAGCGTCGCCGACTCGCCCGTCGAGCCGCAGGGCACCAGCCCCTTCTGGCCAGCCGCGATCTGGCCCTCGGCGAGTGCCTCGAGCGCCGCGAAGTCGACCTTGCCGTCGCGCATCGGCGTGACCAGCGCGGCGATCGAGCCGGAGAAGGGGCAGGCAGGCGTGCTCATATCTCGATCTCCCCGGAGAAGACCTCGGTCGCCTCTCCGGTCATGTGGACTGGACCATCGCTCTCTGGCCACTCGATGTGCAGCGTGCCGCCGAGCAGCTCGACGTCCACCGCGCGCCGGCCGCGCCCGGTGAGCGCGGCCGCGACGGCGGCGGCACAGGCTCCCGTGCCGCACGCCGCGGTCTCGCCCGAGCCGCGCTCCCAGACCCGCATGCGCAGCCGATCCGCGGGCGCCGGCCCGAGCAGCTCGACGAACTCGACGTTCACCCGCCGGGGAAACAGCGGGTGGGTCTCGATGCGCGGGCCGAGCGTGGTCACCGGGGCATCCTCGGTCGACGCGACGAACAGCACGCAGTGCGGGTTGCCCATCGAGACGCAGGTGACGCGAAGTGTCTGGCCGTCGATCTCGAAAGGGGCGTCGATCATCTGCTCGGAGGTGGCCAGCGGGATCGCCTGCGGAGCCAGTGCGGGTGGACCCATGTCGACCGTCGCGCGTGTGACGACCCCGCCCTGGATCTCGAGCTCGATCGCCTTCACGCCGGCGTCGGTCTCGACGCGCAGCGAGGGCCGCCGCGCGATGCCGTGGTCGTAGGCGTACTTGGCCACGCAGCGGATGCCGTTGCCGCACATCTCGCCGCGGCTGCCGTCGGCGTTGTACATCTCCATGCGGCAGTCTGCGACCTGCGAGGGCGCGATCAGGATCAGGCCGTCGGAGCCGATGCCGGTGCGCCGCGGCGAGACCAGGCGCGCGACGCGCGGCGGGTCGGGCACCTGGTGCGCGAAGGCGTTCACGTAGACGTAGTCGTTGCCGATGCCGTGCATCTTGGTGAAGGGCAGGCGCACGCGAGGCCTCTACCATGCCCCGCTCGCTGGTCGCCACACGGCGCGATCGCGGCGCGTGCCGGCGCGTTTCGACCGTCGTGGACCCGCACCGGCGCCCCCACGGGCAGGGCGCCTTGAACCGTGCGCCGCCGGGTGGCAGTCACCGGGGATGTCCGAGCAGCTCCTGCACGACCTTCCGAGCCTCGGCCGGCTCGCCGCGGCGATCGGCACCCCCTTCTACCTCTACGACGCAGCCCTGGTGCGCGAGAGGATCGCCGCGCTGCTCGCCCTGGCGCCGGGCGGCGCCGTGCAGGCGCGCTACGCGATGAAGGCCTGCTCGGCGCACCTCGTGCTGCGCGAGGTGCGCCGAGCAGGCCTGTGGATCGACGCGGTGTCGGGCAACGAGGCCCTGCGCGCGCGGCGCGCCGGCTTCCCCATGGGCGTCGAGCCGCCGGTGGTGATGCTCTCCGCCGACGTGTTCCGCGACAACTCCCTGGAGGTGGTTCGCGAGCACGGCGTGCTGCCCAACGTGGGCTCGCCGGGCCAGCTGCGCGAGCTTGCCGACGCGGGCTACCGGGGGCCGGTCGGCCTGCGCGTCAATCCGGGCTTCGGCCACGGCCACGTCCAGGAGTGCGACACCGGCGGGCCGAGCTCCAAGCACGGCGTGTGGATCGACGACGCACCCGAGCTCGCGGAGGCGGCGCGCCGCGCCGGGCTCGAGGTGGTGCTGCTGCACGCGCACGTCGGCAGCGGGCCGCAGATCCACGAGCTCGAGGCGAACCTCGCGCGCCTCGTCGAGGTGTTCGCCGGGCTCCTGGCGCATTTTCCCGCTTGCCGCGCGGTCAATCTGGGCGGCGGCATTCCCCATCCCTACCGCGACGGTGCGGTGGCCCCCGATCTCGGTGGCCTCGGCCGGACGCTCTCGGCCGCGCGCACGCGCTTCGCCGAGGCGGCGGGGCGCGAGGTGCGGGTCGAGATCGAGCCCGGACGGTTTCTCGTCGCGCCGGCCGGAACCCTGGTCGCGCGGGTGGCCGACGTCAAGCATACGCGGAGCAACGAGAAGGGCGCCGGCCAACGCTTCGTCATGGTGGACGCGGGCTTCTGCGACCTGGTGCGCCCGGCGATGTACGGTGCCTACCACCGCATCGAGGTGGTCGCCGAGCGGCCCGGCGAGGTGGCACCCTGCGCCGTCGCGGGGCCGCTCTGCGAGTCGGGCGACGTGTTCACGCGGGACGCAGCCGAGATGATCCAGCCGCGCGAGCTGCCGGTGCCCGCACCCGGCGACTTCCTCCTGCTGCGCGACGCCGGCGCGTACGGCGCCTCGATGAGCTCGAACTACAATTCGATCGGCCGCGTGCCGCAGGTGTGGTGGGACGGGGGCCGGGCGGTGCTCATGTCGCGCCGCGAGCGGCTCGAGGACATCGTCGCGACCGAGTGCGAGGAGCCGCTGCGGCTCTGAGGGCGGGCGCGCTCGGCGCGGGGGCCCCGCCCCTGGTGCCCGGTCGCGGCGCAGCGGGCTGCACGGCTTTGAGGCGGGCCGGGGGTGCCGCCTGGAGCCGAAGGGCGAGCGGCGCGCGTGAGCGGCCAAGGAGCGCGTCCAGCGGTCACCGGGGTGGGGCGGCGG
>CAZGUU010000468.1:0-3328 GCA_964529315.1 uncultured Enterobacteriaceae bacterium
GTCAATACCAACGGCTGCAGCTTCCCCGCCGCCTACTGACCAGCCGGCCACGCAACATCACACCTCGCGACGGACGCACCCGCCCCTCACGGAGCCCTCGCATCCGGGCAGACCTGGAGGACGACGCATGGCGCAGCCGGCGGTGAGCGTTCTGATGCCCGTGTTCGACGCCGAGCGGTTCCTCGCCGTGGCGATCGAGAGCGTCCTCGCGCAGAGCTTCACGGACTTCGAGCTGCTGGTCGTCGACGACGGCTCGACCGACCGCTCGCTCGAGATTGCCCGATCGTTTCCGGACGCACGCATCCGCATCCTCGAGAGCAAGCGCAACCGAGGGCAGACGGCGGCGCTCAACCGGGGCCTCGCCGCGGCGCGCGCCGCCCTGGTGGCCCGGCAGGACGCCGACGACCGCTCCCATCCGGAGCGTCTGGCCAGGCAGGTGAGCCACTTCGCCGCGCAGCGCGACCTCGCCTTGCTCGGCAGCCGGGGCGTCCAGATCGACGAGAGCGGCGCGCCGCTGGCCCAGATGGACGTCCCCACCGACGCCGCGAGCATCCGCTGGCAGATGTGCTTCGACAACGCCTTCATCCACTCGGCCGTGATGTTTCGCAAGTGCGTCGTCTGGGAGGAGCTCGGGGGATACGACGAGCGCGTCGCCTTCTGCCAGGACTTCGAGCTGTGGTCGCGCGTCGCCCAGCAGCACACCGTGGGAAATCTCGGCGAGCGGCTCGTCGAGTGGCGCTGCCACGACCGCTCGATGAGCAGCCGGATGCGCGAGACGGCGCTGCGTGAGACGCGGGCGGTGCTGTGGCGCAATCTGCTCGGCACCTTCGGGCGCGCGAGAGTCACGGAGCGCGACGCGCGGCGGCTCGCCGAGCTCAAGTACGGGCACGCTGCCGGCTACGACGTCGAACTGGCCGACCTCTACGAGCGGCTTCTCGATCATTACGAGGCGCTCCACCCGGAGGTCCGGGAGAGCGAGAGCTTTCGTCGGGTCGTCGGCGAGCAGTGCCTACGGCTCGCTTACGGCCTCGCCCGGCGCGCGCCGTTGCGCTTCATCACGCTCGCCGTGCGAGGCCTGCGTTACTCGCCGCGCGGGCCGCTCACGATCAGCGCGCGCCACGTGCCTCGCTGGCCGGCGCACCACGAGGGGTTGTCGTGCACGTCGTTTTCCTGAGCTGTGCCTTTCCGCGCGCTCCCGGCGCCGGGGTGAATGCGGTGCTGGCGCGCCGTGCGCACGAGCTGGGTCGCTACGGGACCGTGACGGCCATCGTTCCCACACCCTGGATCCCACCGGCGGCCGGAGCGCTGCGGCCCCGCTGGGAGCACCATCGCCGGGCCCCGCGGGAGCTCGATCTCGACGGGCTGCGGGTTCTCTACCCGCGCTACCTCCAACCGCCCGGCCGGTGGCTCGGGGCGGGAGCGCCTGCCAGCATGGCGATCGGGCTGCTGCCACTGGTGACCCGGCTGCGTCGCGCTGGCCGCTGCGACGTCCTGTTCGCTCAGTCGACGGTTCCCGAGGGCCTGTGCGCAGCGCTGCTCGGTCGATGGACGGGCGCGGGCGCCGCCTGCCTGGCGCGCGGCACCGACGTGAACGTGGTCGGCGCGAGCACGCGCACCGGGCGCTGGCTCACCGCCTGGACGGTGCGCCACCTGGGTGGGGTGGCGGCGGTGGCCCACGACTTGGCCGGCTCGTTGGCCGATCTCGCGCCGACTGCGGCGCGGGCGACGGTGCTCTACGACGGAATCGACCAGCTCGCCTTCTCCCCAGGCGATCGGGCCGCCGCTCGCCGGGCACTGGGTCTCGCGGAGTGCGGGGCGATCGCGCTCTACGTCGGACGCCTGACGGCGGGAAAGGGTTTGGCGGTGCTCGTCGAGGCGTTCTCGCGCGTCGTACGCGAGGTCTCCGGCGCGCGCCTGCTGCTGCTCGGCGACGGCGAGCTGCGCCAGGACCTCGCTGCCCGGGCGGCGCAGGCCGGCCTGGCGGCGGCCGTGCACCTGCTCGGCGAGCAGCCCTACGAGGACGTGCCCATGTGGATGCGCGCCGCCGACCTCGTGGTCTTGCCCAGCGAGGCCGAGGGATTCCCCAACGTGGTTCGCGAGGCGATGGCCTGCGGTCGGCCGGTGGTGGCCACGCCCGTCGGCGACCTGCCGCGCATCGTCGCCGCCGATTCGGGCCGACTCGTTGCCGTCGGCGACCCGGCCACCCTGGCCGACGCCCTGATCGCCGTCCTGCGGACCGAGTGGAGCCCGCAGGCGATTCGTCGCCACGTCGTGCCGATGACCTGGGAGCGCAACGCCGCCGAGACCCACCACTTCTTGTGTCGGGCGATGGGCAAGGCTTGCGACGATCTCCCGCAGGGGGCTTGAGCCATGCCCTTCGACGAAGGCGTCTCCCTCCAGGGCGCCGGCGCCCTGCTCGACGGCCCGCGCCCCGAGCCGCTCGCCCCCAGCGCCCACGGCCGCCTCGCCCCCTCGCTGGCCGCCCCGCTGCGCGGTCAGAGCATCGTCTGCTTCGCCAAGGACTGGCAGGACGACCCGACCAGCAACACCCACGTCATGCGCCGCCTTGCACGCGACAATCGCGTCCTGTGGGTCGACTCCATCGCGATGCGCGCGCCCCGCGTGAGCAGCGGGCGGGATCTGGCGAAGATCGCCCGGCGGCTGCGCTCGGCGTTCCACGGTGCACGGCGCGTCGAGAACGACCTCTGGGTTCTCGCTCCGACCACCCTGCCGTTGCCGCACAGCCCGTGGGCGGTCGCGCTGAACCGCGCGATCCTGCGCGTGACGCTCGGGCTGCAGCTCCGGCGCCTGCGCATGGACGCCGTCCAGCTCTGGGCCTTCCTGCCCAGCGCCGTCGAATACCTGGGTGCGCTGCGCGAGTCCCTGCTGGTCTACTACTGCGTCGACGACTGGCCGCACGCCTCGGGATACGACGGGGCGCGTCTGGCGGACATGGAGAGGCGCCTGTGCACCCGCGCCGACCTGGTCTTCGCCACCTCGCGACCGCTGCGCCATCGCCTGCGTCGCTGGAACCCACGGACGCACCTCGCCTCGCACGGCGTCGATCACGCCCACTTCGCCCGGGCGCTCGCCCCCTCGACCGCCCCGGCCCCGGAGCTCGCCGGCCTGCAGCCACCGGTCCTGGGAGTGATGGGCTTCATCGACGATCGGGTGGACGTCGCGCTGCTCGCCACCCTGGCCGCGGCCCACCCCGAGTGGAGCATCGCGATCGTCGGCCGCACGGCCGTCGACCTGTCGCCGCTCGCGCGCCATCGCAACGTGCACCTGCTCGGCCACCAGCCGTACGCGCGGCTACCCGAGCTGTGCA
>CAZGUU010000469.1:0-3318 GCA_964529315.1 uncultured Enterobacteriaceae bacterium
TTCCGCTCGCGCGGCGATGGCCGCCGCACGCGACCCGCGCTGCGCCTGATCGAGCTGATCGACTACCTGCAGGACCGCGAGCGGCCCGAGGCGCTGGTCCTGATGTCCGGGTATCGCAGCGGGGAGTACAACGCCACGGTGATCGCGCGCGGTGGGCAGGCGGCGCGTGCCTCGATGCACACCGAGGGCTTGGCCGCCGACCTGGTCTTCGTCGGCGTCGACCAGCGTGCGCTCTGGGAGCGGGTGCGCGAGCTGGGCTGCTGCGGGGCCGGCTGGTACGCGTCGAACGGCTTCCTCCATTTCGACGTCGGCCGGCCCCGCTTCTGGGAGGAGAGCACCTCGCGGGTGCGCGAGAACCTCTCGCGCGGCAACGCGCGCCTGATCGCGCGCACCGACTTCGACCGCTACGGCGCGATCGACGGCGCGACGATCGGCCTGCACGCGGTCACTCTGCGTCCGCTGCGAATCTCGCGCCGCGCGCAGCTCTCGTCCGAGGGCGACGGCGCAAGCGTCGAGCTGCGCCTGGAGCGCGAGGGAGCACCCGGCACCTCCGACGACCCGGCGTGCCTGGAATTCGCGCCGGCCGCCGCGGAGGAGCCGATCGTGCTGCGCGCGACGACGCTCGCGGCGGCCAGCGCGCCCGCTTCGTCGAGCACGACCAAGCCCGGCTCGGGCCGCGGCGCCGTCGCGCCGGGACCCTCGCCGGCTCGTGGCCGCATCGTCGTGCACACCTGCGAGCCCCGGCTCGAGGCGACGCCCGCTTTGGTCGAGACCAATCCGATCGAGGTGGGCGTGCCCGGGATCGGTGCGATGCTTGCCCCTGCCGGGCGGCGAGGCTAGCCAGTCGCCGTGCAGCGAGCGGCTCCGTCCCGAGGCTGCCGGCGAGAGCGGGGGGAACGGTGAGCGCGAGAGCGATTCTGGTGGCGGGTGCGGTGCTCGGCGGTCTCGCCGTGGTCCTGGGCGCCTTCGGCGCACACGGGCTGCGCGCGCGGGTCTCGCCCGAGATGCTGCAGGTGTTCGAGACCGGCGTGCGCTACCACTTCTACCACGCCCTGGCCCTGCTCGGGGTCGGGCTGCTGGCCGCGCAGGCAGGGTCGACACCCGGTGCACCGGCGGCCGGCGCACTGCTCGCCGCGGCGTGGTGCTTCCTGGCGGGCATCGCGGTCTTCTCGGGGAGCCTCTACGCGATGACGCTCACCGGCGCGCGCTGGCTCGGCGCGATCACCCCGCTGGGCGGGATCGCGTTCATCGCCGGCTGGGTGATGCTCGCGCTGGCGGCGTGGCGCCGAACGTGAGGGGCTCGGCGCGGCCGCGCTCGCTAGGCATGCGTCGCGCGGGCCGGCCAGCCGACGTCGGCTCGTGCCCGGCGCGATGCCGCCGACGGTGATCCCGGGCGATGCGCTGTGCTAGCGTGCGCTCGTGACGCAGCGGCACGAGTTCGAGGTGGCGATCGTCGGCGCGGGCATCGCCGGTGCCTCGCTCGCCTACTTCTTGGCCGAGCGCGGGGTGGGCGACGTGGTGCTGCTCGAGCGCGAGGGCCAGCTCGCCGTGCACTCGACCGGGCGCAGCGCGGCGACCCTCGCGCAGATGGACACGAACACGACGCTCGTCGAGCTCACGGTGCAGAGCGCGCCGTTCTTCTGCAGCCCGCCGCCGGGCTTCTCGGAGAACCCGCTGCTGCGGCAGACCGGCGTGCTGAGCCTGTTCCTCGAGCCGGCCTGGAGCGCCGTGCGCAGCCTCGCCCCCGCTCTCCGCGACCTCGGGCTCGACTTCCGCGAGCTCGACGTCGACCAGGCTCTGGCCCTGGTGCCCTCGCTGGCGCGCGACGAGCTGGCCGGGGCGCTCTACGTCCCGGCCGACGGCCGGCTCGACGTGCACGAGATCCTCTCGGGCTATCTGCGCCACGCTCGCGCCCGTGGCGCCGAGCTCAGGCTCGAGGCCGAGGTGCAGGCGGTGATCGTCGAGGGCGGCCGCTGCCGCGGCGTGCGCACGGCGCAGGGCGAGATCCGCGCCGGGCTGGTGGTCGACGCGGCGGGCGCGTGGGCCGGCCGCGTCGCCGAGATGGCGGGCGCCTCGCCGATCCCGCTCGTGCCGCACCGCCGCACGATCTTCACCTTCCCGCCGCCCGCGGGCCTCGACGTGCGCGCCTGGCCTCTGGTCTGGAGCGACGCGCACTCGGTCTACTTCGGCCCCGAGGCGGGAGACTTGCTGCTCAGCCCCATGGACGAGGTGGCCATGGAGCCGTGCGACCCGCAGCCCGACGAGGAGACCATCGCCGCGGCGATCGAGCGCTTCGCCCAGCTCGCTCCGGCTCTGCGCCCGCGCACCATCCGGCGCCGCTGGTCGGGCCTGCGCACCTTCGCTCCCGACCACGTCCACGTGGTCGGCGAGGACCCGCAGCGCCCGGGCTTCTTCTGGCTCGCCGGACAGGGGGGCTGCGGAATCGAGACCAGCCCGACGATCGGCCGGATCGCCGCCGACCTGATCGTCGCCGGACGGACCGACGCGTTCGACGCAGGCCGGCTCTCGCCACGGCGCTTCGCTGTGAATCACGAACCGGCGGCCTGATCCCGCGGCCGGCGAGGTCGGCCGGCGCGGGGCGTTCCAGGCCGCGCGGGCGATGTGCTCCTACCAGGCCTGTGGGCGCGGCTTGCGCAGCGGGTCGACGTGCAGGGCGCCGCGCGGGCAGTCGAGCTCGCAGGTGAAGCAGGTCTGGCAATCGCCGGCGAAGGCGACGACGACGCGGCCGTCGGGCGGCCGGCGCCGGAACACGTCGCTCGGGCAGACGGCGAGGCAGAGACCGCAGTCGTTGCAGCGGTCGCGGTCCAGGCGATCGATCATGCGGCCTGGTCCGCCGGCGGCTGCAGCGGATAGCTCGCCAAGGGCACCGGCTCCTCGCCGAGCCGCATGCGCCCATCGTCCCCGTGGCGCAGCGTCACCCACTTGAGCCAGGTGCGCTGGTCGGTGCGCGGGTGGTCCTCGCGGAAGTGGTCGCCCCGCGACTCGGTCCGGGCCAGCGAAGCGCGCAGGAACATCTCGGCGACGCGCACCAGGTTGGCGGTCTCGTGGGCCTTGGCCAGCTCGTGGCCGTCGGCGGCGTGCAGGCGCGGCACCTCGGCGTCGCGCAACGCCTCGACGGTCGCCAGCGCCTGCGCCAGGCGGCGGGCTCGCTTGAGGAGGCAGACGTCGTACGGGAAGAGGCAGCGCTGCAGGGCCTCGAGCACGCCGTCGGCGGTCGTACCGCCGCGCCGCTGCCGCGGGGCGGCGCTGCGAGCCAGCGCCGCGGCCAGAGCGTCGCGGCCGGGATCGGCCGGCCCG
>CAZGUU010000470.1:0-3317 GCA_964529315.1 uncultured Enterobacteriaceae bacterium
CGCGGCCACGGCGGACGGCTCGGCTGCGGTTCGCTGGGCGGCGGCCGCGGCGCTGTGGTCGGTGGCGCAGCGCGCCGACGTGGCCTACCCGATCGTGCGGCGCGAGGCGCTGTGCCGCGTCCTCTGGGGCGTGCGCGAGCACGAGCTCGACGACGCCGCCCTGCCGCGCCTGCGCGAGATGTGGCCCGGCTTCGTCGGCCTCCTCGCCGAGATCGTCGCGCGAGATCGATCGCGGCTCGAGGATCTGCGCCAGGCGCTCGCCGCACCCGATCCGATCGAGCGCCTGAACGCCTGCCGGGTGGTCTTTCTGGTGGACGGCGCCTCCACCGAGCTCGTCGCCCCGCTGCGGCGGACGCTGGCCGCGACGCAGAGCTTTCCGGTCTTCGTCGCCGCATGCGAGCTGCTCGCCGGTATGGGTCCGGCGGCCGCGGGCGCCGCGGGAGAGCTCGAGCGTCGCTCCGCGGCGGCTCCTCCGCTCTGGCGGGAGCACTCGCAGCGCGCGCTCGAGGCGATTCGCGCCACGCCGCACGGCTGAGGCGCGATGCGCCGCAGGCGAGGTCGGGGTGGTGAGCGGCGCGCTGGCTGCACGATCTGGCGGTAGCGCCCACACGCCGCTCCCGCGACCGGGATCCGCCCCGCGAGGCTAATCTCCCCCGCGCCGCTCGCCGATGACCATCGCGAAGCCCTTCGACGCGGCGGTCGGGGAGGCGTGCGAGGAGGCTGGCCCATGTCCACCGGCAGCTGTGCAGTCAGAGGCACGTTCGTCGACTTCGTCGACGACCCCTGGAAGCACGTCGGCGACGAGCAGGCCGCGGCTCGCTTCGTTCGTGACGGTCTCCTGGTGGTCGAGGGCGGGATCATCCGCGACTTCGGGGATTACCAGGAGGTCGCACGGCGCCATCCGGGCGTCGAGGTCACGCACCTGCCCGACCGCTTGATCCTCCCCGGGTTCATCGACGGCCACATCCATTTTCCGCAGGTTCGCGTCCTGGGAGCCTATGGCCATCAGCTTCTCGAGTGGCTGCAGACGTGGATCTTCCCGGAGGAGCTCAAGTACCGCGACCGCGGGTACGCCCGCGAAGCCGCGACGCGTTTCTTCGACGCAGTGCTGGCCGCCGGCACGACCACGTGCCAGGCGTTTACGACCACCAGCCCGGTGTCGACCGAGGAGCTCTTCGACGAGGCGGCGCGCCGCAGCATGCGCGTCATCGCGGGCTTGACGGGCATCGACCGCCACGCTCCGGCCGAGTACGCCGACAGCGCCGACAACTTCTATCGCGACTCGAAGCGCCTGATCGAGCGCTACCATCGCCGGGACCGCGCTCTGTACGCGATCACGCCGCGCTTCGCCTTCGGCTCCTCACCGGATCTGCTGGCCCGCTGTGCGCAGCTCAAGCGCGAGCACCCGGACTGCTGGGTGAACACGCACGTCTCGGAGAACCCGAGCGAGGTTCGTGGCGTCGCCGCCGAGCACCCGGACTGTCACGACTACACGGGGGTCTACGAGAAGTACGGCCTGCTCGGCCCGAAGTTCTCCGGCGGCCACGGCGTCTGGCTCTCGAACGACGAGCTGCGCCGCTTCTCCGAGACGGGCGCGGCCGTCGTGTTCTGCCCGGCCTCGAACCTCTTCCTGGGCAGCGGCCTCTTCCGCCTGGGCCGCGCGACCGACCCCGCCTGCCGCGTGCGCCTCGCCTTCGGCACGGACATGGGCGGCGGCAACTCCTTCACCCTGCTGCGCGCGCTCGAGGAGGGATACAAGGTCGGCATGTGCAACAACACCATGCTCGACGGCTCCGTGAGCCCGCGCGAGCAGGACATCGCGGAGGCCGAGCGCAACAAGCTCTCGCCCTACCGCGCCTTCTGGTCGCTCACCCTGGGCGGTGCCGAGGCGCTCTACCTCGACGACGTGCTGGGCAACTTCGAGAAGGGCAAGGAAGCCGACCTCGTCGCCCTCGACTGGAACGCGGGGCCGCTCGCCATGGCCTGGCACCAGTCGCTGATCGTCGACGGCGCCGGGCCTCAGACCCTCGAGCAAGCGGCGCAGCTGCTCTTCGGCATCATGATGATCGGCGACGACCGCAACGTCGACCAGGTCTGGGTCGCGGGCAGCCGGGCCCACCAGAGGCGGTAGGCGTCGGCGCGAGGTGGCCCGCACGATGTCCCTCGGCGAATGGCGAGCGAGCTAGCCGCGACCGTCGCGCGAGCGGCGAGCACGGCCTCAGGGCGGCGGCAGGAAGTTGTACTGGAAGACGCCGAGGTTCCCGGTCGGCACGAGGGCGCTCCCCGCGCCGAGCAGCTCCCCCTGGCGCCGGGCAAACGTCCCGAGGAAGCCGGCGAACGCCGGCAGCGCCCACGTGCCGAAGGCGTCGATCTGTCCACACTTGCCGTCGCTCGCGTTCGGCGCGATGCAGTCGCCGCTCTCGATCGTCTCGACGCTGAAGAGTAGCTTGACGCGTGCCGCAGTCGCGTCGTCGAGCACGACGTGCGACCAGCGGTTGGGCTCGGCCTCCAGCAGCGAGGCGAAGGCCGCAAAGACGCCGGCGTCGTCGTCCCGATTCTGAGTGTAGATCGTGTCCGTGCTGCCGGGCGCGGCGTCCACCTGCGACGGGACGGTCGACGTGTAGAGGTTGTAGACCTCGATGTAGACCTCGTCGAGCGGGTGTGGCGAGCTCGCCGCGAGGTAGCCGAGCGACTTGCCGAGCGAGTCGGCGCCGAAGCCCATGCCGAGCTCGACGCTGGACGGGAGATACAGCGCTCGCTGCGCGTTCATCTCGTCGATCAGCGCCTCCTTCGCCCCGGTGGTCTCGCCGTCGGGGTCGAGGGCGAAGCCGGTGATCCTCGGGCTCCCGTCGGGGATCACGGCGTTCACCTGGCTCACCCAGGCCATGCGCTTGGCGATCTGGTCGGCGATCTCGGGCGCGAACGTCCAGCTCTCGTCGGCCGGGGCGGTCGGCAGGACGACGACCTCGTAGCTCGCCGGCAGGCGGGCGACGAGATCGGCCACGAACTCCGCGTCGGCCGAGACCCGCCACGGCAGCTGACCGCCGGCGCGCGGTGTCGCCGGATCCTCGACGCGAACCACGAGGCGATGGGTCGCCAGCACCTGCTGGCTCGCGCCCGTCAGGTAGTCGGCCAGGGCCCGGTACTGGGTGGCGAAGAAGTCCGGTGCCGAGCCGATGGTCGGCTGCTCGAACCACACGACGACCGAGGACGGCGCGCCGCCCGCGTCCGCCCGCGGCGTCGGGCTCGGAGCAGCGGCGGGCGACGGCGACGAGTCGCTGCCGGAACGTGGTCGCTACCCGTATGAAGGATTACTG
>CAZGUU010000471.1:0-3308 GCA_964529315.1 uncultured Enterobacteriaceae bacterium
AGCTGGAAGCCGGTCGGCCCGGTGTCGGGGTAGCCCACCGCCAGCTCCAAGCCGGCAAACCCGGTCGCGATGGTCGCAAAGCCGCGCAGGTGCGCGAGCGGTCCCCACTGCCCGGCCATCGCCATGGACAGGACGATCAGCCGCGGGTTCACGCGGCGCAGGTCCTCCCAGCCGAGCCCGTTGCGCGCCATGACGCCGGCGGCGAAGTTGTCGAACAGCACGTCGGCGCGCGTCGCCAGGCGGCGGGCCAGCTCCGCGCCGCGCGCGGTCTTCACGTTCAACGCGACGCTGCGTTTGCCACGGTTGGCGTTGTGGAAAAATGGACGTGCGTGCTTCCACTGCCGCATGCGGTCGAGCCGCGCGCTGGTCTCGACGCGGATCACCTCCATGCCGAGATCGGCCAGGATCTGCCCGACCAGCGGCCCCGCCCAGTTCCAGCCGAACTCGATCGCCCGATAGCCGTGCAACGGGCGCCGGGCCGGCGCGTCGGTCGGCGCCGCCGCACCGGCGCTCCCCTGGGCGGGGTCCAGCGCCTGCCGCGCGGACCCCTTCCCGAGCGCTGCCGGAGCGCGCTCCGCGCCCGGCTCCTCCTCCCCGAAGATTCCCGCATCGCCGTGCTCGCCGAGCCGCGGCGGACGGCCGAGGCGCCACGGCGTCGCCGAGAGGGCGTAGCCCATGCCCGGCAGGCGCAGGGCCACACCGTCGAGATCGACCTCGGCCCAGAAGCCGCGCCGTGCGAGGTGGGGCTCGTCGAGCAGCTCCTGGACGGCGCGGATCGGCCCCAGGACGAGGCTCTCCCGGCGCGCCATCTCGACGAGCTCGTCGCGCGTGTGCTCGGCGAGCCAGGGGATGAAGTGCACGTCGACCTCGTCGGCGCGCTTCCAGCCGATGGCCACGCCGTCACCGAGCGCGGGATCCTCGCGCGCCCAGGCCGGGTCGCCCATCAGGCGCAGGAAGCCCGCCCACTGATCGCGCGACTGCGTGGCGAGAAACAGGTAGCCGTCCTTGCAAGGATAAAATCCAGATGGGTAGATCGCCCCGTGGCGATCGAGCCCGCGCCGCATCCAGCGCCCGCCGCTGCCATGGACGAAGAGCGCCATGCCGGCGCAGTAGAAGGCGAGCACGTCCGCTTCGGCCACCTCGACCCGCTGGCCCAGGCCGATCCGCCGCCGCGCGAGCAGCGCCGCGAGCGCGGCCGCGGCACCGTGCAGGCCCGCCTGCAGGGCCGGCAGGGCAAACGGAAAGTGCAGCGGCGGGCGGCGCCGCTCGCCCAGGATCGCGCTCGCCGCGGCCAGAGCGCAGACGTTGATCTCCCGCGCCCGCCAGCCGGCCAGCGGCCCGCCCTCGGCCAGCGCTCCGAGCCGCACCACGACCAGCTCGGGGTGCGCCGCGACGAGCCCGTCCACGTCCAGCCCCCAGCGCTTCCGCTGCTCGGGCTCGAGGTTGGTCACCAGCACGTCGGCTTGGGCAGCCAGGCGCTCGATGCACGCGGCGTCGGCGCAGGCGTCGCCCGAGAGCAGGACGCTCTGCTTGCCGGCGTTCAGCCAGGCGAACAGCCCGCTGCGCTCGGGGTCCGGGCGGTCGCCGGGAAACGGCCCGTGGCGGCGCGCTGGATCGCCGCCGGGCGGCTCGAGCTTGACCACGCGAGCGCCCAGGTCGGCCAGCAGGCGCGCACAGAACGGCGCCGACACCTCGGTGCCGCACTCCAGCACGCGCAGCTCGTGCAGCGCGCCCTGCGCCGCCGTCCCGGCCGTCGCCGCGATCGTCATAGGCGCTCGACCTCCACGGCCGTGCCACGCGGCGCGTACTGCGGCGAGATGTAGTACATGCGGTACTGCAGCTGGCCGTAGTCGCCGACCAAGTGGAGCGGCTTGAGCGGCGAGGCGACCAGATCCTGCGAGCTGCGCCAGCCGGAGAACTGATAGGGCTCCCAGGCGTGGTAGACGATCACCTGCCCCGGCTGCACGGCGGGCGAGAGCTTGACCCGCACGACGAAGCTGCCCAGGTCGTTGTACATGCGCACCCGGTCGTGGTCCCCGATGCGCCGCCGGGCCGCGTCCTCGACGGAGAGAAAGGCCACCGGCTCGCCGCGCTGCAGATCGAGCATGGTGCGCTCGTCGCGCCAGGTGGCGTGGATCGACCAGCGGGTGTGCCCGCCGGTCATGCGCAGCGGCTGCGGGCCGCCCGCGGCCGGCGCCTCCTTGTGGCAGGGCAGCGCCTCCCCCATCTCGGCGAACCACGGGTGGTCGATGAAGAACTGCTGGCGGCCGGTGAGCGTCGGCCAGGGATGCTTCTTCTCGACGAACCACTGCGAGGGGTAGACCGTCTGCTTGGGATCGAAGTCGCTGCACACCGCCGTTCCGGGGCCGAACAGGCCGATCGACTGGATCCGCGTGGCGCCGCGCCGCGCGGCCTCATCCCAGGTGAGGTCGGGCGTCTGGCTCGAGCCCGCCAGGACGAAGTCGAGCGGCTTCACGTCGTCCCGCCAGTCGAAGCGCCCGTTCCAGCTCCAGCGCTCGTAGAGTGTGGCGAGATCGCGGCTCTCGCCGAACACGCCTCGGTAGGCGCCCACGCCGCGCTCGCGCGCCCGCTGCGCGATGCGCTCGGCCAGACGCCCGTAGATCTCCCACTCGGCCTTGGCCTCGCCGAGCGGCTCGACCGCCTTGTCTCCGTAAACGATGTAGGGCACGTAGCTTTGCCCATACTTGATGCCGCGCTTCTCGTAGTAGCCGGCCGCCGGCAGGACGATGTCCGAGCGCAGCGCGGTCGTGCTGATGCGGAAGTTGACCGAGACGATCAGCTCGAGCTTCGGCCACAGGCTCTTCTCTGCGACCTGCGGGGCGCCCCAGCGGCGCAGCGGGTTGGCGGCGGTGGCGAAGAACAGCCGCGGGGACTTCTCCGGCGGGAGGTAGAGCGGCATCCAGCCGCGCTCGATCGCCTCGCGGACGTAGTCGCCGACCGGGCGGGACAGGGTCGGGTCGTTCCACTCGCGGCGGCCGATCACGTCGGCCATCCCGGCGTGGTACCAGAGCCAGAGCGCATAGGACTGGAAGGGCCGCTCCTCGCGCGACACCTGCCGCATGCGGTCCTCGATCATCTGCACGCTGGGCCGGTACACCTTGAGCGCCGCGCGCATCAGCGCGCTCATCTCGAAGCCGCTGGCCAGCGACTCGAAGCCGAACAGGCTCCACATCGCGCTCAGCCTCAGACCCGCGCCCCGCTTGCCCTGGTTGCCGGTGAGCGCGAGCAGCAGGATCATCGCCCGCTGCATGAGGTCGCTGTGGTAGTGCTTGCACGACCCGAAGGAG
>CAZGUU010000472.1:0-3291 GCA_964529315.1 uncultured Enterobacteriaceae bacterium
GACCCCTCACGGCAGCAGGTCCTCGCCCAGCGGCTGGTCGCGGACCACGTCGCGCAGCTCGATCTCCGTGCGGTCGCCGCCCGGCTCGCGCAGCACCGCGCGGCGCGGCACGCCGGCCTCGGGATCGATCTCGAGCTCGACTGCCTCGAGCAGCCGCGCGGTGGCCGGGTCGCGCGGCGTCAAGACGAACGACGCGGGCCCGGCGCTTCCCCGGGCGATCGCGAAGCGTGCGCCGGCGAACTCGTCCGTCGCGGTGAGCAGCCCGCCCAGGTCGCGAAACAGGCTCGACGCCGCTCCTGCATCGACCGCCTCCATGCGCTCCGGCGAGCCGGCGCGCAGCCGCCCGCCGTCGACGTCGATGCGCAGCACCTCGGGCTCGACCACCTCCCAGCGGACGCGGCCTGGCCGGCGGTAGAGCAGCCGCCCGGTGGAGACGAGCGGCTCGCGCAGCAGGGCGACGTGCTTGATCTGGTGGAAACTCGCCCGCAGCGTGCCGATCTCGCGCTGCTTGGCCGCGAGCTGCGCAAAGCAGGCGTCGGGCGTGACGCAGGGCTCCGACCCGGCCGCGGCGACGGCGAGGGCGAGGGCGAGGGCCGCGGCGAGAGCGCTGCGCGCCACGCTCAGCTCGCGCGCAGCTCCCGCTCGGAAAGGATGAAGTCGGCGAGCGCGTCGATCGAGGCGAAGGCCTGCTTGGCGACCGACTCGTCGGGGATCGCCACCCCGAAGCGCTCCTCGATCAGGACCACGAACTCGAGCGCGTCGATCGAGTCGAGGCCCAGGCCAGCGCCGAAGATCGGCTGCGTGTCGACGATCTCGCCGGGCGTGATCTCCAGGCGCAGCCCGCTGATCAGAAGCTCCTTGGCACACTGCACGATTTCGGGCTTGGTCATGGCGCGTTTGCGGGGTGCGGCCAGCCTCGGGCGCAGGCGCGAGATCCCGGCGCGTTTAATCAGGCGAATCCCGGACGCGCAACGCGGCGCAGACGGCACGAGGGCTCGCGCACCCGAGGGTGCAGGCCGGTGCCCCACGCCCCGTGCGTGCTCCCGCGCGGCCGCAGGGTTGCGCGGTGCCGGGTGTCGTGCCCGGTTTCGTGCAGCATGGCGTGCCGGATGGCGTGCGGGATTGTTCCCGCCGGCGCCCCACGGTAGTCTCGGCGCGGACGGGAGGGCTGCGATGTCTGCCGACGGGATAGCACCGACGCTGCTGCTCGCGATGCCGCAGCTCGTCGATCCGAACTTCATGCGGTCGGTCGTGCTGCTCTGCAAGCACAACGAGGAGGGCGCGCTGGGGTTCATCGTGAACCGCGCGGTCGACACCAGCGTGCGCGAGCTGCTCGCGCTCGACCCGCCCCCGCCCCCCGACCGCAACCTGACGGTCTGGGAAGGCGGCCCGGTGAGCCCGGAGCGCGGCTGGCTGCTGTGCCGCAACGAGCCGCGCGAGAGCGAGGGGTTTGCCATCTGCGACGGCCTCTACATGTCGAGCTCCCAGGCGGTGCTGCGGCACATCCTCGAAGGCGATCCCGCCGAGTGCTCGCCGCAGCGCAGCCGGCTGATCCTGGGCTACGCCGGTTGGGCGCCCGGCCAGCTCGATGCAGAGCTCACCGCCTCGGCCTGGCTCAACATCCCGGTCGACGTCGATCTGGTCTTCGAGACGCCGTCGGACGAGCTGTGGTTGACGGCGATGCACACGCTGGGCGTCGACCCGGCGGCGCTCGCGCCGGCTCCGGGAATTCACTGACCCGCGCTCCCTCCGAGAGCCAACCTGGAAGCGCGGACGCACACCGGCGCACGCAGCTTCCGCGAGGATCCCCGATCGTGGCAGAAAGCGAAAGCGCGCCCTGGTACCTGCCGGTGCGCGACGAGGTGGAGATTTTCACCGCCGCACACGCGCGCCGGCTTCCCGTGCTGCTCAAGGGGCCGACCGGCTGCGGCAAGACGCGCTTCGTCGAGTACATGGCCCATGGCCTGCTCGGGCAGCGACGCGAGCGGGAGGGCGGCCGCGAGGCGGGTAGCCGAGGCGCCGGCCGCGACGCGGGCAGTCGCGGCACCGCGCCCGAGGCGCACCTCCCGCCGCTGGTCACGGTGGCCTGCCACGAGGACCTGACCGGGTCCGATCTGGTCGGTCGCTACCTGATCCAGGGAGACGAGACGGTGTGGATCGACGGGCCGTTGACGCAAGCCGTGCGCCGCGGCGCGATCTGCTACCTCGACGAGGTCGTCGAGGCGCGCAAGGACACCATCGTCCTCATTCACCCGCTGACCGACCATCGCCGCATCCTGCCCATCGACCGGCGCGGCGAGATCCTCGAGGCGCACCCCGACTTCCTGCTGGTCATCTCCTACAACCCGGGCTACCAGAGCGTGCTCAAGGACCTGAAGCACTCGACGCGCCAGCGCTTCGTCAGTCTCGAGTTCGACTACCCGCCGCGCGATCGCGAGGCGGAGATCGTGCGCCACGAGGGCGGCGTCGACCTCGACACCGCGCTCACCCTGGCCACCCTGGGCGAGAAGGTGCGCGCCCTGCGCGGCTCGGGCCTGGGCGAGGGCGTGAGCACGCGCCTGCTGGTCTACGCGGCGCAGCTCGTCGCGCAGGGGCTCGCACCGCGACGCGCCTGCACCGTGGCCGTGACCAACTCGCTGACCGACGACCCGGAGATGCTGCGTTCGGTGGGCGAGCTGGTGAGCGCCCTGTTCCCGCCCGACTGAGCCCGAGCGCCGCCGTGAGAGGGCCTGCGCGGGCGGCGCAGCGCAGCGCGGCACGCTACCCCACTCTACGCCACGCGAGGAGCGATTCGATGAGCCAGAACGCCGACACCCTGCGCCGCATGTTCGCCGACTTCGAGCGGCTCGACTTCGCCGCCGTCGCGAGCTGCTGCGCGCCGGACTGCGTCTACCAGGACGTGCCGATTCCCGAGGCGACGGTCACCGGCCCCGAGGCGATCCGCGCCAAGCTCGAGTACGGGCTGGGCAACCTCGAGCGCGCCGAGATGATCGTCCACGAGCTCCTCGAGCAGGGCGACACGCTGCTCGTCGAGCGCACCGAGGTCTGGCACCACCGCTGCGGGACGCGCGCAACGCTGCCTGTCGCCGCGGTGTTCAAGCTGCGCGACGGCAAGCTCGTCCTGTGGCGCGACTACTGGGACTTCAAGACCCTGCTCGACCAGCAGCCCGACGACTGGCTGCCCGAGATCCCGCGCCCGTGGAAGCCGTCGCCCCCGGGGGCCGGGCGGCCTCCGGGGGGCGGTGCTTGACGCGCATGGCTGCAGGCGCGACGCGCGGCGTGTGCCGCGGG
>CAZGUU010000473.1:0-3290 GCA_964529315.1 uncultured Enterobacteriaceae bacterium
CGGCACCTGGGCGAGCCGCCCCTGGCGGCTCGCCCAGCGCGGCAACCCGTGCGTCTCGCACCCGCCGCGCAGCGACGTGCCTCGCCCCGCGCCGCGTGCAGCCGCTCAGCGCGACGGGAGCGGCCGGCCGCAACGCTCGGCCAGTGCCGCGGCCTTGTCGTCCCGCTCCCAGGTGAAGTAGCCGCCCTCGGGCGCCTGCCCGAAGTGGCCGTAGCTCGCCGTCTTCTTGTAGATCGGCCGCAGCAGGTCGAGCGTCCGGATGATCGCCCGCGGCCGCAGGTCGAGCACCTCGAGCAGCGCGCGCGCGATCTTCTCGTCGGGCACCACGCCGGTGCCGAAGGTGTCGACCAGCACCGAGAGCGGACGGGCCACGCCGATCGCGTAGGCGACCTGAACCTCGCATCGCGCGGCCAGGCCCGCCGCGACGACGTTCTTGGCCATGTAGCGCCCCATGTAGGCCGCGCTGCGATCGACCTTCGAGGGATCCTTGCCCGAGAACGCGCCTCCGCCGTGGCGGCCGTAGCCGCCGTAGGTGTCGACGATGATCTTGCGGCCGGTGAGCCCGCAGTCGCCCTTGGGCCCGCCGACCACGAAGCGGCCGGTCGGGTTGATGTGGAACTCGGTGTCGGCGAGCAGGAAGCGCTTGGGAATGACCTTCCTGATCACGCCCTCGATCATCGCCTCGCGCAGCGTCTCGTTGGAGACGTCGGGGCTGTGCTGAGTCGAGATGACGACGCTGCGCACCGCGACCGGCTTGCCGTCCTCGTACTGCACGGTCACCTGCGACTTCGAGTCGGGACGCAGAAACGGCATCTGCCCGTCCTTGCGGATCTGCGCCAGGTGCTTGACCAGGTGGTGTGCGAGGGAGATCGGCAGCGGCATGTGCTCGGGCGTCTCGTCGCACGCGAAGCCGAACATCAGGCCCTGGTCACCGGCGCCCTGCTCGAGCTCGTCCGCCCGGTCGACCCCCATGGCGATGTCGGGCGACTGGCGGTCGACGGCCACGATCACCGCACAGGTGTCGTAGTCGAATCCCATCTCCGAGGAGGTGTAGCCGATCTCCTTGACCGTCTCGCGAGCGATCTCGGGATAGGAGATCTTGGCGTCGGTGGTGATCTCGCCGGCGATGACCACCATCCCGGTCTTGCACATCACCTCGCAAGCGACGCGCGCGCGCGGATCCTGGCGCAGGATCTCGTCGACCACCGCATCCGAGATCTGATCGCACATCTTGTCCGGGTGGCCTTCGGAAACCGACTCCGAGGTGAAGACGAAGTTCTTGAGCGCCATGGGCGATGTTTCTCCTTCGCGTCTTGGGGATCCCACCGCGCGGCAGACCCGCGGGCGGCCCGAGACTGTATCAAGCCACGGACCGCAGGTACAGTTGCAAACGTGCCTCCCGCCCTTCCGGCCAGCACCGAGAAGTCCCTCCTGCGAGGCGAGCTGCGACGCCTGCGCCGGAGGCTCGAGCCAGCGTCGCTCGCCGATGCGAGCCGCGCGCTGCGCGCCGCGGCAGGGGGCTGCGCGCGCCTGCCGGCCGCCCGCACCCTCGCCGGCTACCTGGCAAACGACGCGGAGCTCGACGTGGCGGAGCTGCTCGCGGCCGCACGAGCGCGCGGCGCCACCACGCTGCTTCCCCGCCTGCGCCGCGACGGCGGCCTCGACCTGGTCGACGCCGCCCGTGGCGCCCTGCGCGCCACCGGCCCCGGGGGCCTGCTCGAGCCCGAGGGTCCGGCGGTCGACCTCGCGGCGATCGTGCACCCTGCCGTGCTGCTCGCCCCCGCAGTCGCCCTGGACCGCTTCGGCCGCCGACTGGGCCGAGGGGGCGGTGCCTACGATCGCCTGCTCGCCCGGCTGCGTCCCTCGGGCTGGTGGGTGGTCGGCGTCTGCCACCGCGCCCACATCGTCGAGGCTCTCCCCGAGGAGCCGCACGACCGCCGGGTCGACGCCATCCTCACCGAGGCCGGCTGGATCCGCCCGCTGGCCGAACCGTAGCCCCCGGTGACGCGCCCGGCAGTGGCTGCTAAAGCGCGGCCATGTCCCTGCTCATCGTCGGCACCCTGGCATTCGACGACATCGAGACCCCGGCGGGCCGCGCGGCCGGCGAGATCGGCGGCTCGGCCGCCTACGCGGCGCTAGCCGCGAGCTTCACCACGCCGAGCGAGGTCGTGGCGATCGTCGGCGAGGACTTTCCCCAGTCGACCCTCGACGCGCTCGAGCAGCGACGCGTCGCAACTGGCGGGGTCACGCGGGCGCGCGGGGCGAGCTTTCGCTGGTCGGGCCGCTACCACGAGAACCTGAACCTGCGCGACACGCTGGACACGCAGCTCAACGTGCTCACCGAGTTCCGCCCCGAGCTCTCCCCGGCCCAGCGCGACAGTGAGGTCGTCTTCCTGGGCAACATCGACCCGGAGCTGCAGATCTCCGTGCTCGACCAGCTGCGTCGTCCTCGCCTGGTGGCCTGCGACACGATGAACTTCTGGATCTCGAGCGCCCGGCCCGCGCTGCTCCGCCTGCTACCGCGCGTCGACCTGTTGATCATCAACGACGAGGAGGCCCGCGAGCTGGCCGGCGTACACAACATCGTCAAGGCCGCGCGCTCGATCCTGAAGCTCGGCCCCCGCCGGCTGCTGGTCAAGCGCGGCGAGTACGGCGTGCTCGCCTTCGAGCCGGACTCCATGTTCGCCATGCCCGCCTATCCGCTCGAGGAGGTCTTCGACCCCACCGGCGCCGGCGACACCTTCGCCGGGGGCTGCATCGGCTTTCTCGCCCGCGACGGCGGCGCCGTCTCGCACGCGGCCCTGCGCCGGGCGATCGCGCACGGCAGCGTCATGGCTTCGCTGGTCGTCGAGCGCTTCGGCCTGCGCCGGCTCTGGGATCTCTCTGCGCCCGACATCGAGGCTCGCCGTCAGGCGTTCCTGCGCCTGACCGACTTCCACACCCTCTGAGGCGCGGCCCGGCACCGTGACCCTCGACGCCGCAGCCGTCCAGCGCAGCGGGATCGTACTCGTCGGCGGACGCTCGAGCCGCATGGGACGCTGCAAGGCGCTGCTCGAGCTGGGCGGCGAGCCCCTGCTCTGCCGCGTCGGCCGCCGGCTGCTGGCGGCGTGCGACGAGCTGGTCGTGGTCGCCGCACCGGCGGATTGCCTCGAGCCCCGCCTGCTCGACGAGATGCGCGCCGCGCTGACGCGGCTTGCCGGCGCGCCCGCTCGCCGCGGGGCACCGCCGCTCGCCTCGCCGCCCGTCGCCCTGCTGCACGACGCCGAGCCGCACCGCGGGCCGGTGGGTGG
>CAZGUU010000474.1:0-3283 GCA_964529315.1 uncultured Enterobacteriaceae bacterium
CGCCTGTCCGGCGCAGCTGGCTACGCTCGCGCATGGCGGCCATCAGGCGCTCGACCTCGGCGCTCTCGGCGGCGACGAAGCGCTCGACGGCGCGCCGCAGGCGCTCGTCGCGCACCCAGTGCAGGCTGCGTGTCGGCTCGGGGTCGAAGCCGCGCAGCCACTTGAACTCGCCGCCCGCACCCGGCTCGAAGCGCTCCAGGCCGGCGCGGATGCAGTGCTCGATCCCCGCGTAGTAGCAGACGTTGAAGTGCAGGTGGCGCAGCTCCTCGTGCGTCCCCCAGTAGCGGCCGTAGAGCGCGCCCGCCTTCTGCACGCCGACGGTTCCGGCGAGCAGCTCGCCGCGGCGCCGTGCGACGGTGAAACACAGACGCTCGCGGAAGCGTCCGGCGAGCAGCTCGAAAAAGCGCTGCGTCAAGTAACGCCGGCCCCAGACGTACTTGTCGACGGTGGTGAGGTAGAGCTCGTACATCGGGGCGAAGAGCTCATCGGGGATCTCCTGGCCGACCCGCGTCTCGATCTCGACGCCCTGCTCGGCGAGCGCGCGGCGCTCGCGGCGCACCTCCTTGCGTCGCTGGTGGCGCAGGGCCGCGAGGTAGTCGTCGAAGCAGGCGTACCCGCGGTTGCGCCACTTGTACTGGAAGTCCAGGCGCTCGGCGAAGCCCAGCTCGCGCAGCACTTCCGCCTCGTCGTCGCGGCAGAAGTCGACGTGGACCGACGAGAGCTGATTCTCGCGGCACAGGTCGACGAGCGTGCGGCCGAGCAGGCGCACCACGGCGGCGCGGTCGAGCTGCGGCGCGACCAGGAAGCGCACCCCCGTGGCGGGCGTGAACGGCACGGCGACGAGCATCTTGGGGTAGTAGGCGATGCCGGCGCGGCGGGCGGCTTCCGCCCAGCCCTGGTCGAAAACGAACTCGCCCTCGCTGTTCGTCTTGAGGTAGAGCGGGCAGGCGCCGACCAGGCGGTCCTCGGCGAACAGCGCCAGGTGCTGCGCGCTCCACCCCGTGCGCCCGCCCACGCAGCCCGCCTCCTCGAGGCTGGCGAGCCAGGCCCACTCGAGGAAGGGCGACTCCTCGCCGACCAGCGCATCCCACTGCTGCGGCTGCACGTCGCTGGCCAGCCGGGTGAGGATGCGTACCGTGAAGGTCTCGAGCCGTGGCGCTGGGTCGGACATGTCCCGCCGTCATCCTCGCCCGGGCTGGCCCGGCGGGCAACCGCAGCGGGGCACCGAGGGCGTCGACGCCGCACCGGCGCCGTCCGCGCCGGCCCGCGCCCCACCCACGACGCTTGCGGCTCGGCCCGTGCCCGAGCGCGCCACGGCTGGCCGAGCCACCGGCCCGGTGGACACCCGCCCGCATTCGGGGGAAGAGATGCCTGGAGCGCAGCTTTGCTCCGGCGCACGCGTCGCGCAGGCTCGGTGCCGCTCGGCGCCGAATCCCGGCGGGACGCAAGCCGTGAGCTCGAAGCCGCACCTGCTGATTCTCAACCTCTTCATGGTCCACCCGCCCGACAGCGGGGCCAAGGTGGTGGTCTACAACCGCATCGTCGAGCTTTCGCGCTGCTTTCGCGTCACCTTTTGCTGCCTGAACGAGCGGCCCGACGACGAGCAGGGGGCACGCGCCCTCGCCGCGCACTGCGAGGTGGTGCTCGCCCGGCCGCGCCGGGTGCGGCCGGGCCGGCTCGGGCGCCTTCGCGAGCAACTGCGTAACCCCGTCCCGACGGCGTTCCGTCACGACGTCCACGAGTGGTTTGCCAGCCCGGAGATGCAGGCCCTGCTGCGCCGGCGGCACTTCGACCTGATCGAGCTGCACGCCGCTTGTTTCCATCATCGCGACCTGGAGCAGGCGGGCGACGCGCGCGTGCTGGTCGCGCACAACGTCGAGCGCGACTACTACGTGGCCAAGCTGCGCGCCGCCCTGGCCCTGCGCGCCTGGGGCGAGCTGCGACGCGCACTCGTCGACACCCTGCTCGTAGCGCTCCAGGAGCGCCGTGCAGTGCGCTCCTGCGACGCCGTCGTCTCCCTGTTCCCGCCCGACGACGTGGCGCTCTTCACCGCTCGCCCGCCGGGCACCGTGCTGTTCAACCCGGGCGGCATCGATCTCGCCGCCTACGGACCGGAGCGCATCCCGCCGCCCGCGTCGGCGACGCCACCGGTCCTGGCGTTCGTCGCGGCGCTGTTCACGGAGAGCGCTGCGCAAGGCGCCCGAGCGTTCGTCGAGGAGGCGCTGCCGAAGATCCGTGCCGCGCACCCCGAGGCGACGCTGCTCCTGGTGGGCGATCACCGCGGCCACCGCAGCGTGCTCGACCTGGCCCGGCTCGCTCCCGGCGTCGAGATCGCCGGCCGGGTACCCGACGTGCGACCCTTCCTCGCCCGGGCACACGTCGTGGTCGTGCCGATCGTCCACGCCTCGGGGGTTCGCTACAAGATCATGGAGGCGCTGGCCGCGGGCAAGGCGGTGGTCGCGACGGCCAAGGGGTGCGAGGGCCTGGGCCTGTCCCCGGGCGAGGATCTGCTGGTCGCGCCCAGCGTCGCGGCGATGGCCCCGCTGGTCGTGCGCCTGCTCTGCGACGCGACCGAGCGAGCCCGCCTCGAGCAGCGCGCCCGCCAGGTGGCGCGGCGCTTCGATCGCACCACGTGCATCGCCGAGCTGGCGCACTGGTACCTCGAGCTCCTCGAGCGGCGCGCAGCTCGGCTCGGGCCCGGCGGCGCGTGACTCAGCGCGACCCGGGCGCCGCGGGGCTCGCAGCGTCGACAGCGCCCGAGAGGGCGCGCATGCGCGCCGGCGTGGCCGCATCCGGCCCGCTGCAGAAGTTGCTGAAGTGCAGGATCCGCGCGCCGCGGCGCGGGAAGCCCGCGTCCCAGTGCTCGCAGTGGTTCCAGGACCAGGGCAGCGTGACGCACGCGCCGGGCGGGCGGGTCATCGCCCAATACTGGAAGTAGTCCTGGTCGGCGACCATGTGCTCGCCGATCCGGTGCCTGCCCGCGCGCTCGCGCGCCGTCTCGAGCGCCCAGGCGACCAGCGCCCGCCAGTGCGAGCGGCGGCCGATGACGACGCCGCTGTTGTAGTAGCGGAAGCGCTCGATGTCGGGCGCGGCCGCTCCGGGATCGAGGCAGGCCAGAGCGTGGCGTACGTAGTGGTCGAGGAATTCGGCGCGGCCCATCGTCGAGCCGGTGATCGTGCGCTGCTCGACCATGCCGAGCTCGCCCTCGCCCAGCGCGGCGGCGATCGCACCCGGGGCCAGCCGGCGCACGAGCACTGCGTCCGCGTCCATCAGGACGACGTGC
>CAZGUU010000475.1:0-3262 GCA_964529315.1 uncultured Enterobacteriaceae bacterium
GGAGGCCTGGCGAGCCCGAGCGCTTGAAGGCGGCGGTCGCGGGCCGGCCGGCGCCGCGTGTGGCTACACCGCAGGCGGTGGCGCGAGCTCAGCGATGCGCTCGGCCTCGGCTCGGCAGCGCTCCTGCCAGGTGCCCGAAGAAGGCTCGGTGCGGCCCGGGCAGAGCTCGTTCAGCGGGCAGGCGGCGCAGCGCGGCGCTCGGGCCGCACAGATGTAGCGGCCGTGCAGCAGAAGCCGGTGGCCCGCGGCGATCCAATCCTTGCGCGGGAAGCGGGCGCAGAGATCCCGCTCGACGGCCACCGGGTCGTCGCTCCCCGTCCAGCCCAGGCGCCGGGCGACCCGGCCGACGTGGGTGTCCACGACCATCCCGACCGCCAGGCCGTAGGCCGTGCCGAGCACCAGGTTCGCCGTCTTTCGCGCCACGCCCGGCAGGGTGATCGCCTCCTCCAGCGTGCGCGGTACTCGGCCGGCGAAATCGTCGGCGACCTTGCGGGCGGCTCCGCGGATCGCCTTGGCCTTGTTGCGAAAAAAGCCGGTGCTGCGCACCACCGCTTCGACCTCGGCCTGGGGTGCGTCGGCCAGGGCGCGCGGCGTGGGCCAGCGGCGGAACAGCTCGGGCGTGACCGCGTTCACCCGCCGGTCCGTGCTCTGCGCGCTCAGGATGGTCGCCACGAGGAGCTCCCAGGCGTCGCCGTGCGCGAGCTCGCAGCGCGGCTCGGGAATGGCCGCGCGCAGGCGCCGGGCGATCTCGTCCGTGTCGCGCGACCTCCCGGTCTTTGCGTCGCGGCGAGGCGCTTGTGCGTCTCGAGCCGGGGCCTTCGTGCTCTGCGCTCCAGCCGAGCTGGCCGGCGGTCGAGAGATCGCAGTCATGGGGCGTCGCCTTCGCCGGCGCAGATCGTGCTGCACGGGTCGGATCGCATGCCGAGCATCGCGGCCTCGCGCGGCGCAGCCTAGCACCGCCGGGACGTCTCGGGCAGAGGCCGGCGTCGAGGGAGGGCTTCGAGCCGGCTGCGCTGTGCCGCGGCTCGACCGCGGAAAATTGCGCGCTGCGAGCCGGCGTGCGAGTCTGCGACGGTGGAGCCACCTCGGCCGGCCGAGCCGCAGCCGCCTCCAGGTGGCGATGCGCGGCGCATGCGGGCGATCGCCGAGCGGATCGTGGCGCGCCTGCGCAGCGCGGGCCACGAGGCACTGCTCGCCGGCGGCTGCGTGCGCGACCTGATTCTCGGCCGCACGCCCCTGGACTGGGACGTCGCCACGTCGGCCCAGGCAGTGGAGGTGCAGCGGCTTTTTCGCCGGACCGTTCCGGTGGGTGTGCAGTTCGGCGTCGTGCTGGTGCTCGAGGAGGATGCGCGCATCGAGGTCGCCACGTTTCGCCGCGACGGCCGCTACCTCGACCACCGACACCCCGTCGCGGTCGAGCTCGCCGACCCGCGTGCCGACGCGAGCCGGCGCGATTTCACGATCAATGGCATGTTCCTCGACCCGGCGAGCGGCCAGGTGATCGACTACGTGGGCGGCCGCGACGACCTCGAGGCCGGGGTGATCCGCGCGATCGGCGATCCGCAGGCGCGCTTCGACGAGGACCGGCTGCGCCTGCTGCGCGCGGTGCGCCTGGCGGCGCGCTTCGGATACGCGATCGAGCCCGCGACCCGCGCGGCGATCGAGCGGCTCGCCCGCGAGGTGACCACCATCGCCTGGGAGCGCATCGGCGAGGAGATCGCCAAGATCCTCGGCGAAGGGCGCGCGCGCGAGGGCTTCGAGCTGCTCGAGGCCACCGGCCTGCTGGCCGCGATTCTCCCCGAGGTAGCGGCGCTGCGCGGGGTCGCCCAGCCACCCGAGCACCACCCCGAGGGCGACGTCCTCACCCACACGCTGCTGGCGCTGGCGCACATCGAGCCCGGACGGCACGACGAGGCCCTGTCGCTCGCCGTCCTGCTCCACGACGTGGCCAAGCCGGCCTGCGCGGCGACGCAGCCCGGCGGCCGGATTACCTTCCACGGGCACTGCGAGCGTGGTGCCGAGATCGCCTTCGACATCTGCATGCGCCTGCGCCGCAGCCGTGCCACTGCGGAGCGCGTCGCCTGGCTGGTGCGCTTTCACCTGCGCCACCTCGATGCACCGCGCATGCGCGTGGCCACGCTGCGGCGCTTGCTCGCCGAGCCGTGGATCGAGGACTTGCTCGAGCTGGTGCGCATCGACTCGCTGGCGGGCAGCGGCGACCTGCGTGCCTACGAGCTCTGCCGAGCGCGGCTGCGCGAGCTGCCGGTGGCCGAGCGCCGCCCCGAGCGGCTGCTCAAGGGCCGCGACCTGGTCGATCTCGGCTACTTGCCCGGACCCGACTTCCGCCGCATCCTCGAGGCCGCGCTCGACGCGCAGCTCGAGGGCGCGGTCCGCTCCCCCGAGGAGGCTCGCGCCTGGGCGCTGGAGCACCACCCCCCGGGCCCCGGATGCGCCGAGCGATGAGCGCGGCCGAACCCCCGGCGAGGCACCAGCCCGCCTCTCTCGCGCCGCACCCGGCGGCGGGCGCGGACACCCCGGTGCTGGAAGCCTACGATGTGGAGAAGCGCTTCGGCTCGGTCACCGCGCTCGATGGGGTGGACTTCCTCTGCCGCGCCGGTGAGGTCCATGCCGTGCTCGGCGAGAACGGCGCCGGCAAGTCGACGCTCATGCGGGTGGCCGCCGGCCTGCTCGCAGCCGATTCGGGAGAGCTGCGCTTCGCCGGCGCGCCGGTGCACTGGCGAAGCGCGGAGCAGGCGCGCGCTGCCGGCGTGGCGATGGTGCACCAGCACTTCATGCTCGTGCCCACGATGACCGTGGCGGAGAACCTGACGCTCGCTCGAGGCGTGCTCGGTCCGGTGAGTCGGCGACGACAGCGGGAGGATGCCTCGGCGCTCGCCGAGCGCTTCGGGCTGGCGATCGGCGATCCCGACCGGCGAATCGAAGAGCTGTCGGTCGGCGAGCGGCAGAGGGTCGAGATCGCGAAGGCCTTGCTCGGGCCGACGCGTCTCTTGGTCCTCGACGAGCCGACGGCGGTGCTCACGCCCGGCGAGGTCGGCCGGCTGTTTGCCCTGCTGCGCGAGCTGGCCCGCGGCGGGGCCGCGGTGGTGATCGTGACGCACAAGCTGCACGAGGTGCTGGCGATCGCCGACCGGGTCACGGTCCTGCGCCACGGCCGGGTGCTCGGGGCCGGCGCGGCCACGGCCTTCGACGCCGACGCGCTCGCCGCCCTGATGGTCGGCGCAGCGCCCGGCGCGGGCCAGGC
>CAZGUU010000476.1:0-3236 GCA_964529315.1 uncultured Enterobacteriaceae bacterium
CCCCCGGCGCTCCGACCGCGGCGTGTGCCCGGGATCCCTCCCCGCAGCTCATTGGGGGGGGGCGGTTCTCTTTGCCCCGGAAGGGTCGGCCCGGGAGGATCCGTCACCGTGGTCGCGGCCGGCGCGTCGCGCCGACCGGGGAGGATCGACGCGCCCGCGTTGCCGCCCGCTGCCGGCTCGTTCGGCGCAGCTCTTCGACGAGCGCACGAATCGCCCAGACTACCGCTTTGGTCGCCTCGCGCGTGGTCAGCCCCTCCTCGGTTGGCGCTTTCCAGGTGAGCGAGCTGTCGAGGTGCAGGATCATGCGCACGGCACGATCGACGTCCTCGGGGTCGAGGCGGTCGGTCACGGCAGCGAGCGCTCGACGGGTCGCGGTCCCGCGTGCCTTCAGGCGGTGTGCGCGGTAGGCGTGCATGAGCTTGGCTTCGTTGAGCGCCCGGGTGAGCGCCGCGTGCTTCTCGAGAGCGGAGAAATCCCTCTCGGCGTGAAGGGCGACGTCTTCGGGGTCGGCGGGGGGCGCCGGCACCTCGTGATTCTCCTCCCAGTGGTCCGCCACCGCCTGGAGAAGGGGCACCCCCTCGACCCGATGACCCTCGACGAGATCCGCGGCGCGATGCGCCCCACGCTCGATCGCTTTCTCGGGTGCGAGGGGCGGACGCGCGTCGAGCAGCTGGTCGTCACGCTGCACGAGCAGGCGGCGATCGGCGAGCTGATGCGCCTGCTCGCCTTTCTTTCCGCGGCGGAGCCGCATGGAGCTCTCGACTGCGAGCGCTGCCGGTGGAGGCTCGCTCGGTGCGCGAGCGCCGACCGCCGGGTGGCGCGGGTGCCCGCGCGGGGCGCCTGGAAAGCCGGGGCGCGTTCTGGCATGAGGATGGGTCTGCAGACACGCCCCCGGCGCCGGGACGCCGACGGGTGGGCCTGCGAGGTTCCAGCCCAAGAGTCGCTTCCCCGGATCCGTCGCGATGAACTTCGAGAGCTTTCTGTCCGGTGCCGCGCCGCAGGTCCCCCCGGCAGCGGCGCGGGCCGTCCTGGCGCTGGCGGCCGAGGGCGCCACGGTCCCGTTCATCGCGCGCTACCGCAAGGAGCGCACTGGCAACCTCGACGAGGTGGGGATCCAGGCGGTGCTCGACGCCAAGGAGCGATTCGACGCCATCCTGGCCCGCCAGGCGTTCATCGTCGAGGAGATCGAGCGGCAGAAGAAGCTCACCGACGAGCTGCGCGAGCGCATCCTCGCGACGTTCGAGCGCGACGCCCTCGAGGACCTCTACCTTCCCTACAAGCGCAAGCGACAGAGCCGCGCAGGCCTGGCGCGCGAGGCTGGCCTCGAGCCGCTCGCCGACTGGATCTGGGGCTGCGGCCACGGGACCGAGACCGCGCAGCCGGGGCAGACCCTCGAGCTGTGGGCGTTCACCTTCCGCGACGAGGAGAAGGGCTTCCCCGATGCCGAGTCGGCGATCCGCGGTGCTGCCGACATCCTGGTCGAGCGGCTCTCGGAGTCCCTCGAGCTGCGCGAGCGGGTGCGTCGCGAAGTCCGCGAGAAGGGGTGGCTGGCCAGCCGCCGCGGGTCCAAGGGCAAGGAGGGCGGCAAGTTCGAGAAGTACTTCGAGCACCGCGAGGCGATCGCCTCGTTGCTCGAGCGGGGGAGCTCGCACCGCTACCTGGCCATGCGCCGCGGCGCCGCCGAGCAGGAGCTCGTGCTGTCGATCGAGGGCGCGGCCGACGCGGCCGCGCTCGAGGAGGGGCTCGAGCGCACGTTCGCGGTGGCGGCCTGCACGGAGGCCGACTCGCCTGGCGCGGCGGTGCTCGAGCGGGTGGCGCGAGCCGCCTTGCGCGAGCACGTGCTGCCGAGCATCGCCACGGAGGTGCACAAGGCGCTCAAGCAGGTGGCGGACGACGTCGCCATCGAGGTGTTCGCCGGCAACGTGCGCAAGCTCCTGCTCGGCGCGCCGTTCGGCGCGCGCGGCGTGCTGGCGGTGGATCCGGGAATCCGCACCGGCTGCAAGGTCGCGGTGGTGGACCCGGCGGGAGCGTTCGTCGCCAGCACGGTGCTCAAGCTCAAGACCGAGGAGTCGCGCGCGGCGGCGAAGGCGACGCTCGCCGCACTGCTCGCCGAGCACCCCGTCGCGGCGATCGCGGTGGGCAACGGCACGGCGGGGCGTGAGGCCGAGGGCTTCGTCCGCACGGCGCTGCGCGAGGCGGGCTCGCAGGTGCCGGTGGTCATGGTGAACGAGGCCGGCGCGAGCATCTACAGCGCGAGCGAGGTGGCCCGCGAGGAGTTCCCCGAGCTCGACGTGACGGTGCGGGGTGCGATCTCGATCGGCCGCCGCCTGCAGGATCCGCTCGCCGAGCTGGTCAAGATCGAGCCTCGCCACATCGGCGTGGGGCAGTACCAGCACGACGTCCCGCCCCATCTGCTCAAGAATCGGCTCGACCAGGTCGTCGAGTCGTGCGTCAATCAAGTAGGCGTGGATCTGAACACCGCCTCGCGCCACCTGCTCACCCACGTCGCCGGCATCGGCCCGGCACTCGCCGGGGCGCTGGTCGAGCACCGCGAGAAGCAGGGGCTGTTCCGCTCGCGCCGCCAGCTCTTCGACGTACCGCGCTTCGGGCACAAGGCGTTCGAGCAGGCGGCGGGCTTCTTGCGCATCCGCGACGGGGAGCAGCCGCTCGACGCAACCGGCGTGCACCCCGAGCGCTACGCGGTGCTCGAGCGCTTCGCCGGGGGCCAGGGGCTCGCCGTCGCGGACCTGCTGGGTGCGGGCGCCTCCCGGGTGGCGGCGGCCGCCGAGCTGCGCGAGGAGCTCGGCGAGTTCACCTTCGCCGACGTCGTCGGCGAGCTCGAGAAGCCCGGGCGCGACCCGCGCGACGTCTTCGTGCCGTTCCAATTCCGCGAGGACGTGCACCAGCTCGCGGACCTGCAGCCGGGCATGATCTGCCCGGGCATCGTGACCAACGTGACGAGCTTCGGCGCCTTCGTCGACGTCGGTGTGCACCACGACGGTTTGGTGCACGTCTCGCAGCTCGCCGAGCGCTTCGTGCGCGACCCCAACGACGTGGTGAGCCCCGGCGATCGGGTGCGGGTCCGCGTTCTCGAGGCGAGCCTCGAGAAGGGGCAGATCGCGCTGTCCATGCGGCTCGGCGAGCGCGGCGCGCAGCGCGGCGAGGGGCGCGGCGCGGCGGATGGGCAGGGGCGAGCCCAGGGCGGCTCGGGGCGCGACGGCGGCTCGGCAAGGTAC
>CAZGUU010000477.1:0-323 GCA_964529315.1 uncultured Enterobacteriaceae bacterium
CCCGGACGCGGCGGCGCCCGCTGCAGCGGCCGCGGCCGCACGCCCGCCGCAGGCCGTCGAGCTGCCCGGCGTGCGTACCGTGCTGGCGGACGGCAGCGCCAAGGGCGGCGTGGGCAAGTCGACGGTCGCGACCAACCTGGCGTGCGCCCTGGCCCAGGCCGGAATGCGCATAGGCCTGCTCGACGCGGACGTCTACGGGCCGAGCCTGCCGACCATGATGGGGACCGAGGCACGGCCTCGCGCAGCGGGCGGCAACAGCTTCGGTAATCTGGCGGCGGATGCCTTCCAGCTCCTCGGCCCACATGGCGCGCAGGCTCGAGTCC
>CAZGUU010000477.1:333-3236 GCA_964529315.1 uncultured Enterobacteriaceae bacterium
GCACGGCCTCGCGCAGCGGGCGGCAACCGCTTCCATCCCGTGGTGCGCCACGGCGTGAGCTGCACGTCGATGGGCTTCTTCCTCGACGACACCTCGCCGGTGATCTGGCGTGGCCCGATGGTTTCGGGGCTGATCCGCCAGTTCCTGAACGACTGCGTGTGGGGCGAGCTCGACGTGCTGGTGATCGACCTGCCGCCGGGCACGGGCGACGCCCAGCTCACCCTGGTGCAGCAGGTGCGTCTCTCGGGCGCGATCATCGTCACCACGCCGCAGGACGTCGCCCTGCGCGACGTCCTGCGCGGCGCGGCCATGTTCCGCCAGGTGCAGGTGCCGATCCTCGGCGTCGTCGAGAACATGAGCCTCCTCGCCTGCCCGAGCTGCGGAGAGCACGACGACGTGTTCGGCACCGGTGGAGGCGAGCAGGTCGCCGAAGCCGTGGGCGCGCCACTTCTCGCGCGCATCCCGATCGAGATCGGGGTGCGCGAGAGCGGCGACGCAGGCCTGCCCATCGTGTGCGCCTCGCCCGACTCCGAGGTGGCACGAGTGCTGGCGGCGGTCGCCGAGCGGGTGGCCGTCGACCTGGGCGTGCTGGCCACCGAGCCGCGTACGCAGCAGGCCCGGTGAAGCGCGCCCTGCAGATCGCCGTATCCCTGCTCGTCTCGGCGGCGGCGCTCGCCTATGCCCTGCGCGGGGTGGACTTCGCCGGATGCGCGGCCGCTCTGCGCGCTGCGAACCCGATCTGGCTCGTGGCGATGGCATTGCTCGCCTGGCTCGCCCTGGTCGCCAGGGGACGCCGCTGGGCGGTTCTGCTGCGTACGCTCGGCCCGCTGGGCGACACGCCGGTGCTGGATGCGACGAACATCGGCTTCATGGGAAACATGGTCCTGCCGCTGCGCGCCGGCGAGATCCTCCGCCCGCTGGTGGTCGCCCGGGCGGGGCGGGTGACCATGCCCGCCGCGCTGGCCACCGTCGCTCTCGATCGGCTGCTCGACATGGTCATGCTGGCGGTGTTCGCGGCGCTGGCGCTGGCCCTGGTTCCCGCGGGGGACACGCTCGGACGAGCGGCCCACAGCGTGGTCGCGCTGGTGTTCGTCGTCGTCGTGCTCCTGGTGGTAACGATCCGCTTCGCCGGGTGGGTCGAGCTCCGGCTGTTGGCCATGTCCGGGCGACTGCCACCCATCCTTGCGCGATTCGTTCGCGAGGGAGGGCGCGGCTTCCTGCGCAGCTTGCAGGGCCTTCGCGATCCGGCGACCTTGCTCCCCGCGCTGTGCTGGTCGTTCTTGGTGTGGCTGATCGCCGCGCTCGGCTTCTCGGCCGGCGCGCTCGCCCTGCACATCGACGCTCCGGCGCTGCCGCTGGGCGTGGTCACGGCGGTCGTCGTGGCCGCGGCGGTCTCCGTCCCCTCGGCGCCCGGCTTCATCGGGGTCTTCCAGGCGGGATCCTCGATGGCCCTGGCCCTGTTCGCCGTCGAGGATTCCGACGTCCGCTTCGCCTTCGGCATGCTCACCTGGCTGATCCAGATGGTGGTGATCGTTCCGCTGGGCCTGTGGAGCCTGGCACGCCTCAAGCTCACCTTCGCCGACCTGGCGTCCGCGGCCAAGTCCGGGGAGCCGGCGACGTGAAGCTCGAGGGCAAGACGGTCGTCCTCGGCGTCTGCGGCGGGATCGCTGCCTACAAGGCGGCCGAGCTGGTGCGTGCCCTACGCCGCGACGGGGTGCGCGTGCGCGTGGTGATGACCGCCGCGGCGCGCGAGTTCGTCACCGCGCTCACCCTGCAGACCCTCTCCGGAGAGCCAGTCGCAACGGAGCTCTTCGACCTCGGACAGGAGTCGCAGATCGGCCACATCGACCTCGCCGCCAGCGCCGACGTGCTGCTTGTCGCCCCGGCCACGGCCAACCTGATCGGCAAGCTCGCCGCTGGGATCGGCGACGACCTGCTGACCACGGTTCTCCTCGCCACGCGAGCACCCGTCGTGCTCGCCCCGGCGATGAACGTCCACATGTGGCAGAGCGCCGTCGTGCAGGAGAACCTCGAGCGGCTGCGCGGCCGCGGCGTGGCGGTCGTCGAGCCCGATAGCGGCGCGCTGGCCTGCGGCGACGAGGGGCTCGGGCGCCTACCCGATGCGGCGGCTCTGGTCGAGGCGGTTCGCGCAGCGCTGGCACCACGGGATCTAGCCGGGGAGCGGGTGCTGGTCACCGCCGGGCCGACCCGCGAGCTCCTCGACCCGGTGCGCTTTATCTCCAACCGCTCCTCGGGGAAGATGGGCTACGCCCTGGCACGCGCGGCGGCGCGACGAGGTGCCCGGGTGGTCCTGGTGAGCGGTCCGACGTCGATCGAAGAGCCCCGCGGCGTAGAGACGATCCGCGTCGAGACGGCCGAAGAGATGGCCCGTGCGACGCACGCACACGCGCGTACGGCGGGCGTGGTGATCGCCGCAGCCGCGGTCGCCGACTACCGGCCCGCACGGCGCAGCGCCGAGAAGCTGCCCAAGGCGAGAGGGCGCAGCACGCTCGAGCTCGAGTCGACGCCCGACGTCGTCGGCAGCCTCGAGCGCCGTCGCGGCGCCATCGTCGTCGGGTTCGCCGCCGAGACGACGGACACGATCGCGCGGGCGCGCGGCAAGCTCGAGCGCAAGGCTCTCGACCTGATCGTCGCCAACGACGTGACCCAGCCGGGAGCCGGCTTCGACGTCGACACGAACCAGGTGACGTTGATCGATCGGCACGGGGAGCACGGCCTGGCGCTGCTCGCCAAGGACGACGTGGCCGACGCGATCCTGGATCGGATCGCCGAGCTGCGGCGCAGCCGTGCACGGCGCACCGCACGAGCTCCCTCGGCCGGGCATGCGAGGCCCTCGGGCGCCCGGCGCCGGCGCTGAACGCGCAGCCCGAGCGCAGGCGCTC
>CAZGUU010000478.1:0-3220 GCA_964529315.1 uncultured Enterobacteriaceae bacterium
TCACCACGCGTCGCGCGAAAGCGCAGCGCGCTGCGCGCCCGGCGGCGGCCCCCGCCCGGGCGCCGCGCTACATCTACGCCTTTGGCGGCGGTCGTGCCGACGGCAAGGCGGAGATGAAGAACCTGCTCGGCGGCAAGGGGGCCAACCTCGCCGAGATGGCGTCCCTCGGGCTGCCGGTACCGCCCGGCTTCACCATCACCACCGAGGTCTGCACCTACTTCTACGCCAACGGCAAGCGCTACCCGAGTGGTCTCGAGGAGGGCGTGCGCAAGGCCGTGGCGCGCGTCGAGGAGATCGTCGGCAAGCGCTTCGGCGATGCGGCCGACCCGCTGCTGGTCTCGGTCCGCTCGGGCGCGCGCTCGTCGATGCCGGGCATGATGGACACCATCCTGAACCTCGGCCTGAACGACACGACCGTGCGCGGCCTCGAGACGGCCTCGGGCAACGAGCGCTTCGCCTGGGACTCGTACCGCCGCTTCGTCCAGATGTACGGCGACGTCGTGCTGGGCTTGAAGCCGGAGAGCGACAAGGAGCACGATCCCTTCGAGGTCGTGCTCGCCGCCAAGAAGCGCGCACGCGGCGTCGCGGGCGACCTCGAGCTCGCTGCCTCCGACCTGCGCGAGCTGGTCGGCGAGTTCAAGGACCTGATCCTGCAGCGCACGGGCCGGCGCTTCCCCGAGGATCCCTGGGAGCAGCTCTGGGGCGCGATCGGCGCCGTGTTCGGCTCCTGGATGAACCAGCGGGCGATCACCTACCGCAAGCTCTACGCCATTCCGGCCGACTGGGGCACGGCGGTCAACGTCCAGGCCATGGTGTTCGGCAACCTGGGCGAGGATTGCGCGACCGGCGTCGCCTTCACCCGCGACCCAGCCAGCGGCGAGAAGCGCTTCTACGGCGAGTTCCTGGTCAATGCCCAGGGCGAGGACGTCGTCGCCGGCACCCGCGATCCGCAGAAGGCGACCGTCGAGGCCTCCCGCGTCGTAGCCACGAGCAAAGGGATCAGCGAGGAGGATCGTGTCCGCACCATGCCCTCGCTCGAGGAGGTCATGCCGCAGGCGTACCGCCAGCTGCGGCGCATTGCCGCGACGCTCGAGGGCCACTACCGCGACATGCAGGACATCGAGTTCACCATCGAGCGCGGCCGGCTCTACATGCTGCAGACGCGCAACGGCAAGCGCACCGCCGCGGCCGCGGTGAAGATCGCCGTCGACATGGTGCGCGAGCGGCTGATCGATCGCCCGACGGCAGTGTCGCGCGTCGAGCCGGCGGCGCTCGACAAGCTGCTCCATCCGCAGGTCGATCCCAAGGCAGCCAAGGACCTGCTCGCGCGCGGCCTGCCGGCCTCGCCGGGAGCCGCTGCCGGCGCCGTGGTGTTCTCCGCCGACGATGCCGAGAGCGCCGCGCACGCTGGTCGCAAGACGATCCTCGTGCGGGTCGAGACCTCGCCCGAGGACATCCACGGCATGCATGCCGCGCAGGGCATCCTAACCGCTCGCGGCGGGGCGACCTCGCACGCCGCGGTGGTCGGCCGCGGCATGGGCAAGCCCTGCGTGGTCGGCTGCGGCGCGCTCGCCATCGACTACGCCGCCGCAACGATGACCGTCGGCGACCGCGTGGTGCGCGCCGGCGACCCGATCACCATCGACGGTGCGACGGGTGCGGTCTACGTCGGCCTCGTGCCGACCGTCGACCCCGAGCTCTCGGGCGACTTCGAGAAGCTGATGTCCTGGGCGGACGCGATCCGCAGGCTCGAGGTGCGTGCCAACGCGGACACGCCGCACGACGCCCGCGTGGCGCGCGAGTTCGGTGCCCGGGGCATCGGCTTGTGCCGCACCGAGCACATGTTCTTCGAGGGCGACCGCATCGACGCCGTGCGCGAGATGATCCTCGCCGACACCACCGAGGGCCGCCGGCGCGCCCTGGCCAAGATCCTCCCCATGCAGAAGGAGGACTTCAAGGGCATCTTCCGCGCGATGCACGGCCTGCCGGTGACGATCCGCCTGCTCGATCCGCCGTTGCACGAGTTCCTGCCGCACACCGAGGAGGAGATCCAGGACCTGGCGGCGAAGATCGGCGTCTCGGCGGAGAGGCTGCGCCACAAGCGCGACAGCTTGCACGAGGCGAACCCCATGCTCGGCCACCGCGGCTGCCGGCTCGGCGTCACCTACCCCGAGATCTACGAGATCCAGGTGCGCGCCATCGTCGAGGCGGCCTGCGAGCTGGCCCGCGAGAAGGTCAAGGTGATCCCCGAGATCATGATCCCGCTGGTCGGCGTGGTGAAGGAGCTGGCCGTGCTGCGCGAGCTCACGGTGAGCGTCGCCCAGGCGGTGATGACCGAGTATCGCCAGAAGGTGGCCTACACCGTCGGGACGATGATCGAGGTGCCGCGCGCCGCCATCGTCGCCCGGGAGATCGCCGGCGAGGCCGAGTTCTTCTCCTTCGGCACCAACGACCTGACGCAGATGACCATGGGGCTCTCGCGCGACGACGCCGGCATGTTCCTGCCCGCGTACATCGACCGGGGGGTGTTCTCCGGCGACCCGTTCGTCTCGGTCGACCAGAGCGGTGTGGGCTTCCTCATGGCCCACGCGGTGCGCGAGGGGCGTGCCGGGCGCCCCGGGCTGAAGTGCGGCATCTGTGGCGAGCATGGCGGCGACCCGGCCTCGGTCATGTTCTGCCACCGCATCGGTCTCGACTACGTCTCGTGCTCGCCCTTCCGGGTGCCGATCGCCCGCCTGGCGGCCGCGCACGCCGTGCTGGCGGAGAGCTGAGCGGCGAGCTGGGCGCGGGTGTGGGCACGGTCGTCTCGATCCACCGCATCGCCAGCAAGGGCGGCGCGGCGCTTGCGCTCGACGAGGCGCGCTTCGTCGCCGACTTCGGCCTGGTCGGCGACTGGCGCTCGCGCTCGGGGCGCGGGCGCCAGATCACGCTGATCGAGGAGGAGGGGCTCGAGGCGGCGGCGCGCGCGCTGGGCCGAGGCCCGGTTGCGTCGGGTGCCTCGCGCCGGCAGGTGGTCACGCGTGGCATCGCGCTGGGCGAAGCAGTCGGCCGGCGGCTGCGGGTGGGAGAGCTTCTGGTGCTGGTCGAGGAGTTCTGCGACCCCTGCTCGAACATGGAGCGCCGTATCGGTGCCGGGGCCCGCGAGGCGCTGCAGGACCGGCCCGGCGTGTGCGGGCGGGTGATCGAGGGCGGGGTTCTGCGTCCCGGCGACCCGGTGCTC
>CAZGUU010000479.1:0-3197 GCA_964529315.1 uncultured Enterobacteriaceae bacterium
GCTCGCGGCGCTGGTGCTGGCAAGCCCCGAATTCCAGGTGCAGTGATGCGTGCCGGTGGTTGGCGAGGAGGGACGGCGATGCTCGATCCCCGGGTGAATCGGCGGCTGGTGCTCAAGGGCGCGGCGATCGCGGCGGCGAGCTTCGGCCTGGGGCCGCGCTTTCTCGGCCGCGCGCTGGCCGCCGGGAGCAGCGGCAAGCGCATCCTGGTCGCGATCTTCCAGCGCGGCGCCGTGGACGGCCTGAGCATGGTCGTGCCCTACGCCGAGCCGCGCTACGCCGAGCTGCGTCGCTCGATCGCCATCGCCAAGCCGGGTGCGAGCGGCGGCGCCCTCGACCTCGACGGCACCTTCGGCCTGCACCCGGAGATGGCTTCGCTGCACCCCTACTTCGGGGCGGGCGAGCTCGCCGTGGTCCACGCCTGCGGCTCGCCCGATCCGACGCGCTCGCACTTCGACGCGCAGGACTACATGGAGACCGGGCAGCCGGGGGACAAGTCGGCCGCGGACGGCTGGCTGAACCGCCACCTCCAGACGACCTCCGGGGGCGCAGCGGGCGTCGGCCCGATGCGGGCGGGGGCGCTCGACGCCACGCTGCCGCGCGCGCTGGCGGGCGCAGCCCCGGCGCTGGCGACGACCGGCCTCGACCAGCTCACGCTCGGCCGCGGCCGCGAGGCCGAGCGCGCGCGCACGGCGATCGAGGCGATGTACGGCGAGCGCAGCGACCTGCTCGGCACCTCGGTGCGAGACGCGCTCGAGGCCGTGGACGTCGCCGCGCGCCTGGGGTCGTCGGCGTACACCCCGGCCAACGGGGCCAAGTACCCGACCAGCGAGCTCGGCGGCCAGCTCGAGGACGTGGCTCGGCTGATCAAGGGCGAGGTGGGCCTGGAGATCGCCTTCCTGAACACCGGCGGCTGGGACACGCACACCAACCAGGGCGGCAGCGAGGGTACGCTCGCGCGCCTGCTGCGCGACCTCTCGGACTCGCTGGTCGCCTTCCGCAAGGACCTGGGCGAGCGCTTCGCCGAGGTCTGCGTGCTCACCATGAGCGAGTTCGGCCGCACCGCGGCCGAGAGCGGAGGCGGAGGCACCGACCACGGCCACGCCACCGCGATGCTCGCCTTCGGCGGCACGGTGGCCGGCGGCGCGGTGCGCGGCCCGTGGCCGGGCCTGGCCGCCGCGGCGCTCGCCGAGGGCCGCGATCTCGCCGTCAAGACAGATTTCAGGGCGCTGTTCGGCGAGATCGTCGAGCGCCACCTGGGCAATCCCGACGTGGCGAGCGTGTTCCCGGGCTTCGACTACGACCCCGCCGCGCGTGCCGGCGTGATCGCCTGAGCGAATCGCGTGGCTCGCGCGCTGCCGCTGCGAGGAGTCCCTCGACGAGCGGGCTACGCCACCAGATCGCGCAGTCGCGCGAGGAAGGCACGAAGATCGGCCGGGCCCTCAGCCGCTGCACGGTACATGCGCTTCATGTCCAGACCCTCGTAAGCGTGGGCAACCAGGTTCCGAAACCCGGCCGCTCGGGTCGACCGCTCGGCCAGGCCTCTCTCGAGGAGCCCTGCATCGGCCAGCCGGCGGAAGGCGTCACCGTAGCTCTCGGGCGTACCCAGGTTGAAGTGCAAGCAGGCGGACAGCCCCAGATCGATGACGATCTGCACGGCCTGTCACAGGTGGAGGATCACGGCGTCCGACGCGTCGCTGACGGGCACGAGATCAGACGGCTGCGACGGCAGGCGCGCCGCCACGCGGGCGAGGTGCCGCTCCACGGCAGCCGCGCGCTCGGCGAGAACCGGTCGATCGAGGGAGCCCATCAACCCAGGCGGTGGAGGATCGCCTCGTACCCAGGTCGCAGCACGGGCTCGGCATCGTACCAGAAGCGCGCGGCGTCGAAGCGAAGCTGATCGAAGAGTCCCGGCCGCGCCTCGTATACGAGCACGCCGTCGCGCGCCGCACGGTAGCGCAGCAGTCCACTCGCCCGCTCGAGGTCCACCAGGTCGAGCCGCTCGCTTCCCACGACCTCGGCCATCGCCGCCGTGAGCATGGGTGGATCCAGCGACCCGTCCGAGAGGAATCCGAAGTCCCAATCGGCGCATGGCGCAGCGTCGCCCCGCGCGCGCGATCCGAAGAGCACGAGCAAGGTGAGCCCGCGCTGGCCGGCCGCGAGCGGCCGCAGGCGCTCGATCGTGGAGCCGAGCTGCGCCATCGACACCCGCGCAGTGTACCCCGCTTGGGCGCCGCTGGGAAATGCAGGAGGCGGGCTTCCGGTTCTCGCAGCTCTTGCGTGTGGCGAAGCGGCGACCCCGGCGATGGACGGGGCTGGCTCCCGAGCAGCGGCTACGGCGCCGGCGTGCCGAGCACCTGCGCCGGCCGTGGCGGCGCGTGGAGCGGCAGGGCGAGGTCCGCCAGGGGATCGGCCTGCCGCGGGCGGGCGAGGTCGCGCAGCTTTGCGTACTTGAGCAGCTTGGCCAGGGCCGACACCGCGGCGATGGCGAGCCCCTGCCGTCCGTCGAGGAAGCCCAGGCGCAGCAGGTAGATGGCTAGGAACGTCGCCGGCGGGTCGAGGATGACGTCACGCACCAGGCGGGACCTGCGCCCCTCGGCGAAGAGCGCCCGGGCCGCGATCGTGGAGTAGCGGTTCACCTTGGCGACGTGCTCCTCGAGGCTCTCGCAGGTGTAGTGCAGCAGGTCGCCCGAGAGCCGGCCGACCGGCCGCCCCGGCTCGACCAGGACCTTGTCGTGCGGATCACGGCCGCCCCAGCGTGCGGCGCGCCGGTCGAAGAGGCGGATCTTGGCGTCGGGGTACCAGCCGCCGTGGCGAACCCAGCGTCCGCAGTAGCGAGCGAGGCGCTTCACCTGCCAGGCGTCGTGGGTCCAGCGCTGCTCGACGGCGGCGATCGAGGAGCGCAGCTCGGGGGTGAGCGCTTCGTCGGCGTCGAGCGCCAGGATGCGATCGTGGGCGGCCTGGGCGGTGGCCCATCGCTTCTGCAGGACATGGCCCTCGAAGGCGTGCGTGAGCACGCGCGCGCCGAAGCCCCGGGCGATCTCGCAGGTCCGGTCGGTCGAGCCCGAATCGACGACCAGGATCTCGTCGCAGACTCCGTGCACCGAGGCGAGGCAGCGCGCGAGGCGCGATTCTTCGTTCTTCGTGATGACGACCAGCGACAGTGCGGACATGCGTGGCCCTTCTCCTCGAGCGGGTG
>CAZGUU010000480.1:0-3197 GCA_964529315.1 uncultured Enterobacteriaceae bacterium
GGGTACGTGCCCTGCTCGGCGAGCCCGGTGCCGCGGCCCGCGCCGCGGCCATCGCTGCGCAGATGCTGGGCGAGACGCGGCGTCCGCCGAGCTGAGCGATCTCGGGTCTCGGGCGGCGCGGCTGCACGGCGCGCCCCGAGCCTCGAGACCCGAGCCGGGTTTGTCCCCGGGGGGAGCCTCCGCTACCCAGGGCCTGGCATGGCGCCTGCGGGGATCTACCGGCGGCTTCTCGGCTACCTGCGGCCCTACGTCTGGCCGCGCTTCGTCGCCGCGATGGCCTGCATGCTCGTGTTCAGCGCGACCAACGGCGTCCTGCCGTTCCTCGTCGAGCGGGTGTTCGACGACATCTTCGCGCGCCACGACCTGGCGATGCTCGCCTGGCTGCCGGGCTCGGTGCTGGTGCTGTTCCTGGTGCGCGGCCTGGCCAATTTCGGCAACGGGTACTTGACGGAGTGGGTCGGCCAGCGCATCGTCACCGACCTGCGCGACCAGCTCAACGCACACATCCAGGAGCTGCCGCTCTCCTTCTTCAACCGCACACCCACCGGGACGATCGTCTCGCGCGTGACGAACGACGTCTACCAGGTGCGCACGGCGCTCACCGAGGCAACCGTGTCCATCCTGCGCGACTCGACCTCGCTGATCGTCCTGATCGGGGTCGCCTTCTGGAAGGACTGGGTGCTGGCGCTGATCGCCTTCGTCGCCTTCCCGATCTCGGTGTTCCCGGTGATGCGCCTCTCGCAGCGCCTGCGGCGCTACGCCCGGCGCGGCCAGCAGACGCTCGGCGGGATCGCCGCTCTGCTCCAGGAGACCGTCCAGGGCAACCGCATCGTCAAGGCCTTCGGCATGGAGGAGTACGAGAAGGCTCGCTTCGAGGCGGAGAGCTTCCGTCTCTTCCGCCTCTACATGAAGGCGGCGCGCTCCAAGGCGCTGATCCAGCCGATCATGGAGATGCTGGGAGCTCTCGGTATCGCCGGCGTGGTCTGGTACGGCGGCTACAGCGTGATCGTCGGCGGGCGGACGCAGGGCTCGTTCTTCGCCTTCATGACGACGCTCTTGCTGGTCTACGACCCGTTCAAGGGGTTGGCCAAGACCAACGGCCTGGTGCAGCAGGGCTTGGCCTCGGCCGAGCGGGTCTTCGAGCTGCTCGACCACCGAAGCGACGTGGTCGAGCGCCCGGGTGCGCTCGCGCTGCCGACGCTGCACGAGGGGATCTGCTTCCACTCGGTGAGCTTCCGCTACGCGCCGCGCGCCACGGAGGCGGGAGGCGGCGAGCTGCTCGCACCGCTCGACGGCGCGGCGCAGGCTTGCCCCGACGAGAGCGTCTGGGCGCTGCGCGACGTGGATCTCGTCCTGCGACGCGGCGAGGCGCTGGCGCTGGTCGGCACGAGCGGCGGTGGCAAGTCGACCATCGCCGACTTGGTGCCGCGCTTCTACGATCCGACGGCCGGCTCGATCACGCTCGACGGCGTCGATCTGCGCGACGCTGCGCTCGCCTCGCTGCGCGCGCAGATCGGCATCGTCACGCAGTTCACCTTCCTGTTCAACGACTCGGTGCGGGCCAACATCGCCTACGGCAGCCGCGAGCCGTCGCAGGAGGCGATCGAGGCGGCGGCACGCGCCGCCCACGCCCACGAGTTCATCAGCGCGTTGCCCCAGGGCTACGACACCGTGGTCGGCGAGCTCGGCGTGACGCTCTCGGGCGGCCAGCGCCAACGCCTGGCGATTGCCCGCGCGCTGCTCAAGAACGCGCCCATCCTGATCCTCGACGAGGCGACCTCGGCGCTCGACTCCGAGTCCGAGCGCCTGGTGCAGGACGCAATCGACCACCTCATGGAGGGGCGCACCACGCTGGTGATCGCACACCGGCTGGCGACCATCCGGCGGGTCGATCGGATCGCCGTGGTGGCCGGGGGACGGATCGTCGAGCAGGGCACGCACGATGAGCTGCTGGCCGACGGCGCCGTCTACCGCCGCCTCTACGAGCAGCAGCTGCTCGGCACGCAGGGCGAGGAGCGTCCGGAGGGGGCGGCCGCCGAGTCCCCGACGGTGGCTTGAGCCGGTGCCCGTGGCGGCAAACGGCGCAGACGGGGAGGGACGCAAGGCGCGCCCAGTGGGGCGGCGCGGGCCGGCCTCGAGGCTCGCGCGGCGGCTCCTGCGGCCGCTGCGCGAGCGCGTGCAGGTGGTCGGCGGGGGGGCGGTGGTCTACGCGGCCCTGCGCGTGCTCGGCTGGACGACGCGCAAGCGCTTCGTCGGGGCCGAGGCGCTCTTCGCCCGCTTTGCCGCCGGCAAGCCCTCCATCTTGGCCTTCTGGCACGGGCGCCTGGTGATGATGCCGTTTGCCTACCGCGGCCCGGGGGCCTGCATCATGAACAGCGGCCACCGCGACGGCGAGCTGATCTCGCGCGCCATTCGCCGGCTGGGCATCGAGGTCGTGCGCGGCTCCTCGACCCGCGGCTGGGTGGGCGGCTTGAAGGGCCTGCTCGCGGCGCACCGCCGCGGCCGCGACCTGGTGGTCGTGCCCGACGGGCCCCGCGGGCCCCGCTGCCGGGCCAAGAGCGGCGTCATCCAGCTCGCTCGGGCGACCGGCGCGCCGATCTTTCCCGTCTCTCACGCGGCCAGCCGCGCGCACACGCTGCGTCGCAGCTGGGATTGGCTGGCATTGCCGTTGCCCTTCTGCCGGGTGGTCTACGTGATCGGCGAGCCGCTCGAGGTCGAGCGCGACGCCTCGGCGGCGCGCATCGAGGAGCTGCGCGCCGAGCTCGAGCGGCGGCTCAACCGGGCGACGCGGCACGCCGACGCCGCGGTGGGCATCGACACGCGGCACACCGATGCCTATCTGGAGGGAGTTGCGAGGCGCCGGGAATCGTGACAGCGCTTCGCGCCAGTGGCGCGTGGTGGCCGGGGGCGGCGATCGCGGATTCGGGGGGGAAGGAGCCATGAGAGGTATCGGAAGCGGGTCGGTCGTGGCGGCGTTGGCCGTGGCTGCGATGCTCGGCGCGGTGACGGGTGCTGCAGCCCAGGGCGCGGCCGCCGGGGCCGTCGACGTCGAGATCGTCATCGAGCCGAGTGAGCAGGACGCGGCGGCGGAGACCGGCTCGGAGGCGGTGGCCAAGCAGGCCGGCGCGCCGTCCGGGGAGTCCGCGGCCGGCGCCGTGGCCAAGGGCAAGGGCGCGGCGGGCCAGGCCGGCGCGGCG
>CAZGUU010000481.1:0-3188 GCA_964529315.1 uncultured Enterobacteriaceae bacterium
CGAGCTGGCGCTCGAGCTCGCGCGTCACCACGGCGATGGTCGACAGCGGCGTGGAGAGCTCGTGTGCCGCGCCGGCGGCGAGCGTGGCCAGCGAGGCCAGGCGCTCGGCCCGGGTGGCCACGGCACGAGCGTCGGCCAGCTCGCGCTCGCGCTCGGCCAGCGCGCGGGAGACGCGCTGCACGAAGTAGACGATGAAGGTCGCGCCGACCCCGAAGGCCACCCACATCCCCTGGAGGTGGAGCTGCAGGTGCGAGCCGTGCGCGCCCGCCGCGACGAGGCCGGCCGCCTCCCCGTGCCCGGCCGAGCCCCCGTGCGGCATCGCGTGCTCGCCGGCGTGCGGCCCGGCGTGCCCGCCGGGAGCATGCGGGCCCGCCTCGAGCGGCTCGAGGAACAGCGCCGCGAAGCAGGCCAGCGAGAGCACGACCAGCGACCAGGTCCACGCCGGCCGCAGGACGACCGCGGCGAGCGCGATGTAGACCAGGTAGAGTGGGGTGAACGGGTTCGACGCTCCGCCGCTCAGCGAGAAGAGCCCCGTCAAGAGCAGCACGTCGAGTGCCATCAGGGCACCGACCAGGGGCTCGGGCACGCGATGCGCACGGCGCAGCCACAGCGCGCAGGCCAGGTTGCTCGCCAGCTCGGCGGCGACCAGCGCGTGCAGCGGGAGCAGCGGCAGATCGACCTGCAGCCACCGGCTCGACACCCAGATGGTCGCGAGCTGGCCCATGGCCGCGCCCCAGCGCAGGCGCAGGAGCCACGACAGGTTGATCCGCGCCGGCTCGTCGCGCGGGGGCTCGTCCACTTCCTGCGTCACCGTCATCGTCGGGCCCGGGTCTGCATGGTCGATGCGCACGCGCCGTCCCCCGCCGGCACCTGCGCACGATAGCGCTGGCGGCGCTAGAAGCGCCAGATCAGCGTGGCCCGCAGCCGGTAGTCGGGCACGACTTGCAGCCCGGTGTTGTGCTCGACGACCGGGAAGTCCGCGGCGACCTCGGCGAAGACGCTCTGGCCGGAGGTGAAGGTGACGTCCGGACCGAAGAAGAGGTAGGTCGCGCCCGTGTCGTCGAGCGACTGGCCGTCGACCGTGTCGAGTCCCTTGGTCTCGCCCGAGAGCACGGCCTGCAAGGACAGCGAGCGGTCGTGGTCGAGGATCAGGAAGGTGCCTGGGCCGGCCTGCCATGTCAGGCTGTTTGCGTACTGGTAGTCGAACGATCCCTCGGTGCGCGCCACGTACTGCAGCGTGGCCGAGGCGAAGCCGCGGCGGTACTTGCCGTAGAGCTGCCCGCCGACGATGCCGTCCACCGAGCCCGAGCCGAAGGCGAGGTCGTGGCCGTGGATGCCGCTGGCGACCTCGTCGCCGGTGTCGTCGCCGTGCATGTGTCCTCCGTGCCCGCCGCCTTCGTGGTCATCGCCGTGGTCCTGCTCTTCGCCGAGAAACGCAGCGCTTCCCGTCGGGAGCTTCAGGCCGCCGAACGCCGACGCGCGAAACGCACCGTCCTCGCCCGTCGCCTCGTAGGCGAGGAAGTTCCCCAGAAGCGCCAGGTCGCCGATGCTCGCCTTGGTGGAGGACTGGATGCGGCCGTTGTAGGGCCGGCGCCAGGAGCGGTAGATCAGCGGCAGGTTGAGCTGCAGGCCGAAGCGCGGCGTGATCTGGTAGCCGGCGACCAGCTGGGTGACGGAGCTGGAGAGCTTCTGATCGAGCGGGTTCGCCGCCGCTTCGCCGTCCTGCTGCAGCGTGCCGAGCATCGTGTACTGCTCGGTGAGCCCCACCCAGGGCCCGGCGCCGCGCTCGGCGAAGTCGACGGCCGTGTAGCCGGCCATCAGGTCGCAGGCCGCAGCCGGGCCGGCGACGCTCGAGATCCAGGCGAAGAGCAAGGCGATCGCCATGGCAAGCGGTGTCCGCGCTGGACGATCGGCGGGCGCGGCGGGGAAGAAGGACGGCATCACGGCTCTCCTCTCCTCAGGGTTGGCCGGCGCGCGGCCGGACCGGTCCACGGTCGGGGGCGGCTGCGGCGGGCAGCCAGCGGCCGCCCTGGCCGCAAGGCGAGTGCTACCCGAGGGTGGGGGCGGATCAACGCGGCGTTTTGTCGCATCCTGGGGGGCCCAGGCGAGGAGACACCGTGTTTACAGCCGAGGGGCGCCTGGGTGGCCGCGGCCCGGTACTTGATGTCTTCCGAGCTGCGCTCCGCGCCGAGGCCGGCCCGAGTCGGCCGTGGGCGGTGGCCCTGGCGCTTGCTCGGGCGCCTGGGTCGGCCCTGCCGGGTATCGAGAAAGCGCATTGACTGGGACGAAACGCGCGTGCTTTCTGTTTCGTGTCGGCCGCCTGCGCCAGCGACTCCCAGCCCCCAGCCGACGCGCACCCCTGTAGGCCTTTTCCGTTCGTCCCGACTCAGACCATGGGAGCCTCGTTCATGCGCAGGAATAGAATTTTCGCTCTTGTGTCCCTTGGAGCCACCCTGACGCTGGCGGTCGCGTCGGCCGTGCCGTCGCTTGCGGCCCCAACGCTTCCCACCTGTACGGGGTACAGCGCGACGATCGTCGGCACCGAGGATGCCGACGACCTGGCCGGCACCTCGGGCAAGGACGTGATCGTAGGCCTCGGCGGCGACGACCGTATCGACGGTCGCGGCGGCGACGACATCATCTGTGGCGGCGAAGGCGACGACGCCCTGATGGGATCGAACGGAAACGACCGGCTCTTCGGCGGGCCCGGCAACGACCACCTTCGCGGCGGTAACGGCGATGACGTTCTAAAGGGGGGTGCCGGCGACGACGTCCTCGAGGGCGGCGGCGGCGACGACGTGATGCAAGGTGGTGCCGGAAGCGACTCATGCGACGGTGGCAACGGCACCGGCGATCACGCCCGGTCGTCCTGCGAGTACCCCGCGCGCGTCCCCTGACCTCGCGGCGCGAGGCGCCCTACGAGCCGGGCTTCGCCGTGACCAGCCCGATCGTGCTCACCCCCGCCTCGCGGCAGGCGTCGATCACCTCGACCACCGCCGCGTAAGAGAGGCTGCGGTCCGCGGCCAGGAACAGCGTTTTCTCGGGGCGGTCGCGCAGGACCGCCCCGAGGCGCTCGGCCAGCCGGTCGCGCGCCAGCGCCTCGCCATCGAGCGTCAAGCCGCCGTCGGCGGCGATCGCCAGCGTGAGCTGGCGCGCCTCGTCCGCGGCCTGGGCGTGGCGGGTGACCG
>CAZGUU010000482.1:0-3168 GCA_964529315.1 uncultured Enterobacteriaceae bacterium
TCTTTGCACCTTCAGCCGCTGCCGGGGTTGCAGGCAGGGCCGCTTTGGCGGGCGGGCCCAGGTCGTGCACGCGCAGCGTTCGCTGCACGACCTCGACCTCTGCACCCTCGTGCCCACTGGCGCGGTCGAGCCACGCCTGCCAGCGCGACGGGTCGGCGATCCGATAGGCATGGCCGAGCGCACCCGGGGAGCGGCGCACGCCGTCGGGAGGGGCCACGCGGCGCAGCAGCGTCATGCTGATCTGCGAGCCGAAGCCCGCGCCGAGCCGCAGCGCGTACTCGATCGGGTAGGAGCCGCCGCGCGAGAGGTTCAGCGCGCCGAGCTCCGGATCGACCTCGCGGAAGTTGGCCACCGGCGGCACGAGGCCTGTCTCGAGCGCCTTCACGGCGACCACGTCCTCGATGCCGGCTCCCATGGGGTGGCCGGTGAAACCCTTGGTGTTGGCCACGACGATGCGGTCGGCGTCCGCGCCGAACGTGCTGCGCAGCGCGTGGACCTCGGCCGCCGCGCTGCCGCCGCGCGCGGGCGTGTAGGTTTCGTGCGAGACGAACACCATGCGCTCGGCCATCGCCCGGCGCGAGACCCCCGAGCGAGCCTCGGCCTGCGCGACCACTCCCTCCATGACCCGGCAAATGTGCTCGACGTCGAGCCGCGTGCCGTGGAAGGCGCTGTTCGACGTCGCGCTGCCCAGCAGCTCGCAGATCGGCGAGAGACCCCGCTCGCGCGCGGCCTCGGGGCTCTCGACGAGCAGCGCCGCGGCGCCCATGCCGAGGATCATTCCGTGGCGGCGGCGATCGAAGGGCAGCGCCGCCTTCTCGACGACGTCGTCGGTGGCCGCAGCGCCGCTGGCGAGGAATCCGGCGCCGATCCACTCGAGCAGGCGGTCGGAGGTGACGTCGTCGGCGGCGACGATCAGCACGCGGCGGCAGCGTCCGGCGGCGATCCAGTCCTCGGCCAGCGCGATCGCCTGGGTGGTGCTGGCACATGCCGCGTTGATCTGCGTATTGGGGCCGCGTGCGCCGATCAGCTCGGCGAGCTGCGAGTGGCCCATCGAGAGGATGCGGAACAGGAAGCGCCGGTCGAAGGCGTACGGCGCGCCGGCGATCTCCTCACGCAGCTCGGCGATGTGCAGCGCGATCTGCGCGTCCAGGCCGTTTCGTCCGGTGGCCGAATCCGTGGCGCGGCCGAGCAGGTCCTCGAGCAGCGCGAGCTTCTCTCGCCGCGCGCGGTCCTCGTAGAAGTGCCCGAGCTCCGTGGCGAACGCATCGTAGCCGGGGAACGCGGAGCCGAAGACGACACCCGTGTCGTCGCGCATCTCGTCGGGCAGCCCCCAGCGATCGGGGAGCTGGGTGCCCTTGTGCGTGGCGCGGTAGTGCCGGACGAGCGGGATTCCGGCATCGCGCAGCGCCTCCAAGCCGGCCGCGATGGCGAGTTCGGTGTCGATGTCGAGCGCGGCGATGCGCTCGGCGGGAACGCCGAACTCCGCGCCGAGGTCGAAGCGGCCACGCCGCGCCGCCAGCTTGATCACGTCGTCGGGGCTGTCGATCTCGGCGAACGCCGCGCCCGACTCCTCGCTCTTGACCAGGCGGGTGATGCGCTTGTCGAGCATCGCACGCCGCAAACGCACCGGGATCACGTCGATCATCTGCTCGCCGTGCAGGATCCGTGCGACGTTGTGGTCGTCGAAGACCTGGCCCTCACCGGGCAGGCCGAGCGATGCGCCGGTGATCACCACTGGCTCGCGCCGCCCGCCGCCGCCACCTGCGCCGACGATGCGCGCGCCCCGCTCGAGGAACTCGGCGAAGAGCCGCCCGAGCTCGGCCCAGCGATCGTCGCCGAGCGTCGCTCGGGGCGTCGCGGCAAGCGGCGTCGGTGCCGGGGGCACGAGCGGCGGGCGCGGTGCCTCGTGTGTCGGCGTCGGCAGACTCGCGCTCGGCGTGGGGTTCGATGTCGTGATCGCGGCCACCGCCCGGGGGGCTTCGGCCGGTCGGGATGCCGAGGCGCCGAAGCCGAGGCCGCTTGCGTAGAGCCCGCACAGCGCCTGGCTCACGGCCACCACGTCGTCGGTCTTGGGGTGGTTGGTGTAGAGGGAGAGGACGTCGCCGCGCCCGCCGAGGACGTCGTCGACGAAGCCCTGCAGCGCTCGCTTGGGGCCGAGCTCGACGAGCACGCGCGCGCCTGAGGCGTAGAGGGTCTCGAGCCCGCGGACGAACTGCACGGGTGAGGCCACCTGTCGTGCCAGCAGGTCGAGCACCGCGCCGTGCGCATCGGGCCCCATCGGGTAGAACTCGCCGGTCACGTTGCTCACCACGGGGACGTGCGGCGGGCGCAGGTCGAGCCGCTCGAGGACGCGCCGCAGGGGCTCGCTGGCCGGCGCCACGATCGCGGTGTGGAAGGCGTGGCTCACCGGTAGGCGGGCCGCCGTGTAGCCGGAGCGGGTGAAGGCCTCGATCGCCCGCTCCACGGCGGCGCTCGGGCCGCCGATCACCGACTGGCTGGTGCTGTTGCGGTTGGCGATGACCACGTCGCCGCCCTCGACCCGCAGGATGCGCTCGACCTCGTGTGCCGGGGCGAAGATCGCGGCCATCCAGCCGCAATCCTCGACCGAGACGCGCGACATCTCGCGTCCGCGGGCACTCACCGCCTCGAGCGCCTGGGCGAAGGGCAGGGCGCCGGCGACCACCAGGGCCGCGTACTCGCCCAGGCTGTGTCCCATGACCATGTCCGGTGCGATGCCGTAGGCGGCGAGCAGCCGGGTGAGCGCGACGTCGACCGTGAGCACCGCGGGCTGCGTGACGGCGGTCTGGCGGAGCTCCTCCTCGGCGCGCGCCAGCACGGCCGGGTCCGAGGCATCGACGAAGAGGTAGTCGGTGAGCGGCTTACCGAGAAGCGGTGCCATCACTCGATCCGCCTCGGCGAAGGTGTCCGCGACGATCGGCTCGATTCGCCGCAGCCGGCCGAGCATCCCGACGTACTGCGACCCCTGTCCGGTGTAGAGGAAGGCGAGGCCGGGCGCCGGGCCGCGGCCGCGGAAGATGCCCTGAGCACGGAGCACCTTCCACACCGCGGGCTGGTCGGCGGCGAGCGCCTTGTGTGCCTTGCCGCCCTTGTCGGCGAGCTCGGCCGCATCGCCGTAGTCGATGGCGATGCGCTCGGGGGCGCGCAGGT
>CAZGUU010000483.1:0-3161 GCA_964529315.1 uncultured Enterobacteriaceae bacterium
TCTGTGCGGGGGGCGGCCCGAGTCTCACGGCGAAGGGCCGTCCCTACCGCGACCAGACATACCTCTGGGAGCCATCGCCGCCGGTAGCGCTCTCGCCGCCGATGATGGCGAGCCGATTGACAACGGCCGCTCTCGGGTATGGCTTCGGGGCGTGGATAGCAGGGCGCTTCGTGCGAGCTACGACCGCTCTGCCGCGCAATACGATCTGCGGTTCCGGTCCCTCCAGGTCGAGAAGTACCGGGCGATGCTCGGGAACGACGCGCGAGTGGTGCGCGAGGCGACCCGCTCCGTCCCCCGGGCGCTCGATCTCGGCGGCGGAACCGGCCTGCTCGCGGAGTTCGCGGCCGGCATCGGGATCGTGCCCGCCTGGGTCGTCGTCGACCTGTCCCGGGGCATGCTCGCCCGGGCGCGACAGCGCGGGCTCGGGGTCGTACAGGGCGACGCTGCGGCGCTGCCGCTCGCGCCGGCGAGCTTCGGCCTGGTCGCGGCCTTCACGGTGATCGGGCTGCGACCGAGCGCTACCGTGGCGATCCTCGCCGAGGTCGCCCGCGTGCTGGTGCCCGGCGGGCGCTTCGTGGTCACCTTGCTCGAGCGCGACTGCGACGGATCGCTCCCGCGGCTGCTCGAGGAGGCCGGACTCACGCCCGAAAGGGAGCGGGCCTGTGGTCAGGACCGCGGCTATTCCTGCCGACGAAGCGCTCGGGAGGAGTAGGCTCACTCCCCTGCGCGCACTTCCGTCGGGCCCGGCTGGGGCGGGAAGCCCGGAGCGGGAACTGCTTGACACCTCTCGGCCGGCAGGGAATAGGGCAAGGCGACCGGCGGCGGCCTGCCGCACGAGAGCAGCGTTGCGAGGGAGAGATGCCGATGTCACACGGGAATCCGACGTCCCTAGCCGCACCCGACGAGCCCAGCCTCAGCCGTCCCGCCCCGGCTGTCGATCGGCGCCGCTTCCTGCTCCTCGCCGCGGCCGGTGGCACGCTCGCCGCCGCACACGCCCTGAGCGAAGCCCGACCGGCCGAGGCGGCCAAGGGCAATCGCCTGCCCAGGGCGCGCAAGAGCAAGGACCGGGTGCCCGTCGAGATCGTACCCGAGATCGGGGACGCGGTCGCCGGGACGCTCGACATGACCACGATCGCGCGATCGAAGGACTCAGCGGGCGTCGAGCACCTCACGTGCGAGCTGCACTTCGACCGCTACGAGGAAGGGAAGTCGGTCCGGGAGCTCACGGACAAGGTCGAGAGGTTGGCCCTCGTCAACCCGGAGCTGCACCGTCCGCCGACCGCTCTGCTCACCTGGGGGACAGGGCTCGCCTTCAAGTGCGTCCTCGAGAGCTTTTCGCTGCGCTTGACCGCGTTTCGCGCCGAGCCCGACGGCGCGCCGCAGGCCGTAATTCCGCTCGGCGCCGTCATGCGCACGCGGTTCCAGGTCGTCGAGGGCTGACGGAAGACCGCGCCCCGGAACGGCGGGCCCGCGAAGGGCCGCGCCGTGCACCTCGTCCGTGCAGATCGAGCCGCCGAGCGTGACTCCCGCCTTCCCGTGGCTGCAGCGCGTGTCGCGTGCACCGAAGCGTCCGATCGCGCCCAATCTGCTGCAGCGCAACTTCACGGTGAATGCTCCCAACGCCGTGTGGGTCACCGATGTGACCTGCGTCTGGACCGATGGGGGATGGCTCTTCCTGGCCGTGATGCTCGATCTCTTCGCCCGTCGCGTCGTGGGCTGGTCCAGCAGCGATCGCAACGACACGGAGCGTGCCCTTACCGCGCTCGACGGTGCGCTGCGCAGTCGCAAGCCCCGGCCGGGGCTGATCCACCACTCCGATCGCGGGAGTCCGTACGCGAGCGCCGAGTACCGACAGGCGCTGCAGGCCCATGGCATCGTCGCCAGCATGAGCCGCAAGGGCGACTGCTGGGATAACGCCGTGGCCGAGAGCTTTTTCGCGATCCTCAAGACGGAACTCACCGACGCGCACCGGTACGCGACGCGTGAGGCAGCAACCAGCCGGCTTGCCGAGTACATCACCAGCTTCTACGACTGGCGTCGGCGTCATTCGCATCTCGGCTACGTCAGCCCGATCGAGTTCGAGTTGACGGCGGGAATCGCGCGGCAGGCAGCATAGTCAAGCTCTCCACCAAAGCGGGGGAAGTTCAGAACGGATACCGCCGGCACGACGGAGCTAGATGCTACAGGGGTGCCCATGAGCGTCGAATCCTCTCGCCAGGGCCGCGTGCTCGTCGTCAGCATCCGTCGCGAAGCCAAGCGCAACGCGCTCGATGCCGAGGTTGCGAGCGGCATCGACGCGGCGATGAACCTGCTCGAGGACGACCCCGAGCTGTGGTGCGGGGTGCTCACCGGAGGAGTCCGGGTCTTCTCGGCGGGTGCCGACCTGGCCGTCGGACCGGGCGAGCCGACACCTCGGGGCGGCCTGGTCGGGCTGATCCAGCGCGAGCGATCCAAGCCGCTCATCGCCGCCGTCGAGGGCCTGGCCCTGGGCGGCGGGCTCGAGCTGATCCTGTGCTGCGACCTGGTGGTCGCGGCGCGCGACGCGGCCTTCGGCTTCCCCGAGGTGAAGCGTGGCTTGATGCCCGACTTCGGTGGTGCGTTCCGCGCGGCGCGCTTCCTGCCGCTCAACGTGGCGCGCGAGCTCCTGCTGACCGGCGATCGGCTGGATGCCGAGCGCGCCGAGCGCTTGGGCTTCGTGAACCTCCTGACCGAGCCCGGCCAGGCGCTCGAGGGTGCGCTCGGCCTGGCCGAGCGCATCTGCGCGAACGCCCCGCTCGCCGTCCGCGCCGCACTGCGCGTGCTGGAGGCCGAGGTGCGCGGCGACGAGGCCCCGAGCTGGCAGCGCAGCGACGCGGCGCACCACGAGCTGCTTGCGACCGACGACGTGCGCGAGGGCATCAGCGCCTTCTTCGAGCGCCGCGCCCCGGCGTGGAAGTCGAGCTGACGCACCCGGCGGCGGCGAGGACCCGGAGCGGAGGGCCCGCATTCGCCGTCGCGGCGGACCGCAGGCACCCTGGGCGTGTCCGGGGATTTCTGCTCACGCGCTCAGGCGTCGCTCCGCGGTGGCCCGCCGGCCGGCGCCTTGCGACGACGGCGCCGGCGCGGCCGTCGTGCCACCGCCGTCGCTTCGTCCGCCGAGCCCGCCGCCGCGGGACCGGGAG
>CAZGUU010000484.1:0-3151 GCA_964529315.1 uncultured Enterobacteriaceae bacterium
GGCCTGGCGGCACCGTGCACGGCGCGGCCGTTGCGCCCGCGGGCTCGCCGCGCGATGCTGCGCGGACCATGGCCGGCTCCCGCTTCGTCTTCCTCGACCGCGACGGCACCCTGGTGCGCGACGTCGGCTACGGCCACCGCCTCGAGGACTACGCCCTGCTCCCCGGCGTGACCGAGGCGCTGCGCTCGCTCCAGGACGCGGGCTTTCGCCTGGCGATCGTCACCAACCAGAGCGGCATCGGCCGGGGTCTCTTCACCCGGTCCGACTTCGAGCGCTTCCACGGCCGCCTGCTCGACGACCTCGCCGCGGCGCACGTCCGCATCGAGGCGACCTACATGTGCCCGCACCTGCCCGAGGCGGGCTGCACCTGCCGCAAGCCCCACCCCGGCCCGCTGCTGCGCGCGCGCGACGGCTTGCACGCCGACCTCGCCGCCTCCTGGGTGATCGGCGACCACGTCGTCGACCTGCGCCTGGCGGCCAACGCCGGCTGCCGCGGAATCATGGTCCTGACGGGGCACGGGAGCGAGGAGAGCCAGGGTCTGGGCGACACCCCGGTCGACGCGATCGCGCCCGACCTGCCCGCCGCGGCGCGGTACATCCTGAGGCGCGCCGCATAGGTGCCGCTCACGGGAACCGCCGCCTCCTCCAGGCCCCCGTCCGCGCGCACGGCTTGACCGAAGCCCATCGTCCGCGCATGGATGCCGCGATGCCGCGAACCCGCCCCGACGGAACAGCCATCGCCAAGCTCCCCACGCTGCGCCGCATGATGCCCTACCTCATGCGGACGCGGAACGAGGCCTATGTCCTGTTCGAGCAGGAGATCGCATCCGCGCCTTCGCGCGAGCTCCTCGCCGCGTGGAACGCGAGCCGCCCGCCCGAGCGCCAGGGCACGCAGTTCCACCTCCTGCTGCGCGCCATCGCCCGCACGCTGCACGAGTTCCCGCGCATGAACCGCTTCGTCGCCGGCGGGCGCCACTGGCAGCGCCGCGGCATCTGGATCGCCTTCAGCGGCAAGCAGCGCATGGACCTGGATGCACCGGTCTACGCGCGCAAGCTCGAGCTCTTTCCCGACGAGCCGCTGGCGACGATGGTCGACCGCATCCACGCGGTGATCGAGCCGAGCCGAGCCGGGCGCGAGACCTCGAGCGACCGCGAGGTGAGCCTGCTGATGCGCCTGCCCGGACCGCTGCTGCGCGCGGTGGTGCGCGCCGGCCGCTGGCTCGACGCGCTGGGTTGGCTGCCGCGCGCGATGCTCGACGACGACCCACTCTACTGCTCGGTGTTCGTCGCCAACCTGGGCAGCGTCGGCCTGGACGCCGCCTACCACCACCTCTTCGAGCACGGCAACGCCCCGGTCTTCGTGACCATGGGGCGCGTGCACCGCACGCCCTATGTCGAGGAGGACGGCAGCGTCGCCTCGCGCGAGGTCTTCGTCCTGCGCTACACGTTCGACGAGCGCACCGAGGACGGCTTCTACGCGGCGCGCGGCCTCGAGCGCCTGAAATACCTGCTCGAGCACCCGGCCGAGCTCTAGCTCAGCCCAGCTCGGCCACCCGAACCTCGCGCCCCTCGCGCGCCGAGAGCTGCGCGGCGAGCGCGAAGGCGAGCGTGGCGCGCGCCTCGGCGACGTCGAGCGCGCTCGGCCGGCCCTCGAGCAGGGCGTCGATGAAGTCGTGCGTCCCGTCGCGAAACGAAGCCGCCCAGTCGGCCTCGACGTCGTGGAAGGCGCGGGTCTCGCCCTCGCGGTAGAGGACCACGGCCGGCTCCTCGAGGAGCTTGCCGGTGCAGCGGCTCACCCAGAGGACGCCCCGGCTGCCGCGCAGCTCGATGCGGTCGTCGCTGACGTAGTATTTGGAGCGCACCTCGAGGTCGAGCGAGGCGACGACCTCCCACGAGCCCATGCGGGGCGGCAGGCCGGCGTAGCGCCAGGTGACGATCGCGGGCGCGTCGATCCGGCCGCCGCCCGGGATCTCCAGGACGTGGATGAAGGCGTGCACCGTCTCGACGGGCTCCTCGACGAAGACGCGCGCCATGTGGAAGCAGTGGTAGCCGTGGTCGAAAGTGGTCATGCCGCCGCCGCAAAGCTCGGGGTCGACCCGCCAGGCGGTCGAGGCCATGGGCACGTCCCAGCCCTGCCCCGCACCCGTGCGCCCCGCTGCCGTGAGCAGGCGCACCGAGAGCACGTCGCCAATCTCGCCGGCCAGGACGAGCTGGTGCGCCAGGCGGTGCGGCGGGTACCACATGAAGTTCTCGAAGACGCGCAGCTGCACCCCCGCCCTCCTCGCACGGTCGGCGGCCACGGCGACGCGGTCGAGTTCGGCCAGGTCGCGGGTCGGCGGCTTCTGCAGGGAGACGTGCTTGCCCGCTTCGAGCGCGGCGATCGCCTGCTCGGCGTGCAGGTGGTGCGGCGTCAGGATCTCGACGGCGTCGATCGTCGGGTCGGCGAGCAGGTCGTCGAGCCGCGCGTACGGCGTCGCACCCCACTGGCGCGCCCGGGCGTCGCGGATCGCCGGGTCGACCTCGCACACCGCACCGATCTCCGCGCGCGGGTGTCCGAGCCAGCCGATCGCCTGGAGGTCCGCGATCCGTCCGGCACCGACGAAGCCCACGCGTAGCCTGCGCTCGCTCGCCATGCGACACCCCTCCGGGAGCCTCTCGCGCCGGCCTCCCCAGCACCGCCGCGGCGCTCTGCAGGCGCCGCCCTACCACACCGCCGCGCCGCGCACGACACGGCTCCCCGACCGGCCCTGACGACGCGGGCGGGTCAGCGCGCTCCCGAGCTCGACGGCTTCGACCCGCGCGCGTCTGGCGGCCCGGTCCCGTGAGGCTCCCGCCTCACGGCTCGCGCGCGCGCAGGCCGCTTGCGTCGTGCAGGCTCGGTGCGTCGAAGCGGCTCTCCCAGCAGTGCGACGCATCGCTGCGCCGCACGAGCTGTGCGACGTAGGGCCCCGCGCCGAGCGGCAGCGCCGGCAGCTCGAGCGCGGCACCTCTCGCGTCGACGCGGATGCGCGTGCCACCTCCCAGGCGTGGCCCGATGCGCACCCGGGTGACACCGTCGGGCGCGCCCGAGGCGCGACGATAGCGCAGGCTGGCCGGCGCAAGCGCGCTCCAGCACGGGGCTGCCCCGCAGCCTCCCGCGCCCGGCACGTGC
>CAZGUU010000485.1:0-3083 GCA_964529315.1 uncultured Enterobacteriaceae bacterium
GAGCTGCCGGGGCGCGCGGGCCTGCGGCGGACCGACGCGGCGCCGCTCTGCGGCGAGGCTGCGCCCGCCGTACTCCGCCGAGCGCGCGGCCTCGTGCCCGACGAGCGCGGCCCAGCTCGGCCCCTCGGCAGTGCGCTCGAGCAGGCGCGCCTGCTGGTCGAGGCGGCGGATCGCAGCGAGCTTGTCGTCGTTTGCCAGCTTCGCACGATCCACCGCGGCGCGCAGCACGCGAATCGTCTCGTCGTAGACGCGCAGCGGAACCGGGAAGGGGTGGCCGTCCTTGCCGCCGTGCGCGACCGAGAAGCGCGCCGGGTCCGAGAAGCGGCACGGCGCGCCGTGCACCACCTCGCCGACCATCGCCAGGGCGAGCACGGTGCGCGCACCCAGGCCGGGCACCAGCAGCAGCTCGGTGAAGTCCGCCGGGCCGCGCTCGGCGGCGGCGGCGAGTGCGCCGTGCAGCCGGCGCAGCAGGACGTCGGAGGGCCGCACGTCGTGGTGCGCGGGCAGATGCAGGAACGGCGCGAGCGCCGGCGCGTCGCGCTCGCGCAGCCGGCGCAGCGCCTCGATGACGCTCCCCGGATCGCCACAGGCGAGCGCCACCTGGCAGCTTCGCGCCGCGGCGGCGCGGCGATCGGTCAAGTTGACGATCTCGCCCTGCTCGGGGCCGTCGATCGCCGCGTGCGGCTGGTCGACGAAGCTCTCCAGGCCCTCGGAGAGCCAGTGGTAGCGGCGCGCCTGACGATGGACGGTGCTCATCCCCTGCTGCACCACCGCCCAGCGCCCGTCGTCGGTGACCACGAAGGCGTGCAGGTAGAGCTCGAAGCCGTCGTGCACGGCGGCGCCGTCGACCTTGGCCACCAGCCGGCTGGTGCGCACGAGACGTTCTCCGTCGAGGCCGACCCGCTCGGCCACACCGGTGAGCTCGGCGGGCGTCCGACGCGAGTGCCGGCCGCGCCCGCCGCACACGTGGATGCCCAGCTCGGCGCCGACCGGGGCGAGCCCTCTCTTCAGCGCGCCGACCACGCTGGTCGTGATGCCCGAGGAGTGCCAGTCCATGCCCATCACCGCGCCCAGCGACTGGAACCAGAACGGATGTGCGAGCCGGCGCAGGAGCTCGTCGCGGCCGTAGTGCAAGACGATCGCCTCGACGATCACCCTCCCCAAGCGCGCCATGCGCTGGCCGAGCCAGTGCGGCACTCGTCCGCCGTGGAGCGCGAGCACGGCGCTGCCCGTCGGCCGTCCCACGCCGCTCGCCTCAGCCCCACATCTCGCGCAGGCGTGCGCCCACGTCCACCCGCGGCCCGCCCCGCCCCGTTGCGCCGCCGTCCGCCGCGTCGTCCGGGTGGTCGCGGCCCTGCGTGCGTCGCTCGAAGTGCTCGAGGAGCGAATCCGGCAGGAAGCGCGAGCGGGGTGCCAGCACGTGGCGATCGCCGTGGCGGTGCTGCTCGCGGACGAAGAAGCGCAGCGGATGGATCAGGTGCAGCTCGTCGCGCGCGCGCGTCATGGCGACGTAGAGCAGCCGGCGCTCCTCCTCGACCTGCTGGGGTCTGCCTGTGGCCATGTCGGAGGGGATGCGACCGTCGACCACGTCGAGCACGTAGACGACGTCCCACTCCTGCCCCTTGGCCGAGTGGATGGTCGACAGGATCAGGTAATCCTCGTCGAGCTGCGGGACGCCGGCCTCGTCGCCACTGGCCGCCGGCGGGTCCAGGGTGAGCTCGGTCAAGAAGCGCTCGCGCGAGGGATACGCCGCCGCGGCGCGCTCCAGCTCGTCGAGGTCGCGGGCGCGCAGCGCGGCGTCGTCGTGGCGCCGCTCGAGGTGCGGCCGATACCACCCGCGCACCGCCTCGAGCTGCGCCGGCCAGGGGGCTCGCGGATCGGCCAGCCGCACCAGGAGCGCGCAGAGCGACGGCCAGTCGTGCGCGGCCGCCGCCGGCACGCGGTGCTCGCCGAGCGCACCCAGCTCGAAGCCGCGCTCGCGCAGGTGCTCCAGCGCGCCGCGCGCGCCCTTCGGCCCCAGGCCCGGCAGGAGCTGCACGACGCGGAAGGCCGCGAGTGAGTCGCGCGGGTTCTCCGCCCAGCGCAGCACGCAGAGCAGATCCTTCACGTGGGCCGCCTCGAGGAACTTCAAGCCCCCGTACTTGACGAACGGGATGTCGCGTCGCGCCAGCTCGAGCTCGAGCGCGTCGCTGTGGTGCGCGGCGCGGAACAGCACCGCCTGGCGGCGCAGCTCCACGCCCGCCTCGCGGCTCTCGAGGATGCGCTCCACCACATAGTCGACCTGGCAGGCCTCGTCCTCGGCGCTGACCAGGACGGGCCTCTGCCGCGAGGCCCGCTCGGAGAAGAGCTTCTTGGGGAAGCACTCCCGCGAGAGACCGATCACCGCGTTGCACGCGGCCAGGATGGGCTGCGTCGAGCGGTAGCTCTGCTCGAGCGCGACCACCGTCGCCGGCGGGTCGAAGCGGCCGGGGAAGTCCAGGATGTTGCGCACCGTCGCGGCGCGAAACGAGTAGATCGACTGGGCATCGTCGCCGACCACCGTCAAGCCGTGGCCGTCGGGCGCGATCGCCAGCAGGATCGCCTCCTGCAGCGCATTGGTGTCCTGGTACTCGTCGACCAGGACGTGGTCGAAGCGCCGGCGCACTGCCAGGGCGAGCGCCGGCTCGGCCATCAGATGGTGCCAGTAGAGCAGCAGGTCGTCGTAATCGAGGACCTGGCGCTCCTGCTTGGCTTCGACGTAGGCGCCAAACAGGCGGCGCAGCTCGTCGGCCCAGGGCGCGCACCAGGGAAAGCTCGTGGCGAGCACCTCCTCGAGGGGGCGGCGCGCGTTGACCGCGTGCGAGTAGATCGCCAGGCAGGTCTCCTTGCGCGGGAAGCGCGTGGTGCGCCGCGACAGCCCGAGCTCGTCGCGCACCAGGTCCATCAGGTCGGCCGCGTCCGAGCGGTCGAGCACGGTGAACGACGCCGTGAGGCCCACGGCCTCGGCGTGCAAGCGCAGCAGGCGGTTGGCGACGGCGTGGAAGGTGCCCGCCCAGCGCAGCCGCCCCGCCGCAGGGACCGCAACCGGCCCCCGCGCCGCAACC
>CAZGUU010000486.1:0-3065 GCA_964529315.1 uncultured Enterobacteriaceae bacterium
GGCCGGCAAGCCACCGGCGATCAGCGCCGGGATCGCCTCGGGGGCGAGCGTGCCGGCGTCGACCGCGCTCGCCAGCTCGCGCAGCGCCTCGGCCACCGGCCGCGCGGCGACGAACAGGTTCGCGCTGCGTCGGATCTCGGGGCGGTGGCGCGGCAGGGTCACAGCCTCGGGGTGGCCGACGGTCCACGCCGGCCCGCCACCGACACCGGGCACGTCGATCGCCAGCTCCTCGAGCGGGGCGACGTCGACGAAGGCACCGTCGCGGCGCACGCGGATCGTCCCGGTGATCTGGCGCACGAAGTGCAAGACGGCGGCGTCGTGGCCGGCCGCGCCGCCCTCCTCGGCGTCGGCGGGGTCCGGCGCCGCGCCATCCAGGCTCCACCCGGTGTAGAGCTCGTCGGCTCGATCGAGCTCGGCCATCGCGCGCACCGCGAGCAGGTTCGAGACGCCGGGGCTCGCGCCCATGCCGACGATCGCCGTCACGCCGCGAGCCCGCGCCGTGGCATCGAGCTCGAGCGCCTCGAGCGTAGGCTCCCAGTCGTCGTCGATGTCGAGGTAATGGCAGCCCTCGTCGATCGCAGCGCGCAGGGCGCGTGTACCGAAGCGGTAGAACGGCCCGACCGTGTTCAGCACGGCACCCGCGCCGCGCAGCAGGCGGCGCAGCGCGGCGTCGTCCTCGACGTCGATCGCCGCGGCCGTCACGCGGCTGCCCAGGCGCGCGGCGAGAAGCTCGGCACCGGCCAGGTCTCGGTCCGCGACCACGATCTGGTCGACGAAGTCGAAGCCCAGCGCGGTACGGACCGCGTGTCGTCCCATGCCGCCGGCGCCGCCCAGTGCCACCACCTTCATCGCCCGCCCTCCCGGGTGCGACTGTCCGAGCCCGCCGCGCGCGCAGCCGCGACCGGCGACCAGCCGGTCTTCGCATGCGGCTCTGCGCCACGGCTTTCCCGAGTGCGCAGCACGACCCACGAGCTGCGAGCCCGGCGCCGGTCGCTCTCTTGTGATTAGCACCGCCCGCCACGGCGCGGACATGACGTGGGTCATGTCCGCGGTGCGATCCCGGGACGCCGCTGCGCCCGAGCCGGCAGGATCGAGCCTTGGCGGGCGGGGGCGTGGTGGCCTACAACGGCCGGCCATGGCGTGCGCCGGCGCTGCGCTGGCCGGCCCACCTAAGGGGGCCGCGCCCGAGGCAAGAGCGAGATGCGCAAGAGCGGCTGCGAAGCCGGCGAGGCCGGCGCCAAGGCGGGATTCGGCGAGCGGACAGCGCGGAGCGAGGACGGGCACTCATGAAGAAGCTTCTCGTGGCCAACCGAGGCGAGATCGCCGTGCGAATCCTGCACGCGGCCGCCGAGCTCGGCATCCGCAGCGTCGCGGTGTTCTCGCAGGACGATGCGCTCTCCCTGCACGCGCGCCGCGCCGACGAAGCCCACCCGCTTGGCGCGGCCGGGGTCGCGGCGTACCTCGACGTCGAGCGGATCGTCGCCATCGCCCAGAGCTCCGGCTGCGACGCGCTGCACCCGGGCTACGGCTTCTCGAGCGAGAGCGCCCATCTCGCGTGGCGCTGCGCCGCCGCCGGCATCGCCTTCGTCGGACCGCGCCCCGAGACGCTCGAGCTGCTCGGCGACAAGGTCCGCGCGCGGGCCCTGGCCGAGAGCTGCGGCGTGCCGGTGCTCGAGGGCAGCGCAGCGCCGGTCACGCTGGCGCAGGCGCAGGAGTTTTTCGCCGCGCTCGGCCCGGGCGGCGCGATGATGATCAAGGCGGTCGCCGGCGGCGGTGGGCGCGGCCTGCGCGCCGTGCGACGTGCCGAGGAGGTCGAGCAGGCGTACGCCCGCTGCGGCTCCGAGGCGCTGCGGGCCTTCGGCAACGGCGAGGTCTACGTCGAGCGCCTGCTGCCGCGGGCCAGGCACGTCGAGGTGCAGATCCTCGGAGACGGCTCGGGCAGCGTGATCCACCTGGGCGAGCGCGACTGCAGCGTCCAGCGGCGCCACCAGAAGCTGGTCGAGATCGCGCCCAGCCCGAGCCTGGCACCGGCCCTGCGCGAGCTGCTCTGCGCGGACGCGGTCCGGCTCGCCGAGGCGCTGTCCTACCGCAACGCAGGGACGTTCGAGTTCCTGGTCGCGGCCGCTGCGCCAGCGGGCAGCGGCGACACCCTGGGCGACGCGGACGCCGAGGTCGTGGGTGAGGGTGAGGGCGGGGACGCGAGCCGATCCCGCGGAGACGGCACGGGCTCCGGTCCTGGCGACGGCGCGCGCGGCGACCGAGGCGACGCGGGGGAGGCCGTCTCGTATGTCTTCATCGAGGCCAACCCGCGCCTCCAGGTGGAGCATACGGTGACCGAGGAGGTGCTGGGCCTCGACCTGGTACGCATCCAGCTCGAGCTTGCGCGCGGCCGCTCGCTCGGCGAGCTCGGCCTCGCGCAAGCGGACGTGCCCGCCCCGCGCGGCTTCGCGATCCAGATGCGGATCAACGCCGAGACGCTCGACGCCGACGGCACCGTCCGTCCCGCCGCCGGAGCGCTCACCGCCTTCGGCCCGCCCTCGGGCCCCGGCGTGCGCACCGACACCTGCGCCCACGTCGGCTACCAGATCGGCTCGAGCTTCGACCCGCTGCTCGCCAAGCTGATCGCCCGCTCGCCCTCGTCGCGCTTCGCGGACACCGTCTCGCGGGCGCGCCGAGCCCTCGGCGAGCTCGAGATCGAAGGCGTGCCGACCAACGCGGGCTTCCTCGAGCGCCTGCTCGCCCACCCCGACTTCGCTGCAGGCCGCATCGACACGCGCTTCGTCGAGCAGCACGCCGCCGAGCTCGCCGCGCCGGGCGGTGCCCCCGCAAGCCCACGCAGTGGCACGAGCAGCGGCGCACGCAGCTCCGCGGGCGGCCCGGGTGAGGTGCGCGCCGCCATGCAGGGCACGATCATCGCGATCGAGGTGCAGCCGGGCGACGACGTGCGCCCCGGCCAGCCGCTCCTGGTGATGAGCGCGATGAAGATGGAGCACGTGATTGCGGCGCCGCTCGCAGGCGCCGTGCGGCGGATCGCGGTGGCCGAGGGCGACACCGTCGCCGAGGGG
>CAZGUU010000487.1:0-3060 GCA_964529315.1 uncultured Enterobacteriaceae bacterium
CGGCGAGCAGGGCGGCGCCGACCGCCGCCGAGTCGAGCACCTCGGGGATCTCGACGGGGATGCCGAGTGCGTCGGCGAGCAGCTCGAGCAGGAGGCCGTTGGCCGCGGCGCCGCCATCGACGCGCAGCACCTCGGGCCGCTGCTCGGCGTCGCAGGTCAACGCGTCGAACACCTCGCGGGCGCGCCAGGCGACGCCATCGAGGACGGCGCGCGCCACGTGGGCGCGGGTCGAAGCGCGCGACAGGCCGCCGATCGTGGCCCGCGCGGACGTGTCGAGATAGGGCGTGCCCAGGCCCTGGAAGGCCGGCACGGCCCAGACGCCGCCCGAGGTGCCCGCGGAGCGGGCCAACGGCTCGAGCTCGTCGAGCGACGTCACGATCCCCAGCCCGTCGCGCAGCCACTGGGCCGCCGCCCCGGCGGTGACCGTGGTGCCCTCGAAGCAGAAGGCCCGCAGCCCGTCGAGCGACCAGAGCACCAGCGGGTAGGTTCCCGGGCCGGAGGCGGCCAGCGCCGTGCCGGCGTGCAGGTTCATCATCGCCGAGGTTCCGATGCTCAGCTTGACGTCGCCCGGCGAGATGCACGCCAGGCCGTACATCGCCGCGTGCTGGTCGCCCGCCAGCGCGGCGATCGGCACCGCGGCACCGAAGGCCGCTCGGGCGGTCTCGCCCACGACGGCGCTCGAGTCACCGATCGCCGGGAGCCAGAGCGGATCGAGCCCCAGAGCGGCGATCGGGCGCTCGTCCCAGACTCCCGTGACCCACTCGTAGAGACCGCTCACCGAGGCGTTGGAGTGATCGGTCGCGTGTACCTCGCCGCCCGACAAGCGGCTTGCGAGCCAAGTGTCGATCGTCCCGCAGCGCAGATCGCCACGCGCAAACCCGGCACCGTGCTGGGCGACCAGCCATTCGTACTTGGTCCCCGAGGTGAGCGGCGATGCGAAGATCCCCCGTGCAGAGAGCTCGGCGCAACGCGCCACGGTGCGCTGGTCCTGCCACGAGACGACCGGCCCCAGGGCGTCGCCGCCGCCCGAGCCGAACAGGACCGCCGAGCCTCGCTGGTTGGTGATGCCCACGGCGGCCAGATCGCCCGGGGCGAGCCCGGCCTGCGCCAGAGCGTGCGCCCCGATCTCGCGCGTCGCCGTCCAGATCTCGCCGGGATCCTGCTCGACCCAGCCCGGCTGCGGATAGCGCTGGGCGATCTCGACGTAGGAGAGCCCGGCGACGCGGCCGTCACCGGCCAGGACCACGGCGCGCACGCCGGTGGTTCCCTCGTCGATCCCCAGGGTGTGCTCACCGCGCGGTGTCGCCATCCGGGGCAGGGTGCCGCGTTGGCCGGCGGCGTGCAACCACCATCCGCACCGCCGTCCGCGCTTCCGTCCGCGCCACGAATCGCCGCCGCCCCCGGCGGCTCGGGTCCGCCTCGCGGGCTGCAAGGCGATCCACGCCGCGGCCTACACCCCTGACGCGCGCGGACCGCCGGCGCAGGCGCGGCCTCGGTCAGGACAGCCGCTCGATGATCGTCACGTTGGCCTGCCCGCCGCCCTCGCACATCGTCTGCAGGCCGTAGCGCCCGCCGGTGCGCTCGAGCTCGCAGAGCAGGGTCGCCATCAGACGCACGCCCGTGGCGCCGATCGGGTGGCCGAGCGCGATGGCCCCGCCGTTCACGTTGACCTTGTCGAGATCCCAGCCGGTCTCCTTCTGCCAGGCGAGCACGACCGAGGCGAAGGCCTCGTTGATCTCGACCAGATCGATGTCCTCGCGGCGCAGGCCGCTCTTCTCGAGCGCCCAGGCGGTGGCCGGGATGGGCGCGGTGAGCATCCAGACCGGGTCGGCGCCGCGCACGCTCAGGTGGTGGATGCGCGCGCGGGGCGTGAGACCGTGCGTCTTCAGCGCACGCTCAGAGACCACCAGCGTCGCCGAGGCTGCGTCCGAGATCTGGCTCGCCACCGCGGCGGTCAGCCGGCCGTCGGCTCGCAGCGGCTTGAGCGTGGCCATCTTCTCCAGCGTGGAGTCGCGGCGCGGGCCCTCGTCGGCCTCGACGCCGGCGATCGGCACGATCTCACGCCGGAAGCGCCCCTCGTCGGTGGCGCGGATCGCGCGGCGGTGGCTCTCCAGGGCGAAGCGCTCCATGTCCTCGCGCGACAGCCCCCACTTCTCGGCGATCATCTCCGCGCCGCGGAACTGGGACACCTCCTGAGTGCCGTAGCGGCGCACCCAGCCCTCGCAGGTGCTGCGCGGGTCGGGGATGCCGAGCTCCTTCGCGGCGGTCATCGCAAACCCGATCGGGATCATGCTCATGTTCTGCACGCCGCCTGCGACGATCACGTCGTTGGTGCCGCTCATCACCACCTGGGCGGCGAAGTGCAGCGCCTGCTGCGAGGAGCCGCACTGGCGGTCGATGGTCGTGCCCGGTACCTCCTCGGGCATCCCCGCGGCGAGCCAGCTGGTGCGCGCGATGTCGCCCGCCTGGGGGCCGAGTGCGTCGATACAGCCAAAAAGTACGTCCTCGACGGCGTGCGGGTCGATGCCGGTGCGCTCGAGCAGGGCGCGGATCACGTGCGCGCCCAGGTCTGCGGGGTGGATCTTGCTGAGCCCGCCGTTGCGCCGGCCCACCGGCGTGCGCACTGCGTCGATGATGTAGGCCTCGGCCATGGTCTGCTTCTCCTCGTGCTCGTGTCTTTGGCCGTGTCCGCGCCAGATCCGGCGAGCCGAGCTGCGCCCGGCGGGTCGACCCCCGCGCGGGTACCAGACGCTGGCTCGCGACCGCAAGCGAGGCTCGCTCGATGGCCGCTCGTGCAGCCTTGATTCGCCGATTCCCCAAGGCGATAGGCACGGGCAACGGGGCGCCGCGAGGGCGCGCCAGCGGTGGGAGAGATCCAGGATGCGAGAGCAGTGGGCGAGGCGCGCCGAGCGCGGAGCGATTCCGTGAGCCGCCGGCCGGGCGCGCGGGCCTCGGTGCGAACCCCCATGGCGAAGGCCGAGGCGCCCCGGGCGCGAAGCACCGCCGCAGCGCCCCCCTCGAAAGCGCAGGCGCACGGGCAGGCGGTGCGATCGCCGGCTC
>CAZGUU010000488.1:0-3034 GCA_964529315.1 uncultured Enterobacteriaceae bacterium
GGCAGGAAGGCCGCCTCGTCCGCGGACGCCAGGCCAGCGGACTCGAGACCGACGATCTCCGCACCGAAATCGGACTCCGGCTCGGTCGAGGAGAGCGCCAGATCGGCCAAGTCGGCGACGCTCTCGCCGTCGCCGCGGAACGCCTGCTCGGTGGCAGCCTCGTCCTGCTTGACGACCTCCACGCGGTGCGTCCGGCGGCGGATGAGGTTCGGCCGCACTCGAGCCTCGAGGATCTGCTCTCGTGCCGTGATCTCGCCGCCCGCATCGCGCTCGGTGACCAGGCGCTCGCCCACGATTCGCTCGCCGCTCACCGACGGCGTCGCCGACGGGGCAGCCCCACCCTCGCTGCGCAAGCGGCCGAACTCGTCCTCCGTCAGGCTGCTCTGCGAGCGCTTCCCCCTGATGCCGAGCTGCTCGAGCTTGGCGATGAGGTCGCGTGCGGTGACCCCCAGGTCCTTCGCCACTTCATGGATCCGCTTTGACATGAGCTCAGCGTCCTTCTCGACCTTCTCGGCTTCCCGACCCCGACTGCGCCCTCGGGGTACCCTCGCACGGCTTCTCGAGCAGGGCCTGCCGAGCCTCGCGACCCACCTGCGCCCGCAACCCCGGAAGGCGCCTCTTCCCTGCGAGGAACCGCCGCTGGCACTCCTGCGCGGCGTGTAGATAGGTACCCCGGCCCCCGCGATCGCGCCACTCGACGGCACGCCCGTCCGCCGCAAGGGCCAGACGTTGCAGGGTCGCCCTCGGGCCGCGAGCGCCACATCCCGCGCAGGTGCGCTGCGGCACGTGGCGAGCCCGCGCCCCCGCGCCGCCGCCCCCTCGCCCTCCTGTCGCGCGATCCCTCATTCCGCTCGGTCGTCCCCGTCGTCGCGCGGCTCGGTGGCCCTGCTCGCTTCCTCGCCCGGCTCGACCACCGCGGCATCGGCATCCTCGGCGCCGACCACGTCCTCCGGCACCAGCGCCTCAGCCTCGGCCGCCGCCGCGGTCTCCGCGGCCAGCCGCGCTTCCTCTTCCGCGCGGGCGGCCGCTGCGATCTGCTTCTGGCGCACGTGCTCGCAGGCCGCTTCGAGGATCCCGACCGCCCGCTCGGGGCCGATCCCTTCGACCTCCGCCAATGCCTCGACGTCCGTCGCGGCCACGTCCTCCGCCGACTTGAAGTTCTGCTGCAGGAGGATCTCCGCCGTGACGTCGCTCATCCCGGGGATGCCCATCAACGAGGCCCGCGTATTGCGCGCCTCCTCGTCGGCTTCCGACTCGCCGAGGATCTCCAGGCGCCAGCCGGTCAGGCGGGAGGCCAACGTGACGTTCTGGCCCTTCTTGCCGATGGCCAGCGAGAGCTGGTCGTCCGGGACGATGCACTCCATGGAGTGCTCGTTCTCGTCCAGGATGATCTTCGAAACCTTGGCCGGGGCCAGCGCGCGGCACACGAACTCGGCGGGATCCGGGGTGTAGTGGATGATGTCGATCTTCTCGCCGCGCAGCTCCTGCACGACCGCCTGCACTCGCGTGCCCCGCATGCCGACGCACGCTCCGACGGGGTCGACGTCGCGGTCGTGCGACACGACTGCGATCTTCGCCCGCCCGCCGGGCTCGCGCACCGCGGCCTTGACCTCGACGATGCCCTCGTAGATCTCGGGCACCTCCTGGCGGAACAGCTCGATGAGCAGGTTGGGGTGGGTGCGCGAGAGGACGATCTGTGGCCCCTTGGCGGTCAGGTCGACGTCGTAGATGTAGGCTCGGATGCGATCCCCCTGGCGGTAGCGCTCGCGCGGGATCTGCTCCTTCTCGGGCAGGATGGCGTCGGTGCGGCCGAGGTTCACGATGATGTTCTTCTTCTCGAAGCGCTGCACGATGCCGGAGAAGATCTCGCCCTTGCGGTCCTTGAACTCGTTGTAGATCTGCTCGCGCTGGGCGTCGCGCACCTTCTGCAGGATGATCTGCTTTGCGGTCTGCGCCGCAATCCGACCGAAGGCGTTCTTGGGCAGCTTGGCGAGCAGCTCGTCGCCGACCTCGGCCTCCTCGTCGAAGTCGCGCCGCGCGACGTCCAGGGTGATCTCGACCTCGGGGTCGGCGACCTCCTCGACGACCCGCTTGATCTCGAACAGCTCGACCTCGCCGATCTCCAGGTTGTACTTCGCCTCGATCTGGCGATTCTGCCCGAAGGTGCGCCGCGCCGCCTGGACCATCGCGCTCTCGAGCGCCTCGATCATCACCTGACGATCGACCTGGGTCTCCTTGCTGACCTGCTCGATCACACGGCTGAGCTGCTGATCCATGGATGGATTCCTCCGTCGCGACCGCTCAGGATCGCCGGCTGCGCAACTCCTCGGCGAAGTCGTGCTCGTAGTTGGCGCGCTCGACGTCCTCGAGCGGGACGACGACTCGGCCGTGCGCCGCGTCGTCGATCTCGATGGATCCGGGGACGGCCGCCGCCAGGCGTCCGCAGAAGTTGCGAGCGCCACCGATCGGTACATGCGTCCGTACCCGTACGGGCTTGCCGACGTAGCGGGAGAAGTCGGCGGGGGTGCGAAGAGGCCGATTCACTCCCGGCGAGGAGCACTCCAGGGTGTAGGCGCCGGGCACGACGTCATTGACGTCGAGGATGTCGCTCACCTCGCGGCTCATCTCGGCCAGGTCGTCCAGGCTCACCCCCCCTTCGCGATCGAGGTACAGCCGGAGCAAGGATCGTCGGCCCTGCGGCCGGAACTCGACCTCGACCAGATCCAAGCCGCGCTCGCGCGCGACCGGGTCCACCAGCCGGGTCACCGCCTCTGGTACCGTGCTCCTCGCCATGCCGTACCGATCTCGCCGTTCCCGATTCCTCGCCGATTCGTCTTTCGGACTGCAGATCTGAGCCCCGCCCGGGAAACAAAAAAGCGGGCTGGGGCCCGCTTTTTTGGACGGCCGAGGTCGATGGTTCGGATAGCACGGCTGGCTCCGGGCCGCAACCTCGCAGGATCAGAAGGAAATCTCGCTACATATACATCTCCGAGATGAGCTCGGCGTAGCGTCCCGTGACCACCTTGCGCTTCAC
>CAZGUU010000489.1:0-3020 GCA_964529315.1 uncultured Enterobacteriaceae bacterium
CGGGGAGCGACGGCTCGGACCCAAGGCCCGAGGCTGGCCGCGCAGGACGCCCATCGGACCATGCGGTAGACACCGGGGCACTGGCGGTCAGCGGCGTTGCACGGATCCTTGCGATTCTCACCCAGCGGGTACGATGCTTCGCCCAATCCACGGGCAACCAGCGCGGCGGTCCGCCCCGACTACACTTGTGGCTACACGCTCGGCCGTGTAGGATGCGAGTCGTGCCGACCAATCTCGCCCTCGACGATCGCTTGATCGAACGCGCCCGCCGGATCGGCGGCCACCGCACGAAGAAGGACGCGGTGACGGCCGCCCTCGAAGAGTATGTGCAGCGGCGTCGCCAGCAGCGCGTTCTCCAGCTCGTCGGGACGATCGACTACGACCCCGACTACGACTACAAGGCGCTGCGCCGCCGGAGGCGGGGCTGAGCATACTGGCGGACACCCCGATCTGGTCGCTCGCGCTGAGGCGGCGCGCTCGCGATCTCGCTCCCGCCGAAGCCCGAGTCGTCGAGGAGTGGACGTCGCTGGTGCGGGACGGCCGGATCCGGCTGATCGGCCCGGTCCGCCAGGAGGTCCTCTCGGGGATCCGCTCCGACAAGGATTTCGAGCGACTCCGCGACCGCCTGGCCGACTTCGACGACCTCCTCCTGACGGCCAGCGACTACGAGCAGGCGGCCCGCTTCTTCAACCTCTGCCGGAGCAAGGGGGTGACGGGTGGGCCGATCGATCTCCTGATCTGTGCCGCGGCACACCGCGCTGGGCTCGCCGTCTTCACGACCGATCCGGACTTCGCACTCTATGCGCGGCACGTTCCCGTGCGACTTCATCGGGTGACCGCGGATTGAGTGGCGCACGGCCGCGCCGCGGCCGTCGAGCTTGCGGACGATCTTGCGTAGCGCCTCGTCCGAGACCAGCTCGAGAGCTTCCATTGGCGGCTCCGATCGGGCCCATCTCGCAAGATCGTACGTGAATGGCGACCCTGCGCCCGTCATCTACGCCGTTCGCTGTGCCCGCGACCGGGTGGCTCTCCGCGCCGGTGTCTCGGGGGGGCGACGGCTCGGACCCGAGGCCCGGGGGTGGCCGCGCAGGACTCCCATCGGACCATGTGGTAGACACCGGGGCAATGGCGGTCAGCGGCGTTGCACGGGTCCTGCGTCGAGCTGCCGACCGGTACGCCGACCACCTGCGCGCCACCTTGGGCGAGCGCTTGGTCAGCGTCGTGCTGTTCGGATCCGTCGCGCGCGACGAAGCGGCGGCCGGCTCGGACATCGACCTCCTCATCGTGGCTCGCGATCTGCCGCCAGGGCAGCTCGCGCGAAAACGCTTGCTCGCGCAGGCCGATGCCGCCTTCGAGTCGGACGCCGCCGCGGCCGAGACGGCTGGCGTGGAGGTGCGACTCGCGCGCATCGTGCGAACCCCGCAAGAGGCGGCCCGTGTCGTGCCGCTCTACCTGGACATGACCGAGGATGCGATCCTGCTCGAGGACCAGGCCGGCTTCTTCGCCGCCGTGCTCGAGGGGCTGCGGGCATCGCTTCGCCGGCATGGGGCGAAACGTATCCAGCGCGGCTCGAGCTGGTATTGGGACCTCAAGCCGGACTTCGTGCGCGGTGACGTGGTCGACCTATGACCAACCAGAACATGGCGCGCAGCCACCGGCAACGCGCCGCCCGTGTCATGCGAGAGGCGGAACGCCTGTTTGCGGACGGGGACTGGAGCCTCTGTGTGCGCCGTTGCCAAGAAGCGGTCGAGCTCGCGCTGAAGGCCCTCCTGCGCGCTGCGGCCGTCGAGGTGCCCAAGGTGCACGATGTGAGCGGCAGCCTGCGCCGGAACCTCGACCGGCTGCCGGCCGCGGCGGTGGCGGACATCGACGTCCTCGTGTCGGCCTCCCGGCGGCTGCGCGAGGAGCGCGAGCTGGCGTTCTACGGCGACGAAGAAACAGACACCGAGGCCGAGGCGCTCTACGCGCGGAGCGACGCCGAGGAAGCCCTCGGCCTCGCGCGCCGGGTGCTGACGATCACCGGCGCAGGCGAAGCCGTCTGACGCCGTTGAACCCGCGGGTTGCCTGGTGATCCCGGCCGCATGCCTCACCGAGCGAACGGTGTGCGCTCGACGAGGCGCCGCGTCAGGGCGCGCATCAGACGCGGCGCGAATCGCTGGAGGCGCCAGCCGAGATGCGCGGTCCATCCGACGATGATCAGATCGCGGTTGCGCGCCACGCCCGCGAGAATCGCGCTGGCGCAGCGGGCGGCCGGCACGAGGCGGCCCGCGTTACTCAGGAGCTCGGCGCGATCCACGCCGAGAACCCGCATCGTATCCTTCATGGGCGTGTCGATGACGCCTGGACACACGGCACTCACGCGCACGCCGTAGCGCTCCGCTTCGATGCGCAGCGACAGCGATAGGCCCACGACGGCGTGCTTCGTCGCCGCGTACGCGGTGTTGTACGGCACGGGATGGAGGCCGGCGGCCGAGGCCGTGTTGACGATGTGCCCGGAGCGTCGCTCGATCATGCTCGGATAGACCGCGTCGATGCCGTGGACGACGCCCCTCAAGTTCACGTCGATCAGGTGGCTCCAATCGTCGAGCGACATGTGGCGCGCGTCGCCGAACAGCGCGACGCCGGCGTTGTTGAACATCAGGTCGATGCGGCCGCATTCTCGCAGGACCGACCCCACGAGCGCTCTCACGGCGCCCGGATCGGTCACGTCGAGCGCCACGCCACACGCCGTCCCGCTTCCACCGGCCAGCTTCGCCGCGGTCTTTGCCGCCGTCTCCACCGCTGTGGCGTCGATGTCCGCCAGCCAGACGTGCGCACCGCGGCGGACCAGATCCTCGCCGATCGCTCGGCCGATGCCCGACGCACCTCCGGTGACCATCGCGATCTTCTCCCGGAATGACGTGCCGGCTGCTCCGTGCCGGCTCCGACCTCGACCGTCCACGGCCCCTCCGATCCGATCACGGCGTTCCGCGGATGAAGATGGTCCGCTTTTCGTCGAACGCCCGCAAGCGGCGGCCCGC
>CAZGUU010000490.1:0-3012 GCA_964529315.1 uncultured Enterobacteriaceae bacterium
CGAGCAGCGCCGGAGCGGCCGGTACCCAGCCGCCACGCACGCCCTCGAGCATCCCCGTCAAGCGCGGCGCCGCGCCGAAGTATGCGACGGCGAAGGTGATCCCGAGAAGCGCCACCCGCACGCTCCAACGCACGCGCACCGGATGCCGCTCGGCGCCCGCCCCACAGCTCTGACAGCGCTCCATCACAAGAGCCTATCGCGATCACGCCTGAAGTAGAACGCTTGCGACGTCGGCGCAGCGACGTTCGGGGGGCGCCATCATGCGACCTGAAGGGCCACATCGAGAAGTCCCGTCACGAGAAAGCCGCGGGGCAGGGTGGGTCGGCAACCCCTGCACCGGGCACGCCTCGGCCGCGATTGCCGCCTCTCGTCGGCCGTGCCCTTGCGCGAGCGGCCACCGCCGCCCGGCTCATCGCGACATTTCGCCGACGTTCACCAGCAGGTGCTGGCCGGTCACCGCCTTGGCATAGTCGGAGGCGAAGAACATCACCACGTCTGCGACCTCGGCGTCGTCGGTCATCCGGCGCAGCGGAAACGCGCCGACGATCTGCTGCACGGCCTCCTCCTTGGAGATGCCCTGCTGCTTCGCCTGGCCCTCGACGAACATCTCGACCGGCGGCCCCCACATCCACGAGGGCACGACCATGTTGCAGCGGATGTGGTCGGGGCCGAGCTCGTCGGCGAGGTAGTACATCGTCGAGAGCAGCGCGCCCTTGGAGGCCGCATAGCCCGCCTGCGGCAACGACGGCTTGAACATCGACTGCGATCCGATCAGCACGATCGCGCCTCCGCCGCGCGCCTTCATCGCCTCGGCCGCCGGGCGGATCACCGTGAGGGCGCCGAGCACGTTGGTCTCGAAGGCCTGCCGCCAGGTCGCGAAATCGGTCGAGTAGAGGCCACCCCAGGAGTGCTCGAAGGCGGCCACCTGCACGAGCGCGTCGACGCCACCGAAGCGCTCCCGCGCGAGCGCGACGAGCGCAGCGCAGGCCTCCGGGTCGGTGATGTCCGTGGCGCGCGCCGCGAGGCGCTCGCCCTTCGGGTCGAGCTCCGCGAGCGTCGCATCGAGGTTCGCCTGCGTGCGCGCCGCCATCACGACGCTCGCGCCTTCGCGAAGCGCCGCCGCCACGCACTCGCGGCCGAGCCCGACGCCGACGCCGGTCACGACGAGGGTCTTGCCGGAGAGAATCATGGCGGCGAAGGCTAGCACGGCACGGGCGGGGTTCGAGCCGGCTCGACGGCAGATGCTAGTCGCGGGAGGAGCATCGCCCCAGGCGCTGGTCACCGTGTGCCCACGCTCCCCGGCCAAGAAGGCGAAGGGCCCGGCCGACGATTCCCGACGGAGTCGGCCGAGCCCTTCAGTCGGGCAGCGTATGGCTGCCCGCGTCCCAGCTTAGAGCCGGGAACTTGGTATCGAGCTCGTGAGATTGGGCGCCGCAGGATCCGAAGATCTCAGCGGCGCCCTACGAAGCCCGGTGGCGTGTCCATCCCCATCCTCCTCGGTCTGATCCAACCTCGAACGCCGGTGGGACCTCCCTTCGATGGTTTCTATCGCCTCGCCGAGAGCACCGACTCTCGACGCTCCCATTTGGCGCCCAACGCCGAGCAAGGTCAAGTGCGCATCTGCAGCTCGAAGAACGCACTTTCGAGGTGCTCCCAGCTCTCGGCGTGGCCCTCGTCGATCACCGCGACCGCGCCACTTGAGCGCCGGGGCTGGCTGCCGTACCCTGCGCACGACGCGTGCCTGGCGGGGTGGGCCGGCGGGCTCCGAGGGGATGGGGGCGGATGTTTCGCAAGGTGCTGGTGGCGAATCGGGGCGAGATCGCCGTTCGGGTGATCCGTGCGTGCCGCGAGCTGGGCATCGCCAGCGTCGCGGTCTACTCGACCGCCGACCGCGACGCCTTGCACGTCGAGCTCGCCGACGAGCGCATCTGCATCGGTCCGCCGCCCGCCGAGCAGAGCTACCTGAAGATCGCCGCGCTGGTCTCGGCGGCGCTGGCCCGCGGCTGCGACGCGATCCACCCCGGCTACGGCTTCCTCTCCGAGAACGCCGACTTCGCCGAGGCCTGCCAGCGCTCCGGGGTGGCGTTCATCGGGCCGCGCGTGCGCAACATCAAGCTGATGGGCGACAAGCCCCGGGCGCGCAGGTTCATGCGCCGCGCCGGCGTCCCGGTGCTGCCCGGCACGCCGAGCTCGGTGCACGGCGTCGACGAGGCGGCTCGCGCCGCCGCGGAGATCGGCTACCCGGTGCTGGTCAAGGCGACCGGCGGCGGGGGCGGCCGCGGCCTGCGCATCGTGCGCGACCCGCGCGAGCTCGAGGCGGCGATCCGGCAGTCGCGCGGCGAGGCCCAGTCGGCCTTCGGCCAGGCGCGCGTCTACGTCGAGAAGTACCTCGAGCGCGCCCGGCACGTCGAGTTCTTGCTCGACGAGAAGGGGTACTTCTACTTCATCGAGATGAATACGCGCGTCCAGGTGGAGCACCCGGTGACCGAGGTCCTGACCGGGATCGACGTCGTAAAGCAAGGGATTCATGCCGCCGCCGGCGACCCGCTCTCCATCCGGCAGCGCGACGTGGCCTGGCGCGGCCACGCCATCGAGTGCCGGATCAACGCCGAGGACCCCGAGACCCTGTGCCCCTCGCCGGGGACGCTGTGCACCCTGCGCCTGCCCGGCGGGCCGGGCATCCGGGTGGATGCCGGCGTGGCCCCGGGCGGCGAGGTGCCGCCGCACTACGACTCGCTGATCGCCAAGGTGATCGCGCACGGCGCGGATCGCGGCGAGGCGATCGCGCGCATGCGCTCGGCGCTCGCCGAGATCCGGGTCGAGGGCATCGCGACCAACGTCGGCCTGCACCGCGCCCTGCTCGAGGACCGCGACGTCGTCGCCGGCGCGGTCCACACCCGATTTCTCGAGCAGTGGCTGGCGAGCCGAGCATCCAGCGCTGCGAGGGCCTCGTGAGGATCGTGCGGATCGCCCGCGGCAGCACGGGGCGCGCCGCCCGGCTGCTCGTTGCAG
>CAZGUU010000491.1:0-3004 GCA_964529315.1 uncultured Enterobacteriaceae bacterium
GACGCGAGGAAGGGGGCGCCGCTCCAGGCCCGGGCCGAGCAGGCGGGCCAGGCGTGCCCGCGCCGCCCCGGGCTGCTCGAGCTCGGCCATCGGCAGCATCGCGCCGACGCTGCTCTCCATCTCGACGATCGTCAGGGCCCCCATGCGGGCACGACCTTCGTAGACGATCGCCGAGCGCCGAGCGCTGCGTAGCTCGACCTCGAGGTCGAGCGTCGCGCCGGGCGTGGCATCGCCGAGAATCCGCACCTCGCCGACCCGCGCGGCGACCGGGCGGCTCGCGCCGCCGCTCTCGTGCACCGCCATCCAGCCCGCCAGCTGGCCGATGGCCTCGACGACCAGGCAGGGCGGAAAGCTCGCGGCGTCCGCCAGGACCGTCAAGCATCCACGCGCGCGACGCGCGGGCTCGAGCTCGACGATCCGGTCGACGAGGTGGAACGAGACGGGACCGAAAGACACGCCGCGGCTTAGCACACCGCGCGCACCGGCGTCGCCTGGCGCGGCTGGTTCGGCTACTCGGAAGCGCCGCGGGCGGTCCCGTCGTCGCGCCCGCCCGGGGGCCGGCGTCCCCAGAGCAGGATCCGCTTGAAGGGGAAGAAGAGCGGCCGTACGTCGGCGAGCCGGGGCAGCAGCCGCGCGCGGTAGCGCTCCAGGAACTCGCCGAAGAGCGCGGGCGAGAGGCGCTGCTCGTAGGCCGTCAGCGTGGTGCCCCGCACCCACTCGACCACCGCCTCACGCGACGCCAGGTGATGCGCGTAGACCTGCAAGCGCACGTGCTGCTCGGCGAAGCCCAGGCGGTCGAGTAGCGCCGCGTAGGCCTCCGGCCGCAGGACCGCGTTGTGCGGCGCCTCGCCTCCGCACGCAGCGGCGGCCAGCGCGCCGGCGAAGGGCTCTTCGGCGGCGAGCTCCGTGGCGGTGCGCGGCGCCGGGTGGTCGTGGTTCGCGGGCACCTGCACGGCGAGCTGGCCGCCATCGGCGAGCGCGGCGGCCAGGCGTGCCAGGAGCCCTTCGTGGTCCGGCACCCAGTGCAGGGCTGCGTTCGAGAAGATCAGGTCGAAGCCGGTGGCGGCGGTCGGAGTGGCGGCAGGGCTGGCCGCGGTGGCAGTGGCCTCGGTCGTGGTGGCCCCGGTAGCGGGGGCGCCGGCAGTCGCGGCGAAGGCCGCGATGTCTCCCGGCGCGAAGCTCAACCCTGGCCGCGCGTGGGCGACACAGCGCTCGAGCATCGCGGCCGAGCGGTCGATGCCCAACGTCTCGCGTGCGCCGAGGCGCGCGTGGAGCTCGGCCGTGAGCTCTCCGGTGCCGCAGCCCAGGTCGACCACGCGCATCCCTGGCGTCGGCTGGACGAGCGCGAGCAGGTCGAAGAACGGCTGTGCGCGCTCCGCCCGGAAGCGCTCGTACTGGGTCGGGTTCCACGCATCGGCGGACATCGCCTGGCGAGGGTAACACAGGGGGCGGCCGCGCGGCTTCGCTTGCGAATGCTGGCGACCCGCCGCACGCGGGCGCCCTAACGTCGCGCCCCACGCTGCCGATGAGCCCGAGACCATGCGAATGCCGCTCCTGTGGCTGGGAATCGCGCTCGCCGCGACGGCGGGCTGTGGCGACGCGCCGCACCCGGCGGCGCAGCTCGAGGTCTGGCACGCCTTCTCCGGCGGCGACGGCGCCTGGGCGCGTGGCTCGCTCTCCAGCGACGGGCGCGCGCTCTACGGTCGGACGTCGCTCGGCGGCGCGCACGACTCGGGAACGATTTTTCGCATCGGCGGCGCTGGCAGCGGCTTGCGCGTCCTGCACTCGTTCACGGCCGGCGGTGACAACGGCGCCGGCAACCAGCCCCATCACAACGCGATGCTCGTGCGGGATGCGGAGCTCGTCGGCGCCGCGCTCTACGGAGGGAGCACGGCCGAGCAGGACGGCGCGATCGGGCTGCCGGCGTCGCCCGAGTACCCGAAGACCGGCAACGGCACGCTCTTCACGATTCGCACCGACGGCAGCAGCTACGCAGTCCTGCTCGAGCTCGGCGGCCGCGGCGCACCCGCGCTGCCGCACAGCCCGCCGACGCTTTCGCCCGACGGCGCGGCGCTCTACGGCATGACCTCGAACGGCGGTGCCCACGACAAGGGGACGATCTACTCACTTGCCGCAGCCGGCGGCGCGGCGACCGTGCTGCACTCGTTCGACAAGCCGGACGGCGAGGAGCCGCACGGCCTCCTGGTCTTCGACTCCTCGAGGCAGACGCTCCTCGGCATGACCCGCAAGGGCGGCACTCTGCCGGCCGGAGCGGCGCCGGGCGAGCCGAGCGGCGTCGTCTTCCGCTTCGAGCCGAGAACGGGCCACTACGACCCGGTGCACACGTTCGCGACCGGCGACCCCGAGAACGGCGCGACGAACGACCACGGCTTTCTGACGCTGGTCGACGGCACCGCCTACGCGACGACGGAGCTCGGCGGCCAATACGGCTCGGGTACGATCTTCGCGATCGAGGAGGACGGCTCGGGCTTCCGCGTGGTGCACTCGTTCGCCGGAGGCACGGGGGATGGTGCGCTCCCGTACGGATCGCTGGTCCCCGTCGGCGGCTGGCTCTACGGCACGACCACCCGCGGAGGCACGGGCGACGACGGAACGCTCTTCCGCTTCCTCCCGCCCGACGGCCCGGTCGAGATCCTGGCATCCTTCGATCGCGCAACGAGTGGCGCGTTCCCGGAGGACAACGTGATCCCGAGCCCGGACGGGCAATGGCTCGTCGGCATGACGCAGGCGGGGGGAGAGCACGATCCGGCGGCGGCGCTGTACTACGGGACGGTGTTTGCGTTCCCGATCCCCCGCGACTGACCCAGACGACGGCCAGGGCCTCGAGCACTCGGCCGCGCGGCTGATCCCCGAGGACGCGGAGCCCTCGCCAGCCGCCCGGCGCGCGCTCGCCGGCAGGGCGACTGCCCGCAAGCGTGTCGGAGCGGCGACCGGCGCACCCACCCCCCGGACCGCGCCCCCGGGTGAGCCGCGAGCCTGCGGG
>CAZGUU010000492.1:0-2999 GCA_964529315.1 uncultured Enterobacteriaceae bacterium
GCGCGCGCAGCTCTCGGCCCTGGGGCTCGCCGCGCTCAGCTCTCGGCGCGCTCGCGCGCGACCCGCTGCGTGGCGAGGCCGCCCGCCGCGAGCCTCTCGCGCAGCGCGCGCTTCTGCACCTTGCGCGATGCGCCGAGCGGGAGGGTGTCGACCAGGGCGTACTCGCGCGGGACCTTGGTCGCGGCGATGCGCGCCGCGGCCCAGTCGCGCAGCTCGGCGGGCGAGGGCGGCTGGCTGGGCCGCGCCACGACCACCGCGACGATCTCCTCGCCCAAGTAGGGGTCGGGCCGCCCGATCACCGCCACGTCGAGCACAGCGGGGTGGCTGGCGAGCGCCGCCTCGACCTCGGAGGGGTAGACGTTGTTGCCGCCGCGGATGATCATGTCCTTCAGCCGGTCGACGACGAACAGCCGGCCCTGCTCGTCGAGTCGGCCCAAGTCGCCGCTGTGCATCCAGCCGTCGCGCAGCGCGTCGGCGGTCGCCGCCGGGTCGCCGAGGTAGCCGGACATGAGGTTGGGGCCGCGCAGCAGCACCTCGCCGCAGGCTCCAGGCGGCAGCGCTCGCCCGTCGTGATCGACGACCGCCACCTCGACGCCCGGGGCCGGGCGGCCGACGCTGCCGACGATGCGCTGGTCGGGCGGCGCGTTCAGCGTGGAGATCGTCGCCTCGGTCATGCCGTATGCCTGGCGGATCTCGGCGCCCAGGCGCGCCTCGGCGCGGCGCAGCGTCTCCTCGGCGAGCGGCGAGCCGGCGGCCAGGCACCAGCGCAGGTGCGCCGGGCGCGGTCCCTCGGACAGGGTGCCCCAGGCGGCGTACATCGTCGGCACCGCGGCCAGCCAGGTGATCCGTTCCTCGATCATCGCCTGCAGCGACGCCCGAGCGTCGAAGCGCGCCACGAGCACGCAGGTGGCGCCGGCGTGCAGGCTCGCCAGCATCGCCATGCGACAGCCGAAGGAGTGGGCGAGCGGCAGGACACCGAGCACGCGGTCCTCGGAGTGCAGACTCAGCACCTGCTCGACCAGCGCCGAGGTGTGCGCGACCAGCGAAGCGTGCGCGATGAGCGCGCCGCGCGCCTCGCCCGTCGTGCCCGAGGTATAGAGCACCATGGCAGGCGAGGCGGGATCGACCGCGACGGGTCGCTCGAGCGGTGCGCCGCTGGCGGCGAGCAGCTCGGCCATGGGCAGCGCGCTGGCGGCGGTCCCGGCGCGGGCGCTCCTCCCTGGGCTCGATGCGCGCCTTGCGGTGGTCTCGACGTGCGCACCCGCGCGGGCAGCGCTGCGCAGCGAGGCCGTCGCCGCGCTGGCCAGCGCCGCGCACTCGGCATCGAAGACGATCGCGCGGCAAGCGGCGTGCGCCAGGCGATGCGCCACCTCAGGCGGGGCCGAGACGGTCGAGATCGGCAGCACCGCTGCGCCCGCGTAGGCGACGGCGAACCACGCCGCGACCAGGTCCTCACCGTTGGCGCCGAGCACGGCCACCCGGTCGCCGGGCGCGATGCCCAGGCCGAGCAATCGCGCGGCCCCGCGCCGTGCCGCCAGGTCGAGCTCGCCGTAGGTGACGGTGCGCCGCCCTCCGGCACGGCGCTCGACCAGGGCGGGGCGTTCCGGCCAGCGCTCGGCCGCATGGCGCAGGAAGCGCCCGACGCCCTCCGTCATCTCGGCCGCGCCCTCTTCATCCGTGCCCGTCTGGTCGGTGCACCGCCCGCGCGCTCCTCGCCGGTGCATTGCTCGCCCGCGCGCTGCTCGCCGGGGTGCGACTCGTCGGTGATCTGTCCGCCCGGGATCCGTTCGCGCTCGATCCGCCCACCGCCCACGCTCGCACTGCTCCCACGCGCCTGGATCGCAGCCTCACCCTCCCACGCCGCGGGACGGCTCGCGCGCCTCCGCCGGAGCGGTTCGCGTGCGCACGAAGGCGCCGATCCGCTCGATCGCTTCGCGCGCCTCGGGGAGGATCGAGCCGAAGATCTGCCAGACGTGCACCATGTCGTCCCAGGGATCGAGCTCGACGTCTACCCCGGCCTCTCGGGCGCGCGCGGCCAGGCGGGTCGAGTCGTCGAGCAGCGTCTCGGCGGTGCCGACCTGGATCAGGAGCGGCGGCAGGTCGGAGAGGTCGGCGTGCAGCGGCGCGGCAAGCGGCGTTTGGGGGTGCTGGCCGCCGAGATACATCTCGGCGAATTGCAGCAAGCCGTCGAGCTTCACCATCGGGTCGACGTCGTGCTTGGTGCGCATCGACTCGCCCGAGCCCTCGAGGTCGACCCACGGCGAGAGGCACACGCCGGCCGCGGGCAGCGGCTCGCCGGCGTCGCGCAGCGCGACCAGCGTCGCCACGGTCAAGCCACCGCCCGCCGAGTCGCCGGCGATCGTCACCCCCTCGGGGCGCACGCCCTGGCCGAGCAGCCAGCGATAGGCGGCGACCGCGTCCTCGACGGCGGCCGGGTGCGGGTGCTCCGGCGCGAGCCGGTAGTCGATCGCCAGAGCCCGCGAGCGTGCCGCGCGCGAGATGCGGGCGACCATCTCGCGGTGCGAGTTGATCGAGCCCATGACGTAGCCGCCGCCGTGCAGGTAGAGCACGACGCGGCCCGCTTCGGTCTCGGGAGCCGCGATCCACTCGGCCGCGATGCCGTCTGCGTCCGTCGGCTCGCAGCGCACGTCGGGCGGGACCTGGAAGAGGACGGAGATCGTCTCGAGGCCGGCGCGCATCTGCTCGACGGTCGGCGCCTCGAGCGCCGGGCGGGCGCTCAGCATCTGCAGGACGGTCTGGAATTCCGGGCTCGGCATGGCGAACGACCTCCGGGAAGAAGGCCCGCCGGGCAGGGCGGGCAGCTGCGGCTCCTTACGCGATGGCCGACATGCGCGGCAAGTGCCGCTGCGGCGCCGCTCCGGTGTACGTCGCCGCGGCTCACGCCGCGGCCGGTGCGACCGCGCGTCCGCTGGCCCCGCCAGCGTGGTCGCACCGGCGACCGGCACGGTCGCCGCGGCCGGTGCGCGTCCCGTTGCCCC
>CAZGUU010000493.1:0-2963 GCA_964529315.1 uncultured Enterobacteriaceae bacterium
CCCGCCGCGAGGAACAGGAGATCGAGCCCGGGCCGGCCGTCCAATTCGGCGACCCGCGGGGCGCGCGGCTCGGCGGCAAGCTGCACATCGCCGCCATCCCCGAGTTCAAGCGCGACATCCGTCCGCTGATCCGCTACTTGACGGCCGAGGTCGAGCGGGCCGGCGTGCGCGTCGAGCTGGGTCGTGAGGCCACGCCCGAGGCGATCCGCGAGGCACGCCCGGACGTGGTGATCCTCGCCACCGGCTCGACCTTCCGCATGCCCGACGTCCCCGGCGTGGAGCGCGAGCACGTGGTGAGCACGGTCGGCCTCTACGAGGAGCGACGCCCGGTGGGCGAGCGCGTGCTGGTCGTGGGCGGCGGCCTGTGCGGCGCCGAGGCCGCGGCCTGGCTGGCCCAGAGGGGTCATCGGGTGACCATCGTCGAGATGATGCGCGAGATGATCCCCGCGGGCAGCAAGACGATCAACACGATCCAGGCGATCGGCGCGCTGCTCGAGCGCACCGGCGTCGAGGTGCGCACGCGCACCAAGCTGGTCGAGATCGGTGCCGCCGGCGCCGTGGTCGAGCACCACGACGGGCGCGAGGAGATCGCGGCCGACACGGTGGTCGTGGCCACGGGCTTCGCGCCCGACTTCTCGCTGCGCGATGCCCTGGAGGGGGGCGGTGGCAACGGCTCCGGGCCCGAGATCGTCGCGGTGGGCGACTGCGTGAAGCCACGCACCATCCAGGAGGCGATATGGGAGGGCTACCACGCGGCGCGCGTGCTCGCGTGAGCCGGCACCCCGGGGGACGGACGCCGCCGTCGAGCCGCACTGCCCCGCTCCTGCAGTCGAGGGATGTCGATCGATTTGGGGTGGACGCGCAAGCGCGCGCGGGAGGGAGCCTCGGCGAACGTCGGACTTCGAGCGGTCGGCGTGGTATGGGCAGACGATGAGCGCCGGGCAGGCAGCCGAGTCCCCAGCCCTCGAAGGGGCGCTCTCGCTCTTGGAGAAGCGGCTTCACCCGCTCGCGGTGCTGCTCTTCGGATCCCGCGCGACGGGCCGGGAGCGGTCGACGAGCGATTTCGATCTCGCGATCTTGCTCGGCGGGCCGGTGCCGGATCCCATGGCATTGGCCGAGATCCGGACGGACCTCGAGGACGTGCTCGGCCACGACGTGAACCTCGTCGCGCTCGACGAAGCTTCGCCCATCATCCGCATGGAGGCTTTGCGGGCTCACCGCCTGCTCCGCTGTCGGGATCCCGAGCTCTTCGAGCGCTTCGTCGTCCGAACCCTTGGCGAGTACTTCGACTTGAAGCGCGTGCGCGAGCCGATCGAGCGGGCACTGCTCTCGCGGGGCGACCGATGACCACGGACGTGGCGCTCGCCAAGCTCGCCTCGATCGAGCGGTGCCTCGAGCGAATCCGGACCGTCACGGGTGGGGTGCCAGCGGCGCTGGACGATCTCGACACGGAGGAGATCGTGGTGCTCAACCTCCAGAGAGCCATCCAGGCCACGATCGACCTGGCGGCTCATCTCATCTCGGGCCGCGGGTGGGGACTCCCCGACTCGTTGAAGGCACATTTCGCCATTCTGGCCGACCACGGCGTGATCGACACCACGCTGTGCCGGCGGCTCCAGGGGATGGTCGGCTTTCGCAACATCGCGGTTCACGACTACGAGCGCATCGACCGCGACATCCTCAGGACCATCGTGAGCGGGAGGCTCGGCGACCTCGAGCAGCTCGCCCGCGCGGTGAAGGCGTTTCTCGAGATCTAGCGCTTGCGCCGGGTGATGCGGCGCCCGAGCAGGCACCGCGCGAGCTGTGGGCAGATGGCCGGCAGGCAGCCGCCGCCGACGCGCGATCTCACGTGATGTCGACCAGCAGCCGCTCCCCCAGGGACCCCGTTTCCGTATGCGGGTCCAGCGAACCCAGGCAGGTCGACTCGTGTCCGACACGACGAGGGAAGTGGACACCCTTCGAGGCTTCCCTCTCGCCATGGCCAGTGCGATGCGCATTCGGAGCCATGTCGAGCGGCGGCTTCGGAGGCTCGAGCGGGACGCCGAGCCGGTGGCGCCAGACCCGTCGTCAGGGTCCACGACCGTGTTGCGCGTCGATACGTGCGGCGCCTGTTGGGGGGGCTTCGGCCGGGGCGAGCTGCGGCACCCCCTGGAAACGGCTCGGCCGGCGGCCTAGCTTCGGGCCGAGGTGGCGCGCCCGGGCAGAGCGGCTCTCTGGGGGTTGCGCATCCGGGTCGCGACCGGGTGCGCCGCGCTGTCGATCTGCAGCGCGATCGGCGCTCGCGTCGCGCTCGCCGGCGGCGCGCACGTCGCTGGCGCTGGCGCGAGCGCCGAGTCGGATGCCGCACCCCACGCCGTCGTCGACCAGTCGACCTTCTGGTACGAGGCCGGCCGCTCGTGCTCCGACACGGCGCGTGCGGGCGTGCCGTGCGCGCCGGCGGGCACGGCGGCGCGCGTCGCCGCCGCCCTGGCCGCCGTGCTGCGCGACCATCCCGCGGACTTCCCCCTGCCGCCACCGATGGACGTCGTGGTGCGCGCCTGCTCGCGCGACGACCTGCCCGGAACGCTGCGCTCGGTCACCGACCTGTTCAGCTACGGCGGCACCGAGGTGATCGACGGGGCGGCGGTCGTGGAGGTGAACCTGGTCGCCTTCGTCGGCGAGACGCCGCTCAACGACGCCGAGCTGCGCTCGTTCCTCGCCCATGAGATGGTCCACGTCTACCAGGACGCGGCGGCGGGGCCGGCGGCGCGCAACGGCCCGGAGCTGTGGCGCCGTGAGATCGAGGCGCACGAGTGGGAGCTGCTCCACATGGAGCCCGGCGTGCGCTCGTGGTATCGCGCCGAGGCGATCTTCAACCTCGAGATGTACCGCCGCATCCTCGCGGAGGAGTAGCCGGGCCCGGCGCGGGCGCCGGCCGCGGTGCTCGGGGGGTCGGGAGGAGCGAGGCATGCAGCGACTTGCGG
>CAZGUU010000494.1:0-2931 GCA_964529315.1 uncultured Enterobacteriaceae bacterium
CTGCCGCGCCCCGGCGGCGAGAAGAAATGTACGCCGCTGCAATGCCCCGCGGTCATGCGCTGCGCGCCGCGCTCAGGCCGGACGCCCGGTGCGGCCCTCGAGGTGCGCCGCGGGGCGGATGCGCGCGTAGGCCTCGAGCGCCGGTGCCGACTCTTGCGGCAGGCTCGCGTGCAGGATCACGCCGCTTGCGCCCGCGTCGAGCTGGTCGACGATGCGCTTGGCGCACTGCTCCGGGGTTCCCTCCGCCGCCGGCAGCCACGCCTGGGGGATGAGCTCGTGGATCGCACGAAGCTGGTCCAGCGTCGCGACGCTGTCGATGCCGCCGGGAATGCCGGCCACGGCGGGGTGGCTGCGGAAGGCCTGCAGCGCCTGCAGATCCCAGCCGTTGATCTTGAAGAGCAGCTCGCCGTAGCCGGGCGCTTGCAGGTAGGTGGCCAGGCGCGCGGTGAACAGGCGCAGCTTGCGCTCCTCGGAGGCGTTGCAGGCCACGGCCAGCACCGACCAGACCTTGACCGAGTCCGGATCGCGCCCGACCTTCTCGGCGCCCTTGCGCACCAGCGCCACGGCGCGCGACACGGCCTCGTCCGACATGAACGTGTGCAGGATCACGCCGTCGAAGACGCTGCCGGCGAACTCGAGGCTGCGCTTGCCGAACGCCGTCATGAGCAGCGGTATCGGCTCGTCCATCCAGTCGGCCTGATGGAGGTAGGGGAACTTGCCCAGCGGCGAGTCGTGGCCGAAGACCCGCTCGCCCTTCCACAGGCGTCGCATGAGGCCGACGAAGTCCGCGAGCTGGCGATCCGTCACCGGCGAGAGGCCCATCATCTGCGCGCGGATCGCGACACCGCGCCCCACGCCGAGTGCGAAGCGACCGCCGGAGAGCCGCCAGAGCGTGGAGGCCAGGGTGGCGGTGAGCAGTGGGTGCCGCGTGTCGACGTTGGTCACCCCGGTGCCGATCCAGATGTCCTTGGTGGCCGAGATGGCCGCGCCGCACAGGGCGCCGACCTCCTTCACATCGAACCGCTCGGAGATCCAGGCGGAGCCGAGGCCGAGTGCTTCTGCCTGGCGGACCTCCTCGTAGACGTCGGTCGGGCGGTCGGTGTGGCCGGGCAGCAGGTAGGTTCCGAGCTCGGGGAAGCGAATCGGCATGGGGTCTCCTTGGCGCAATGAGAAGATCGCCCGCGCCGCGCGATTGCCGGGAAACGCCGCTCGCCGCGAGCACCTCCTCCGATGGCAAGCGCGAGGCGGGATGGCGCAGTGTACGGGGCGGAAACTCGCTTTCCAAGTCGCATGGCCCCGCCCCGTTGACAGCACGTCGTTTCGAGGTGGAGGATCGCGGCTCGAGGAGGAGGGTCTCGGCATGCTGCGCTCGGCATTGGTCGCTGCGGCGATTCTGCTGTCCCAAACGGTGGCCCAGGCCTGTCTCGACGGCGAGTACGCCGTCGGCGGCGAGCCGTTGCTCGGCGGTGCCGGCGGGGACGTGATCGCTCTTGCCGGCGGCACGGTCTCGATCGCAAGCGGCTGCCCCGCCGTCGCGGCGCGCATCCGGCAGACCGGGCGCGGACTCGTGGTGCGCGCGGCCTGGCCGTCGTGCGGCTCCGTGGCGCGCGTCCGCCTGCGCGCGCTGGTCAGCCCCGGCTGCCTCTCGATGAAGGGCGTCCTGGCCACACGACGGCCTGCGACGAGGCGACCGTTCCTCGCCATCCGCAGCGACGGCGTCTGCGACGGGTTCGCCGGCGTCCCCTGCCCGCAGGGGCAGGTCTGCGAGCACCCGCCGGGCACCTGCGACGTGGCCGACGGGCAGGGGGTCTGCGTCGACGCCCCCGATGCGTGCCCGATGGTGTACGACCCGACTTGCGGGTGCGACGGCGTCACTTACGGCAACGACTGCGATCGCCTGGCCGCCGCGGCGCAGAAGGCCTACGACGGACCGTGCCGGGCCCCGTGCGAAGAGGTCTGCGATTGCTATCGCACGCAGAAGTTCCCCGAGCCGTGCCCGCTCGACTGCGCGAGCTGCGACAACTTCTGGACCTGCGAGCAGGGCCTGTGCGCGCCGCACTGTGGGCCTCTGCCGCAGCCGCCGCCTGCCTGCGAGCCGCAGGTGTGCGGCGGGATCCTCGGCGTCCCCTGCGCCGAGGGCTCGTACTGCGAGCTCCCGACCGGCACCTGCGATTCCGCCGACATGCAAGGCGAGTGCGTCGCGATCCCGCAAGCCTGCCCCGACGTGTACCTTCCCGTGTGCGGCTGCGATGGCGCCACGTACTCGAACGACTGCGAGCGTCGCGCTGCCGCGGCGCAGAAGGCGCACGACGGCGAGTGCGCTGCGCGGTGCGCCGAGGCCTGCGACTGCTACCGCGATGCGACCTTCCCGGCGTGGTGCGACGCTCTCATGTGCCCGGCCTGCGGCTGCGCCTGGGCCTGCGAGAAGTCCGCGTGCGTCGCCCACGTGGAGAGCCCCGTGCCCGACCCTGGCTGTCCCCGTCCCGACGCACGGTCGTGAGGTCCTGCTCGGCCCGAACGCCGCAGCTGGGCCCTACTACGGCGGCCGATCTGCCGGCTGCGGCTTGCCTTTCGGCCCTGCGGGTCCTGCGACGTACCGTGCTGGGACGACTCGGGCCCTCGGACCTGCGAGGTTACGCCTCGCCTGACATCTCGACCGCCTCGCTACGAACCCAGCTGCGGCGTTCGGGCTCAGGGTGATCGTGCGCCGGCGTCTCGACGGGGATCGGGCTCGTGCTGGCTGTTCGCGAGCAGCGCCGCCCCGATCACTCCGGCGGAATCGCCGAGCGCATTCTTGACGATCGGCGTCGCGAGCTCGTCGTTGAAGACGCGGCGGGCCACCGCTTCGCGTCCTGGTCCGTAGAGCACCTCGAGGTTGGACATACCGCCGCCCAGGACCACCACCGGCGACTGCGCCATCTGCGCGTTCTT
>CAZGUU010000495.1:0-2927 GCA_964529315.1 uncultured Enterobacteriaceae bacterium
GCTCCCCGCCCGTCGCGCGAGCAGATCCTCCACCGTCGCGGGCTCGCTCTCGCCCGGGGCCGGGCCGGCGTCGTCGCCGACCCGGCCCGAGCGGTCGAGCCCCGGCGGGCCTGCTTCGCAGCCCGTCGTCACGTCGTCACCTCCCCCGATCGCAGAGGGACGCTCAGAGCTGCTGCTCCGTGCGGCTGATGATCTCGTCCTGCACGGCCTCGGTCAGCTCCACCCAGAAGGCGCTGTAGCCGGCGACGCGGACCACCAGGTTGCGGTACTTCTCGGGGTTCTTCCTCGCCTCGAGGAGAGTCTCCTTGTCCAGGATGTTGAACTGGACGTGCGAGCCCCCCTTGTCGAAGTAGGTCGCCATCAGCTCGGCGAACTTCTGCGCGCCGGCCGGCTTCTTGAGCATGCCGGGCGCGAACTTCATGTTGAGCAGCGGCCCCTCCATGTACATCGGGTCGAGCTTGGCCACGGAGTTCATCGTCGCCGTCGGGCCCTTGACGTCGCAGCCCTGCTGCGGCGAGGCGGAGGCGTCGGCGAGGGATGTCCCCGCCTTACGGCCGTTGGGTAGCGCGCCGGTCGACTTCCCGGCCCAGGTCGACCAGGCCGACCCCTGGCGGAACATGGTGAACCGCCGGCCCTGGCCGTCGCGGTAGGTCTGGGACTTGTCGACCGAGTTCTTCCACAGCTCGGCGGCCAGGGAGTCCGCTTCCTCGTCGTCGTTGCCGAACTTCGGCGCGGCGAGGCAGGCCTGGCGGAGATCCTCGTAACCTTCGAAATTCGCGTTGATGGCGTCGATCAGCTCGGCCAGGGTGGCCTTCTTGTCCTCGAACACCACCTTCTTGATCGCGATCAGCGAGTCGCTGGTGTCCTGCTGCCCACGGTCGACGAAGCACCAGGCCTCGAGCTGCTGGTAGCGCCCGCCGCCGCGCGTTGCGTCCTTGCCGGCGGCGATGCAGTCCTGGAGGAACGCCGAGATGAACGGGAAGTACTCGGAGTCCTCGTAATAGATCTTCTCCATCGCTCTGTAGTTGATCATGCAGAGCTCGTAGAAGTGATCGACCTGCTTCTTGTAGGCCTCGACGATCTGCTCCCAGGTTTCGAACTTGCGCGGATCGCCCGTTTCGCAGCCGAGCTTGACTCCGGTGCTCGGATCCATGCCGTCGTTCAGCACCAGCTCGAGCAGCTTGGCGTGGTTGACGAACGACACGACGGCATTTCGCGTCCAGGCGAAGCTCTTCGGGTAGGATGTGTTGATGCACCCGGCCATCGCCCAGTCGCGCGCATCCTCCCACGAGCAGCCGCGGTCGAGCAGGTACTCGGTGCCGACCCGATCGCTGAACCAGGCCGGGATTCCGGCACCGTGGTCGCGGTTGCACTCGATGCCCTTTTGCAGGAACTCGGGGGCCATCGCGCGATGATGTCGGATGGAGATGTGCGGCTGATGCGTCTTGAGCTGCTTGGCGACCTGGAGGATCAGGCAGGACAGCTCGTTGGAGGCGTCTTTGCCGTCGCGCCCGACGCCGCCCAGGGTGACGTTGGCGAAGTAGTTCGACTGGGCGATGTCCTGGTGGAAGCGCTTGCCGAGCAGACCCATGAACATGAACGGCTCGAGCGCCGTCCACTTCATGAACATGCAGCCGAGCAGCTCTGCGGCCTCCTGGCGGGTGATCCGGCCCTCGTTGATGTCGCGTGCGTAGTAGGGCCACATGTACTGGTCGAAGCGTCCGACGTAGGCGTTGGTGTTCGCCTTTTCGATGTCGTGGCCGATCGCGACGAACCAGTAGGTCTGCAGAGCCTCCTGGAAGCTGCGCGGCGGATTGGCCGGCGCCCACTGGCAGACCTCGGCGATCTTCTCGAGCTCGCGCTTGCGGTCCGCGTCGGTCTCCTGGGCGGCCATCTCGCGGGCGAGCGCCGCGTAGCGGTGAGCGTGCGCGATCATCGCCTCGAGGACGATGATCACCGACTCGAGCCACTCGATCTTGTCGGCGTCTTCCGCGCCGAGCGCGCCGCCGTCGGCCGCGCCGCGGATCCTGGCGATGTGCTCCGTGGCCTCCTGGATGAAGCCGTTGAAGCCGACGGCGAAGATCTTGTCGTAGTCTGCGCCGGGCGTGAACAGCATCGGCGTGTAGGGCTGGCACATGCCCATGCGCGCCTCGCCGACCTTCTTCCACATCCCGCCGTCGAGTGCCGTGATGGTCTCCTCGGCGCGCTTGGCGGCGTACTTGTCCTTCCAGTAGTCACAGGCGGCGAACAGGCGCTGCTTGTCCTCGTCGGAGAGCTCGGCCTGCGTGGTCGGGGACGCGGTGGTGAGCGGCTCGTGCTCGTGCTGGTTCAGCAGCCAGAGGAGGTTCAGCGGTGCGAGCTCGACGTTCGGCAGCGCGCCACGCAGGAAGCGCGTCGACCCGCCCACGAGAAGCTCGTCGTCGCGAATCGCGATCGTCATGTTCGCCAGGACGTTGGCGAACGCCTTGGCACGCCGCTTGGCGCGGTGCTCGCCGTCGGTCTGCTTGTAGGACTCGAGCATGTACCAGGCGCGCTCGCCGTCGACGCAGGGACGGGTGTCCATGAACGCTTGCTTGAGGCGTTCGACTCTCGGTGTGAAGCCGTTCGTGGCGTTGATCTCTTCGACCGGGAACTTGCCGCGGACGGCGGGTGCGCTCCCAGGGGCTCGGCGCGACGTGGACGGCGTGGTGATCGACTCAGCAATTCCTGCCATGGCTGACCTCCTCCCCCATCGGGTGGCATCATGACTAGACCATTCCGACCGATAGGAGAAATGCAATGTTTTCATTGGATCGATAGAGGCCGTGCATGGGCGGGCGGACGGCTTCGCGGCCGGAATCTGGCGGTCCGGGGCGGTGCGAGCGGCGCCGCCGATGGACGGAGGCCCGAGCCGCGGACCGCCCGGCGACGGACCGCCCCTCGGCAGG
>CAZGUU010000496.1:0-2921 GCA_964529315.1 uncultured Enterobacteriaceae bacterium
TGCATCGGGACTCGGATCGTGCTCGGCGTCGTTCACCGTGATGTCGACGAAATCCTGGTCGATCTCGCCCTTCGAATCGCGCACGATCACGCTGGCGCGGAACTCTCCCGGCACCAGGTAGGTGTGCTTTGGAGCCTTCTCGGTGCTCGGCGCAGTCGCATCGCCGAAGTCCCAGAGGTAGGTGAACGGGCCCACTCCGGTGTTCGGCAAGACGTCGACGTCGAGCTGCACGGCGTGCGGCAGATCGCCGACGATCTCGTCCACCTCGGCATAGGTCGTCAAGGCACCCGGCTCGCCGCCCGTCTGCCCCGCGGCCTTTGCCCTCTGCCCGGCACCAGCCGCGGGAGCGGTAGCCTGCAGCGGGGGCTTGGCGGCGGGCGCGACCGGCTGGGCCTGCGGACCCGGCGGCTTCGCCTTCTGCCCAACGGACGGCGGCTTGGGCCCTCCAGCAGGTCCCGCTGGCAGCGGCTTGTTGAGCGGGATCGGCTGCGGAGCCGGGGGCGGCTCCTCGCGCGAGCAGGCCCCCAAGGCCGCCGAGAGCCCCAGGGTCACGAGCAGCCCGGTCGTTCGAGAAGCGAAGGAAGTGGCCATGAGTTGGTTTTGGCCAGCGGGTCTCCCGCTGTCAACGGCCTCCTGCCCTTCGGCACCCAGGGCCCCCAAAGACCGCTGGCCGCTTGCCAGGCTCCGGCAAAGCCGCAATAGACACCGCCGTCGGCGCCGTGCCTCGCTGCGACCCGCTCCCCACCGCGGCGCGCAGGCCAGACGCACCCAACGAAGAGAAAGGGCTCTGATGGCAGACATCGGCGGCAGCACGGGGCGCGGGCTTCTCGACCGCGTCGGCTTCGCTGCAGCGATCGCGGTCGTCGCTGGTCCGACGCTGGCGTGGCTACGACTGCTCCCTGCGATGACCGGCTTCGCGCTCTACACCGTGGGCGGCCTGGTCGCCGTGGCGATGGCGATCAGCGCCCTGATCCAGTCGGCGCGCGGCCGAGCCTTCGGTACCGGGAGATCGCTGGCGCTGCTCGCCGCGATGGTGTTCGTCATCACCGCCGCGGCCGCAGGCCGCTCCCCGGGCGTGAACGACTTCTCCACCGACCTCGACGACCCGCCGAGCTTCGTCGCCGCCCTTCCCCTGCAGAGCGGCGGGCGCGACATGAGCTACCCGGCGGCCTTCGCGGTGATCCAGCGCTCCTGCTGTGCGGACCTCCGTCCGGCGAGGCTCGCCATGCCACCCGATCGAGCCCTCGCGCACTGCAGGGCGACGGCGGAGCGCATGCCCGACTGGGAGGTCGTCGCCGTAGACGAAGGGGCGAAGACCCTCGAAGCCGTCGCCACCACACGGATCTTCGGCTTTCACGACGACGTGGTCATCCGCGTTCGCCCCGACGCGGACGGCAGCCGCGTCGACGTGCGCTCGAAGTCGCGCGAGGGACGAGGCGACCTCGGCGCCAATGCCGAGCGCATCCGCTCGTTCGTCACGGCGGTCGAGGCCACCCGTTAGCCGCGCGCGGCTCTGCTCGCCCTCTGCCGATCGGCCTGCGCCTTCGAGGCCCAGGCCGGCATGCTTGCGACGACCACGGCGATGCGTTTCTCCGCGTCTGGCGCGCCCCAGCGCGCCATCGCCGTGCGCCTGCGCCTTGACACTCGCGACTCGCTTTCGTAAGACTGCGCGCCCTGTCGATGACCGTGTGTTTACGTTTTCTCAGTGGAGGGGGTGCGTATGACGAAATCGGAGCTGCTCGTGAAGCTCGCCACCGCGGCGAACATCTCCAAGAAGCAGGCGGATCAGGTTCTCGAGTCTCTCGTGGAGACGGCGCAGAAGTCGGTGAAGAAGGGCGAGCCGGTCAAGATCCCCGGGCTCGGCATCCTGCGCCTGCGCAAGATGAAGGCGCGCATGGGCCGCAACCCGCAGACCGGCGAGGCGATCAAGATCCCCGCACGCAAGAAGGTCGGCTTCACCGTCGCCAAGGTGTTCAAGGATTCGGTTCTGGGCACCGCCAAGAAGTGACGCGGTCCTCGACCGCGAGCGTTTCCGCCGGGCGGCCCGTGCACGCAAGTCGCGGGCCCGCTCCGGGCGCTCCGCTCGGCTAGCGCCCCGGCTGGCCCGCTTCGCCGGGTGCCGTGCCGATCGGCGGGACGGCCGCCACGGGCCTCAGCGCCCGTGGCATTTCTTGTATTTCTTGCCGCTCCCGCACGGGCACGGATCGTTGCGCCCCACCTTCTCCCCCTCGGCGTTGGTGGGCGCCGCGGGGGACGCGATCTCGCTCACGGCGCCGTGGCTGAGCGTGATCTGCTGGCGCCGCTGCTGTTGCTGCTGCTCGAGGCGCTCGACGTCGTCCTCGCGCACCAGCTGGACCGTGAGCAGCTTCTTCACCACCTCGGCGTCGATCCGGGCGATCATCTCGCCAAACAGCTCGAAGCCCTCCTTCTGGTAGGCCTGCAAGGGGTTCTGCTGGGCATAGCCGCGCAGCCCGATGCCCTCCTTGAGGCGATCCATGTTCAGCAGGTGGTCCTTCCACTGCTGGTCGATCGTCTGGAGCAGGATCGCCTTCTCGAGATGGCGCATGACCGGCGCACCGAACGCCTCCTCGCGTGTCTCGTAGGCCGCGATCGCGCGCTGCTCGAGCATCTCCTGCACGCCCTCGCTGCTCAGGCCCTCGTGCCCATCCTGGTCCACCTCGAGCCGAAGGCCGAAGCGCTCGGCGAAGCCCTGCGCGATCGACCCCCAATCCCACTCGGCCGAGCCGGCATCCGCCGCCGCCACCTCGTCGACCAGGGTCGCAGCGGAGTCCTCGATCATCTCGACGACCTCGCCGCGCAGGTTCTCGCCGGAGAGCGCCTCGCGGCGCCGGTGGTAGATCACCTCGCGCTGCTTGTTCATCACGTCGTCGTACTCGAGCAGGTGCTTGCGGATGTCGAAG
>CAZGUU010000497.1:0-2918 GCA_964529315.1 uncultured Enterobacteriaceae bacterium
CCCGCTGCCCCGACCCGGCAACCGTTGCGGCGGCCGGGTACCCGGCCTCGGCAACCCCGGCGAGCCTGGTCGAGCGTCTTCGCGAGGCGTGCACCAGCGCGTCGGCGAGCCTCGCGGCGCGCAGCTTCGGCGGCCCGCACGCCGGCGCGCTCGCGGGTGCCTCGGCGGAGCAACGCAGCTGCCTGGACCGCGCCTTCGTCCAGGGGCGGGCGGTGATCGATTTCGGGCTGCGCCTGCAGAGCGCCTGCGTGCGCAACGCGCACGCGGGGCGCGCCTGCGACGCAACTCAGGTGGCCGGGCGGATCGCCACCCGCGAGTCGCGTGCTGCCGCGTCGATCGAGCAGCGCTGCACGGCCCTGGAGGATCTGGTCGCAGTCGATGCGGCGACATTCGTCGCCCGCGCATCGGCCCAGGCCCGATGCTTGACGGCCACGGCTCACGGCGACACGGCGCCGCTCGCCCTCGACTGCGGCTCCAGGGCGACCGTCCCGGTGCCGCCGCGCGCGACCAACACCCAGATCGTCCTCGACGAGGCCACCTGGGGCACCCGCTGCGGCGATGGGAGCCCGTACGCCTTCTGGATCCGCCTCGCCCCGGCCGGCTCACCGGTGGGCAACGTCGTCGTGCACATGCAGGGCGGCGGAGTGTGCATCGACGGCCCCGACTGTGCCGGCCGGCCCGCCAACCTCTTCGAGGCGCTGGGCGACGGGATGGCGCAACAGGGCTACATGTCGAGCAGCTCCACGGCGAATCCGTTTCGCAGCTGGACCAAGGTCTTCCTGCCGTACTGCACGCAGGACGTGCACATCGGCGGCGGTGCGACCAATGCCTTTGCCGAGATCACCGTGCACCGCTACGGCGCGCTGAACGTCCGTGCCGCGCTGCGCTGGGTGCGCGACGCCCTCTGGGCCGAGATGGACGCCGCCGATCCGGAGGGCTTCCGCCCCGACCGTCTGAACGTGGTCTTCGCCGGCAGCTCGGCCGGGGGCTACGGCGCCGTGTACAACTACCACTACGTCCTCGACGACCTGCGCTGGGTGCACACCGCTGCGGTCCCCGACTCGGCGCTCGGCCTGGACAACGGCGAGCCCGACGGCGTGGCCGCCATGGGCGCCTTGGTCGGCGGCCACACGACACCGGGCTGGGGTGCTCGAGCCCATCTCGCGCCGTACTGCTTCGCCCCGGGCTGCGCGGTGATCCTTCCCACGCTCGAGGCAGCCCACTCGGCGCGCCTGCGGGGTGTCGCCGAGCAGCAGATCCTCAACGTCTCGAACCAGATCGACGACGTCCAGCGCGCCACGCAGCGCTTCGCTTCCACCGCCGACTTCGTCGACACGCTGCGCGCCGGCTACTGCGCCATCCAGGGGATGCCCGGCGTCCACAGCTTCCTCGCGGCGCAGCCGACGCCCATCCATGGCGTCCTGCCCAGCAACTCGACCTTCCCGTCGCTCCCCGCCGGGACGACGACCATCGCCACCTGGCTCTCCGGTGCGTTCGGCGCGCCCGACGACATGGCCGACGCCGTCGTCGAGGGCAGCCTGGTCGCCGACTACCCGGGTGTGAGCCCCTTCCCCTGCGCCCTCGGCTCGGCGAGCCAGGCATTTCTCGACCCGCGAAGCTGCGCGGGCCTGCTCTGAAGAGGAAGCGGCACTGGCCCGGGCACCGGAGCCACGCCGCTCGGAGGTACACGACATGGGCAAGCGGGTGCTGATCGTCGGTGGGGTGGCGGGCGGAGCCTCCTGTGCCGCCCGCCTGCGCCGTCTCGACGAGACGGCCGAGATCGTGCTCTTCGATCGTGGGCCGCACGTCTCGTTCGCCAACTGCGGCCTGCCCTACTTCGTGGGCAACGTGATCGCCGAGGAGAAGAGCCTGCTGGTCGCCTCGAGCGAGCTGTTCCGCGACCGCTTCGACATCGCGGTGCGCACCCGCCACGACGTGACCTCCATCGACCCCGAGCGCCGCACGATCCACGTGCGCGACCTCGAGGCCGGGACCGAGCGCGACGAGCCCTACGACGCGCTGGTCCTCGCCCCGGGAGCGGCGCCCATCCGCCCGCCACTCCCCGGCATCGACCTGCCCGGCATCTTCGCCGTGCGCACGATCCCGGACAGCGTGCGCATCCGCGGCTGGATCGAGGAACGCAAGCCGTCGCGCGCGTTGGTCGTCGGCGGCGGCTTCATCGGCCTAGAGATGGCGGAGAACCTCGTGCACCGCGGCCTCGCGGTGACCATCCTCGAGAAGCTGCCCCAGATCATGCCGCCGATCGACCCGGAGATGGCCTGGGCGGTGCAGCAGCACCTCGAATCGAGCGGCGTCGCCACGCACCTCGGCGACGGCCTGGCCGGCTTTGCCGCCGAGAACGGCGTCCTGGTCGCGACGACCGAGTCCGGCGCGCGCATCGCCGCCGATCTCGCGATCCTGGCCATCGGCGTGCGGCCCGAGACCGCGCTCGCCCGAGCCGCCGGCCTGCCGCTCGGCGAGCGCGGCGGGATCGTCGTCGATGCGCAGATGCGCACGCCGGACCCGTACGTCTGGGCAGTGGGCGACGCCGTCGAGGTGCGCGACGTGCTGACCGGCCAGGAGACCATCGTTCCGCTGGCCGGCCCGGCCAACCGCCAGGGGCGCGTCGCCGCGGAGTCGATCTGCGGGATGGCCCGCGAGTTCCGCGGCGTGCAGGCGACCGCCGTGGTCGGCCTGTTCGGCGCAACCGTCGCCTGCACGGGCGCGAGCGAGAAGGGCCTGCGGCGCGCCGGCGTCGGCGGCTTCGCCTGCATCTACCTGCACCCCGGCCACCACGCCGGCTACTACCCGGGAGCCAAGCGCATCCACCTGAAGCTGCTCTTCTCGGTGCCCGACGGCCGCGTGCTCGGCGCGCAGGCGGTCGGGCTCGAGGGGGTCGAGAAGCGCATCGACGTGAT
>CAZGUU010000498.1:0-2913 GCA_964529315.1 uncultured Enterobacteriaceae bacterium
GCGGCGGCCGCGGTTGACGCAGGAGCGTGGTCGCGCGGCCGTGGCGTCGCTCGAGCTCGGCGGCGAGCCGCTCGCTGCAGCAGAGCACCGCGTCGGCCTGCCGTACGACGAAGGCGACGTTGTCCCGCACCACGGGCGAGCCGAAGAAGTAGCCGCTGCGAGCGTCGGCTGGCACGTGCTCGAGGTCGTCGTCCATGTAGGTCGCGACGAGCCTGCCGGTGCGCTGCGCCTCGACCAGGAGGCGGCGCTCGGCGGGCGAGGCGCCGCGCACCAGGACCACGGCGTCGGCCCACGCCACGTCACCCGGGTCGAGGTCGACCGACGAGGCGATGCGCTGCTCGCACAGGCCCGGGCCGTGCGCGAGGTGTCCCAGCACGGCGTGGATGCCGAGCACCGCCGAGGGGATCTGCGCCTCGCACACCGCGAGCAGGCGCGCCGGGCGGGAGCTCGCGGCGCGAGGGCTCGGCTGAATGGCGGTCGGGCTCATCGAGGGGTCCTTTGGTCGGTGCTCCTGCATGCGAGTGCCGCGCGACGGGGCGGCGCCGTGGCGGAATCCTTCCCCAGCGGCGCCTGCCGAGGCCTGGCGCGCCGCTCGCCTCTCGCGCGGGGGGCGCGCTTTCGATATTCCAAGCGCTCCATGGAGGCCAGTGCCGCCCCCGATCGCGCGCCGAGGCTGGGCGCCGCGCGCACGACGCCCGAGGCTGCGGGCGGCGCGTGAGCCTCGCTCGGGCGCTCGTCCTCTTCGCGGCGGCGCTGCTCGCCGGCATGATCAACTCGATCGCCGGTGGCGGGTCGCTGGTCTCGTTTCCGGCCTTGGTCTGGGCCGGGCTCGACCCGGTGGTGGCCAACGCGACCAACACCGTGGCCTACGCGCCGGGGGGCTTCACCGCGGCCCTCGCCCTGCGCCGCGAGCTGCGCGGCCTGGGCGCCTGGATGCTCCTGCTCGGGCCACCCTCGCTGGCCGGTGGAGCGCTCGGAGCCTGGCTCCTGCTGGTGACGCCCGGGCACGTCTTCGCCCGGCTGGCGCCCTACCTGATCCTGTTCGCCACGGCGCTCTTTGCCCTGCAGGGAACCATCGTCCGTGCCGCGCCGCCCGCCTCGCCGGGCGCTTCGGCCGGCATGCCGCGCGATGGGTCGCTGCCGGGCGCCCGGGCGATTGCGCTGGCGGGCGGCTTTCAGCTGGTCATCGCGGTGTACGGGGGCTACTTCGGTGCCGGCCTGGGCATCGTGATGCTGGCCGGGCTCGGCCTGCTCGGCCTCTCCGACATCCGCCGCATGCTCGCCCTGCGCAACTTCGCCGGCGCGACGGTCAACGCCGTCGCCGCCGTCTACTTCGTCGCTCGGGGCTGCGTGAGCTGGCCGGAGACCGCGGTGATGGTGGTCGGACAGGTGGCGGGTGGCTGGGCCGGTGCCGCGCTCGCGCTTCGCGTCGATCCGGCGCTGGTCCGGCGCGCCGTGGTCGTGGTCGGCCTGGCCATGGCCGCCTCCCTGTTCCTCGGACGTCGTTGAACGACGCCGCGCCCGGGACGAGCCGTGGGTTCGCGCGCGGCGAGCACGGAGCTGGCGCTAAGCGCTACCCTACTTGCGAGGCGGGTACTTCTGCAGCTTGCGCTGCAGCGAACGGCGGTGCAGGCCCAAGCGTCGCGCCGCGGCCGAGACGTTGCCGCCGCAGTCGGCCAGCACCCGGTTGATGTGCTCCCACTCGGCACGCGCCAGCGACGGAGTCGGGTGGTCGTCCCCGGTCGTCGTGAGCGGCGGCGCCGTGCCGCGGGCGAAGGCCTCCAGGACGTCGTCGGCATCGGCGGGCTTGTGCAGGTAGTAGGTCGCGCCGAGGCGGATCGCCTCGATCGCCGTGGCGATGCTGCCGTAGCCCGTCAGGACCACGATCTGGATCCGCTGGTCGTTGGCCAGGAGCGCGCGCACCAGCTCCAGGCCGGAGCGGCCCGGCATGCGCAGGTCGACCAGCGCCCGCCCGGGGCGCTCTGCCGCGGCGATGACCATCGCGTCGTCGAAGTCGGCGGCGGTGCGCACCTCGAGCCCGCGGTCGCGAAAGGCTCGGGCCAAGCGCTCGCGCAGCACGCGGTCGTCGTCGACGATCAGCAGGGGGCCGAGCTCCACCCGCTCCGCCGAATCCCCTCGTGAATCGAGGTCCTGGTCCTCGGGATCGCCCTGGGCCGCGCTCATGTCGTGATCTCCGCGGCCGCGCCGTGCGGGCCGAGGCCGCGGGAGGAGTCCAGGGGAAACCGTAGCATCGCGACCGTGCCGTGTCCCGGGGCGGAGCGCAGGTCGAGGCGCCCGCCGACGCGCTCGATCACGTCGCGGGCGAGGAACAGGCCGAGCCCCATGCCCTTGCCGGTGGGCTTGGTGGTGAAGAAGGGGTCGAAGGCACGCACCAGGATCTCGGGCGGCATGCCGGCGCCCGAGTCGCGCACCTCGATGCGGCACTCGTGCGCGGCTGCCGTGGCGTCGAGCTCGACCAGGCCCTGCGGCGCGGTCGCCTGCAGGGCGTTCTTGATCACCGCGCGCAGCGCCTGGGCGACGGCGCGCGCCGGGACGACGAGCTCTCGCGAGCCTGCACCGGGAGCCATCGAAAGCCGCACCCGGCTCGCCTCGGGGAGGTCGCGCAGCGCGGCCCCGACCAGGGCCTCGAGGCAGACCGGCGCGAAGTCCTCTCCCGTGCTCTCGCCGGCATCGGCGGCCATCTGCACCAGGATCTCGCGGCAGCGCTCGACCTGCTCGCGGATCAGCTGCACGTCGGCGAGCGTCGCCTCGTCCGCGCTCGTCCGGCCGAGCTGGCGCTCGAGCTCTCGCGTCACCACGGCGATGGTCGACAGCGGCGTCGAGAGCTCGTGCGCCGCACCGGCGGCGAGCGTGGCCAGCGAGGCCAGGCGCTCGGCCCGGGTGGCCACGGCA
>CAZGUU010000499.1:0-2876 GCA_964529315.1 uncultured Enterobacteriaceae bacterium
GCAAGGCGTCGGCGTCCACCCGCGTCCCCGCTCGAGCGCGCACCCGAAGGTTCAAGCGCTCGGTCCCGACGGGCACGTCGAGGTCCATGCGCTCCGTGCACACCTCCGCCTGGTAGCTCAGGGGGAAAGCGAGCGCCGCGAAGCTCGCGTCGATCGTGGCCCGGGCTGCGGCCTCGAAGGCCCGCTTGGAGTCTGCACGCGGGCTGTCGACGGTGATGCCGGTCACCTGCGTCGCCGCGCAGCCGAGCCGCGCATCCGCCGCGGCAAAGCAGCCCCAGACGCGGAAGCGACAGCTTCCCACCGCCGGGTCGTAGTCGCAGGTCGGGTCGTTGTCCTTGCAGTCCTGCGTCGAAACGGGGAGGCCGTATCCGTCGAGCCGTACGCCGTCGGGCGGGAGGTCGACCGACCACTCGAAGAAGCAGTCGAGCCGACGTGCGGCTCCGCCAGGCACGCGGAGCTCGGCCGGGAGGATCTGGCACTGCGCGCTGCAGCGGCTGCCCGGCGTGCCGTTGCTCGGCCCGTCGTCGCACTCCTCGCTCTCGCCGAGGATGCCGTCGCCGCAGGTCTTCGGCCTGGGCTTGCAGCGCAGGCGCAGCGTGTTGCTCTGCATGAAGAGGCCGGCCCCATCCTTGGCCGCGACGCTGAAGTTGCGCTTGCCGTCGAGGTCGCCGGCGGTCGGAACGCGCAGGCCGATCGGCTGAGTGCAGGTGTCCTCGCCCGAGATCGCCGGGCCGCTGGCGAGGTCGGCGCCAACCGCCCGGACCGTACCGCCGAGCGCGATCAGGGCATCGCGCAGCGCCGCCGCGTTCTGGGCGTCGGTTGCGTCGCCCGCGGCACCGGGCACGGGGCGGCGGATCTTGACGTAGGAGATCGGCGCCGCGCTGCACGAGGGCAAGCCCGGATCGGGCACACGCAGGCAAGCGCGCACCTCGAAGGTGCAGGTGCCGTCGGCGGCACCGTCGGTGTCACAGGCAGGATCGCCGTCCTCGCAGGCCTGGCTCGCCCGGGCGAACCCGGTCACCGGATCGGCAGCCGCGCTCCCGGGCAGCGACCACTCGGCGAGGCAGCCGGCGGTGTCGCGCGGCTCTCCCGGCAGACGCAGGCCGGGCAGCGGGGTCCGGGTGCAGTCCGACTCGCAGCCGTCGCCGTCGATCGTGTTGCCGTCGTCACAGGCCTCGGAGCACTCCTCGACTCCGTCGCCGCAGGATGCGTCGAAGCGCGTGCAGTCGGCCCTGCAGCCATCGCACGAGGTGGTGTTGCCGTCGTCGCAGAGCTCGGCGCCCTCGATGGCTGCGTTGCCGCACACCGGGACGAGCGGGCACGCGGGCAGGCTCGGATCGGCCTGCACGTCGGCCGCGGGCTCGACCGTACCGGTGACCACCGGCGCGGAGGTGCGGTGGCGAAGCTCGTTGGCCACGGCCGCCCGCAGCGAGCCCTCGACCGTCATGGCGCCGCCCGCCTCGAGCCGGTTCACACCGATCTCGTCGTCCTCGTCGCCGAGCGACAGCACCTCGGCGCCGCTCGCCACGGAGATCGTGCACGCAGCGAGAGTGACGTTGCCAGCGAAGCCGGCGGCACCCGTACCGCTCGCGTCGAGCTTTCCCTCGACGGCGAGCGCCGCGGTGGCCGCCACGTTCACCTGTCCGCCCGCGCCGGGCGAGGTCGCGTCGATCGCGCGCAGCGTGGCGTCGCCGCCAGCGGTGATCGTGATCTCGCCGCCCGAGCCGTAGATCCCCGGCCCCTGGGAGACGATCTCGCCCCCGGCGAGCTGGGCGAAGTCGCTGCCCGCGGTGATCGTCACCTCTCCGCCGAAGCAGTGGCGGCCCGACGTCACGTCGAGCCGGGCCGAGGACGTCACCGAGCCGCCGGCGGTGATCGTCACGATTGCGCCGTCGCCACAGGCTTCGGCCGCCCCCGTCCCGCCCTTGCCGGTGACCGGGCCGGAGATCGTCACGTCGCCCGCAGATGCGGTGACGTCGAGGCTCCCTGCGCTGCCATCGGGGTTGCCGCCGGTCGTGTCGATCGAGCCGGTGATCACGACGGCACCGGTGGTCGAGTCGATCTCGACGTTGCCGCCACCGTAGCTGCCGCCCACGGCACCGAGCGTGCCCGCGAGCGTCACACCCCCGGCGGCCCGCAGAGCGGCGTTGCCCGCCGCCGAGCTGGCTCCGGTCGAGCCGGTCAGGATCTCACCCGTGACGGCGAGCGAGCCACCGGCCTCGACTGTGACGTCGCCGCCCTGGGAATCGGTCCCCGAGGCGTGCACGTCGACCACACCGCCGATGGCCACCTCGCCGGTCGCGCGCAACGTCACCGAGCCGGCCTGATCTCCCGAGAGATCGATGCGCGCGCTCGAGCTGCCGCTCTCGTGCAGCCTGAGATCGCCGCCAGTCGCCTCGAGCGTCAAGTTCGCCAGATCGCCGCCGCCGAGGATTCGTGCCCCGGCCTGCAAGACGATCTCTCCTGCTCGCAAGGTCACCGCGCGCTCGCCGGCACCCGGCCCGATGGTCAGCACGGTGGTCGGACCGAGCCGCAGCGTGGTCCCCGAGCCGAAGTCGAGCACCGAGGAGGCGTCCACCGTGACGGCTCCTGCGACGATGCAGGGGTTGCCCGAGCAGAGGTCGGCGGTCGTGGTCGCCATGGCCGGCCGGACCAGGCCGAGCAGGGCCGCTGCGATGGCGATCGTGGCTGGCGGAATGCGCAAGGTTCTCTCCGTCGAATCGGCCGCTTTGCGGTGTGCTGTCGGACGAATCCACGGCGAGGCGCGGGCGGCAAGAAGCGGGGATGCGGAGAGAGGGGGGAGCCGCCGTGGCGATGCGCTCGGGGCGCCGAGCGTTGGGCTTGCCTAGCACGCCCGTCGCGAGCCAGGGAACAGA
>CAZGUU010000500.1:0-2872 GCA_964529315.1 uncultured Enterobacteriaceae bacterium
CGTAGTCGACGGGCAGGTTCACCCCGCTCGAAAAGCTCGCCAGCTTGCTGTTCAGCAGGACCAGCGCCCCGCCCATCTCGGCGGGCACTGCGAAGCGGCCGTTGGAGGGGCAGAACAGCCGGATGGCCTCCTCGGGCACCTCCTTGGTGAGCTCGTCCATGAAGGCCGTCTGGGTGGGCGAAGGGCTGATGCAGTTGATGCGCACGTTGCGCTTGGCGAGCTCGCCAGCCCTGGTCATCGTGTAGACGATCAGGCACTGCTTGGAGAAGCCGTAGGCATCGACGTTCAGCTCGGGCGAGCTCCCGAGCCACGCCTCTGCCGCGTCGAAGCCATCCAGGGCGAGGAGCTGGCGGACCCGCTCGAGATTCGTCCTCCAGGCCATGCCCGCCGTGGAGGCGATCGATGCGATGCCGCCGCCTGCGCCGATGCGCGGGATCAGCGCTTCGGTCAGGTGCCGCAGTCCGACGAAGTTGATCATGACGGTGTCGAAGGCGGGAAACGGCGGGTGCGGTACGCCGGCGCAGTTGAACAGGGCATCGATCTGATCGGGAAGCTGCGCCAGCGCCGCATCGATGGATGCCTTGCTCTTCATGTCGGCCCGGATGGCCTTCGCGACCGGTGCCGCGACCTCGCCGATGTCCAGCGCGTGAACCTCGGCACCGAGATCCACCAGCAGCCGCGCCGCCGCCTCGCCCATGCCGGAGGCTGCGCCGGTGATCACGACGGTCTTGCCTTCGTAGCCCAGGACGTCCTTCATGTCGTTCTCCGTTCGAAGGAGCCGCGATGCCGTGCTGGGCACCTTGGCTCCTCCGCCTGCTCGAGAGCGGCGCGCCGCGGCCGTAACCGCACTGCACCGTCGCGCGTCCTCTCTCGAGGATCCCGGCGGTTGGGCGGCTAGCCCCGCTTCTCGCCCGCCTGCGCGATGGCCTCCTCGGTGGGACCCAGCAAGCCGGTCACGCGAGGGTAGCCGACGTACTGCGTCAGGTGGATCAGCACCTCGCGCAGCTGCTCGGGGGTGAGCTCGCCATTGGCCAGCGCGGCGCGCACTTGGATCCCCCACGGCATCGCCTCGCCGAGCGCGGCAATCGCGCCCATCGTGAGGAGGCGGCGATCGCGAATCGAGAGCGCCTCGCGCGTCCACACCTCGGCCCACAGGTGCTCGAGCATCAGGTCCGCGAACGCGCTCGCGCCCTCGGGCGGCACGGCCACGTTGCCCGCGTAGACCTTCTCGATCATCGCCTCGCCCCTGCGCCGCCGCTCCGATCCGCTCATCTCGCTCCCCTCTCCGGGCCGTCCCTGCTGCTGGCCCCTTCCGTCGCATCCACCGTGGCCCACCCGCCGCCACACAGGAGGACGCCGCTCGGCGTCGCCGGGCGGCGTCCTCGCGATGCGAGCGGACCCGCACTGGAAGGCGCCGCCCCCTCGCCGGCCGGTCAGCGGCCGGTCTGAACCAGCTTCTCCGGCTGGAACCTGACGATCACGTTTTCCCCTCTCCGATCCGCACCCGCTCGAGGCTCACCTGCAAGGCACCGGCTTCGTCCTCGCCCGCTCGCACCGCGAGGCTCCCGCCGGGCATCGAGTCGGCTCGGGGCGCCCGGATCGCGAGGGGACGCGATGGTGCAAGATGGTGCGTCGGCTTCCAGGGCAGTGCTCTCGGAGGTGAAGCTAGACCGGATGGAGTCGATACTCCAGGAGCTCCGAACCGTGCCCGAGGATCTGGACCGACCGGTAGCGCGCCTCGTGCGGCCGTCCCCGGGGTACGGCCCGTCTAGCGGCCCCCCGGCCCGGCTTGTAACCAGTCCCGCGGGGTTGGTGGGACACCGCTGCGAGCGGGAAGGAGCAGCACATGGCGATGCGTACGGGATTCATCGGCCTGGGAAATCAGGGCAAGCCCATCGCTGCGAATCTCGCCCAGGCGGGCTTCCCGCTCACCGTGTACGACGTCGCCCGCGCCCCCGTCGAGGAGCTCGTGGCCGCGGGTGCGCAAGCCGCCTCGGGGCCGCGCCAGGTCGCCGAGCAGGCCGACGTGATCGGCATCTGCGTCGTGGACGACGCGCAGGTACGCACGGTGATGCTGGGCGACGACGGCGTGCTCGCCGGTGCACGGCCCGGCGCCATCGTCGCGATCCACAGCACCATCCTTCCCGAGACTGTGATCGCGATGGCCGAGCTCGCCGCCGCGAAGGGTGCGAAGGTGCTCGACGCGTGCGTCACCGGTGGAGCCGCGCGGGCCGCACAGAAGCAGCTCACGTATCTGGTGGGCGGCGATGCGGCGACGCTCGAGGCGGCGCGGCCCGTCCTCGAGACGAGCGCCGCGAAGATCATCCACGCAGGCGAGCTGGGAAGCGGCGCCAAGCTCAAGCTCTGCATCAATCTGGTGACCTACATCCAGTGGGCCGCCGCGTACGAGTCGTTCGCGCTGGCCGCGGCGGTCGGGCTACCGCAGGACGTCCTCGAGGAGGCCGGACTGTCGAACGGACAGATCACGCCACTCATGCAGGGATTCCTCGCCCTGCACAAGGCGCCCGACGAGGTGCGCCGCAGCCAGGCCATGCAGGCCTCGCTGCGCGGCTTCATGCACGTCGCGGAGAAGGATCTCGCGTGGGCGCTCGAGCTCGCCCGACGGGCGGGAGTCTCCCTGCCCGTGGGCGGGCTCGTCTCCCAGCTCATGGCACGGATCTACGGCGTGGAAGACCCGCAGCGACGTTGATCGCGACACCGTGACGCCGGGAATCCCGATCGAGGCAGTGCGCCGCGCACGAGCGAGCGGCTCGGCGCTGGGCATCGAGCCCTACCTGCGCACCGCGCCCCCACGGGTACCGTGCCCCTCGCGCGCGCCGGCCGGCCCTTCGGCCACCGTGCCGGCACCGTT
>CAZGUU010000501.1:0-2828 GCA_964529315.1 uncultured Enterobacteriaceae bacterium
CGGCTGTTCAACGAGGCCAAGAGCGAGCTCAAGTACCTGGAGGCCGCGGCCGTCGGCGTGCCCACCGTGGCGAGCCCGAGCCGTCCGTTCCGCACCGCGATCGAGCACGGTACGACGGGCCTGCTCGCGGCGAGCCTGGGCGACTGGGAAAGCGCCGTGCTGCGCTTGATCGACGAGCCCGAGCTGCGCCGCTCCCTGGGCCGCGCCGCGCGCCACGACGTGCACCGACGCTACGGGCCGCAGGCGCAGGCTGGCGCGGCGCGCGAGCTCGTGGCCGAGATTCTGGCGCGCGGTGGCGGCTCGGGTGCTCTGCTGCCCTCGCCGATCGCCATGGAGGCGGGCGGCGGCTCGACGGTGGCCCTCGAGCCGGCGAGCCACGTCTACGATGCCTACCAGCTCGAGGCCGAGTCCGGCGGCCCGCTGGGTCCGGGGCGCGAGGTCGAGCAGAGCTTCGTCTGTCGCGGCGACGGCGTTTGGCGGGTCGACGTCCTGGTCGGCACCTACGCGCGGCGCAACGACCACGAGGTGCATCTGCGCGTGCTCGACGAGGATGGCGCGGTGCTCGGCCAGCGCAGCGTCGCCGCGGCGACCCTGCTCGACCGAAGCTTCGTCTCCGTCGAGCTCGAGCGCCCGATCGAGGCGTCGCGCGGCCGTGTGCTGCGCCTGCACGCCGAGGCGCCGCGCGCCCGCGAGGGCAACGAGATCCTCCTCTGGCACGCTCCGGCGGCGCTGGGCGAGCTGTCGGTCGGCGGCCAGCCGCTGCCCGGCCGCGCGCTCTCGCTGCGCGCCTTCGGCGAGGAGGCCTGGTGAGCGTCCTGGTGGTGAGCTGGGACCGGGTCGGCGAGCGGATGGCCGGCTCGGCGGTGCGTGCCCTGGAGATGGCGCGCTCGCTCGCACGCAGCGGCCAGGAGGTCGTGCTCGCCGCGCCCGACGGCAGCCGCTGCGAGCCGCTCGAGCGGCTCGCGCTGGTCTGCGTGCCGGGCGAGCGCGCGCTGCGCGACCTGATCGCAGCCTGCGAGGTGGTCGTGCTCTCGGGGCGGATCGAGCTCATGACCGCGATCCGCAAGCCATTGGTCGTCGACCTCTACGATCCCTTCATCCTATCGAACCTCGACCTGTTCGGCGACGACTTCGCCCGCTCGCGCGGCAAGCCGCTGCTCGGCCTGCGCTGGCTGCAGCACCATCTGGCGCACGGCGACTTCTTCCTCTGCGCGAGCCCCGCGCAGCGCGGCTTCTGGCTCGGCATGCTCGCCGCCGCGGGGCGGGTGAACCGCGCCAACTACGAGGCCGACCCCGAGCTGCGCGGCCTGCTCGACGTGGTGCCGTTCGGCGTGCCCGACGAGCCGCCGCAGCCGGGGCCGCCGGTGCTCAAGGGCGTGCTGCCCGGCATCGGGGCCGCGGACCGCGTCGTGCTGTGGGCCGGCGGCATGTGGAACTGGGTCGATCCGCTGACCCTGGTCCGCGCCGCCGCCCTGCTGCGAGAGCGCCGCCCCGAGGTGAAGACCGTCGTGCTCGGCACCCGCCACCCCAACCCGGAGATCGGCGAGATGGCGATCGCGCGCCGCGCGATCGACCTGGCGCGCGAGCTCGGCGTCCTCGACCGTGGTATCTCGTTCGTCGACTGGGTGCCTTACGAGGAGCGCCAGCGCTGGGTGCTGGAGAGCGACGTCGGGGTGAGCCTGCACCGCCGCGGCGTCGAGTCGGAGCTCGCCTTCCGCACCCGCGTGCTCGACTACCTCTGGGGGCTGCTGCCGATGGTGCTCACCGTGGGCGACGACCTGGCGGCGCGCGTCGAGCGCGAGGATCTCGGCCGCGTGGTCGCGCCCGAGGACCCCGTCGCCGTCGCCGCGGCGATCGAAGCCCTGCTCGACGACCCGGCGGCCCAGGCGCGTACCGCGCGCCTGGCCGCGGCGCGCGAGTCGTTCGCCTGGTCCCGGGCCGTCGAGCCGCTGCGTCGCTTCTGCGCGGCCCCGCGGCACGCCTCGGACCACGACGGCCGGGCGTGGCTCGCGGCGGATACGCCGCGCGAGGGGCTCGTGCGCAAGGAGGAGGCGCAGATCGCCGAGGAGTTCGTCAGCGAGGCCCGGGCGATCTCGCCGCCGCTGGACGCCGAGTGCTGGCTGGTGCAGCGCTTTCGCGCCGCCTACGATCACCTCTGCCAGATCGACGTCCTGCTCTGGGTCGAGCCGCCGGTCGAAGGTTGGAACCTGGTCCTCGAGCTGCACCGGCTGGGACCGCTCGCCGAGCGCGTGGCGCGAGTCGTCGTCCCCGCGCCGCTGCTGCCGCACTGCGACTGGCAGCGCTTCGAGCTCGAGCCGCTGCCCGGCACGCGAGGCTGCGAGCTCGAGCTGCGCCTGTCGGTGGTGCCGGCAGCGGGGCACGAGGATGCGGCGCCCGCCGGCCGGGTGTGCGTCTGGCGGTGCGCACCGCCGCCCGGTGCGGAGCTCTCCGGGGACGGCGTCGCCTTCATCGTGCGCTACCTGATTGCCGGCGTGGCCGAGCAGATGCCCGTGTCGCGCCAGGACTTCCTCTTCGCCCACGGAACGACGGTGCCGCTCGGCGAGGGCGCCGATCCATCCCTGCCCGTGGCCCTGGCCGAGGCGCCCGGCGAGGGCGGCGCGCCGGTCGACGTGGAGCGGCTGCGCGCCGACCTGGCGCGGGTCGCCGCGCAGTCGGCCGAGGCCGAGCGGCGCGTCCTCGAGCTCGAGCGCGCGCTCGAAGCGCGCATCGCGCAAGTGGCCAGTGCGGCGGCACGCGACGAGATCGCCAACGGCTCGCTGGCCGTCGCACTGCTGCAGCGGGTCGTCTCGGGCAGCGCGCGCCTGGTG
>CAZGUU010000502.1:0-2788 GCA_964529315.1 uncultured Enterobacteriaceae bacterium
CGTGGCCGTGCCCCCCGCGGCGGGCCCGGGGGGCATCGCCACGGCGATCTTCGAGCACCTCTGCGAGGGCGAGCTCGTCCAGCCGACCTTCGTCACCGGCTTTCCCACCGAGGTTTCGCCGCTGGCCCGCCCGAGCGACCACGACCCGTTCGTGGTCGACCGCTTCGAGCTCTACGTGGTCGGGCGCGAGCTGGCCAACGGCTTCTCCGAGCTGAACGACCCCGACGACCAGCGCGCCCGCTTCGAGGCGCAGGTCGAGAGCCGGGCGCGCGGCGACCAGGAAGCCCACCCGATGGACGAGGACTACTGTCTCGCGCTCGAGTACGGCATGCCGCCGGCCGCGGGCTGCGGGATCGGCATCGATCGCCTGGCCATGCTGCTGACCGACGCAGCGTCGATCCGCGACGTCGTCCTGTTTCCGCTGCTGCGCCCCGAGCGCAGGGCGGCGAGCGAGGCGCCGCCCGACCCGGAGGCCGCGGCCGGGGAGCCGCGCTGAGCGGCGCGACGAGCCGGAGCCGAGCAGGAGAGGGGTGGGCATGCGCTGGGAGGTGATGGTCGGGCTGCGCTACCTGCGCGCCAGGCGCCGCGAGCTGTTCGTCTCGCTGATCGCGCTGATCGCCGGGCTGGGCGTGGCGATCGGCGTCATGACCCTGTGCATCGTCATGGCGGTCATGACCGGCTTCGAGGAGGACCTGCGCGACCGGATCTTGGGCTTCAACCCGCAGATCGTCGTCTTGAGCCACGGGGGGCCGTTTCGCGACTGGGAGAAGACTCTCGAGGAGGTGCGCCACACGCCGGGCGTCGCAGCGGCGGCCCCGTTCGTCTACAGCCAGGCGATGATCACCACGGCGAGCTCGGTCTCCGGCGCGCTGGTGCGCGGCGTCGACCCGGCGCAGATCGACGCCGTCGTGGACGTGAGCGGGCACGTGCGCGAGGGCTCGGCGGCGGCGCTCGGCCAGCCGATGCAGGTGAAGACCCTGGTCGACGGCGAGGAGCAGACCGTCGAGGCGAGCCAGGTGGTGCTGGGCTTCGAGCTGGCCAAGCTGCTCGGCGTGGGCGTCGGGGACTGGGTCAACGTGATGTCGCCGCTGGGCACGCCGAGCGCGCTCGGCTTCGTCCCGCGCGTCAAGCGATTCGCCGTGGGCGGGATCTTCGACTCGGGCATGTACGACTACGATTCGACGATCGTCTTCCTCTCGCTGCCCGACGCGCAGCGCTTCATGGAGATGGGCCCCCGGGTGACCGGCATCGAGGCGCGCGTCGACGACCTCTACGCCGCGCGGCGCATCGCCCGGGACATCGAGCAGCGCGCCGGCTACCCGTTCTACGCGCGCGACTGGATGGAGGTGAACCGCAACCTGTTCGTCGCCTTCAAGCTGGAGAAGTTCATCCAGTTCGTCGTGCTCCTGCTCATCGTCCTGGTCGCGGCCTTCAACATCGCCGCCACGCTGATCATGGTGGTGATGGAGAAGCGGAAGGACATCGCCATCCTGAAGTCGATGGGTGCGACGAATGTGGCGATCGGGGCGATCTTCGTGTTTAAGGGCGCGGTGATCGGGATCCTGGGCACGATCCTCGGCGTGGCCGGCGGGCTGGGCGGCTCGGCGCTGCTCGCTCGCTACCAGTTCATCGAGCTACCCAAGGACGTCTTTTACGTCTCGACCGTCCCGGTGCGCATCTACCCCGAGAACTTCGCGATGGTGGCCGTCGCCTCGATCCTGATCTGCATCCTGGCCACGATCTACCCCGCTCGACAGGCGGCGCGCCTCGCCCCCGTCGAGGTCATCCGCTACGAGTGAGCCGCCCACCGTGGAGCCGGGGGGAGAGGGGGGGGCGCCGCACGTCGATGCACGGGGACTGGTCAAGGAGTTCACCGACGGTCCCCGGACGGTCCGCGTCCTCTCGGGGGTCGACTTCAGCATCCCGGCTGGCCAGACGGTCGCGATCGTCGGCGAGTCGGGCGTCGGCAAGAGCACGTTGCTCCACCTCCTGGGCGGGCTCGAGCGCCCCAGCTCCGGCACGGTGCGGGTCGGGGGCGTCGACATCGCGGCGCAGAGCGAGCGCGACCTGGCGCGCTTTCGCAATCGCGCAATCGGCTTCGTCTTCCAGTTCCACCACCTGCTGCCCGACTTCACGGCGCTGGAGAACGTCATGATGCCGTGCCTGATCGGCGGCGACACGCCCCCCACGGCCCGCGAGAAGGCCGCCGCCGCACTGGGTCGGGTCGGCTTGGCAGAGCGCCTCGAGCACCGGCCCGGCGAGCTCTCGGGCGGCGAGCAGCAGCGGGTGGCGGTGGCCCGGGCGGTCGTGCAGCGCCCCGGATTGGTCCTGGCCGACGAGCCGACCGGCAACCTGGACCCCGAGACCGGCGCCGAGGTCGAGCGGATGCTGCTCGAGCTGAACCACGAGTCCGCGACCACCTGTGTCGTGGTGACGCACAGCGACCGGCTCGCCGCGGCGATGGACCGGCGCTTCCGGCTGGCGCATGGCCATCTGGAGGCGCTATGACCCGCCGCAACCCGATGCGTGCCGCCCTGCTGTCACTGCTCCTCGCCCTGCCGCCGCTCGGTGCGGCCTGCGCACCGGTGTCGGCGGTGGCGCCCGGGACCACGCCTGCCGCCGTGTCCGCCGGCAGGCCGCCGTCCGCATCCTCGCTCGTTTCCGCCGCGCTACTCGCCCGCGCGGCGGGTGGACGCGAGCCGGCGGCCAGGGTCGCCGGCCTGCCGCAGGTCGCGCCGCGAGACGCGCTGCTGGCGCCGGGCGCATCGCTGGTGGCCAACGCGACCGG
>CAZGUU010000503.1:0-2780 GCA_964529315.1 uncultured Enterobacteriaceae bacterium
GCCCTTAAGGCCTGCAAGGCTGCGCCTCGCCTGGCATCTCGACCGCCTCGCTACGCACCCAGCCGAGATGCTCGGGCTCAGCGGCGGTACATCGGCGGGCGGCGGCGCACGGGGTCGAGGATCGAGAGGTCGTCGGGCTCCATGGTGTAGCCCAGCGGGTGCGGGGGGCGGGCCTCGAGGCCCAGGGCCGTGAGCACCGGCGCGCTCTGGTAGTAGCCGCCGAAGGCGTGGAACATCAGCGTCAGCACGAAGGCCAGGTCCGAGGCGGCGAGCTCGTCGAGCACCTGGCGGCGCTGCTCGGCGGGAAGCGAGGCGAAGCCCTCCGGGCCGCAGCCGCGCGCCGCGGCGAGCCGCTCGAGCTCCGCCAGCCCGCCGGCGATCATCCCTCGGGCCTCGGGCGATGCCGCCAGCGCCTGCTCGACGAACGCGGCCAGGCCGAGCTCTCCCCCTCCGGGAAGCGCGCCGTCGGCGCTGCGCGGGATGATCTCGTCGAGGACGCCGGCCAGCGTTCGGATCTCGCTCTGGGTGAATCGGGGATCGCTCATCGTGCTCTCTCGCGCGGAGGCCCGTCCCGAGCCGCAGCGCCGCACCGGCGCCCGGTCCGCAGCGGGTGCCTTGGTCAATCGAACAGATTGGCCAGGCGCTGCTTCATCGCGTCGGCGACGTAGAGCGCCAGCGCCTGGATCGTGTTGGTCGGGTTCACTGCGGCGGCCGTGACGAAGAGGCTGCCGTCGACGACGAACAGATTGCGCACGTCGTGGCAGCGGCCCCACTCGTTGACCACGGAGGTGGCCGGATCGGTGCCCATGCGCGCCGTGCCCATCAGGTGCCAGCCGGCCAGGCGCAACGGCGACTCGGCGAAGGTCTCGCGCGCGCCGGCGGCCACGAGCACCTCCTTGCCGCGGGCCACGCCGTGCTCGAGCATGCGCAGGCTGTTCTCGCTCAGGCGGTAGGTGACCTTGGGGGCCGGGATGCCGTCGGAGTCGGTGGCCTGGGGATCGAGCGTGACGGTGTTGGTCTCCTCCGGGAGGTCCTCGCCGATCATCGCCATGCTGGCGATCCGGTCGAAGATCGCGGCGTACGCCGCGTGGTGGTCCGCGCCCCACGACAGGCGGCCCGCCCCCATGCCCCAGAGCGCCGTCAGCGCCGGTGGGAAGCCGCGCAGGCCCTCGAACGAGTAGCCGCGCAGGAAGCCGCGCGAGCGGTCGGTCTCGTAGAACTCGTGGCTCATCAGCGAGCAGCCGGTCGGCCCCTTGTAGCCCTCGAGCGGCTCGTCGAAGAGGCCGGTCACCAGCGCGTAGGGGTGGAACATGAGCCGCTTGCCGACCAGGCCGCTGCGATTGGCCAGGCCGTCGGGGAACCCCTTGGGGCGCGAGCCCAGCAGCAGGCGCGGTGTGCCGACGCCGTTGCACGCCAGCACCACGACCTCGGCGCGCTGCCTTCGCTCCACGCCGTCGGCGTCGTAGTAGATCACCCCGTCGGCCATACCGTCCTCGCGCAGGGTGATCTCGCGCACCCGGCAGCGAGTCCTAAGGCGCACGCCGTTGCGCAGGGCGATCGGCCAGTAGGTGACGTCGGTGCTCGACTTGGCGCCCTGAGCGCACCCGGAGAGGCAGGTGCCCGCGTTGATGCACGGCGCGCGCCCCTCGTACTCGCGCGTCACGATCGCGGTGTCCGAGGGCCACCAGTGCCAGCCGAGCCGGTTGAAGCCGCCCGCCATCGTGCGGCCGAGCTTGCCCAGGGTGACCGGCGGCAGCGGTGGCTGCTTGGGCGGGTAGGCGGGATCCCCGGCCAGGCCGGCAACACCCGTCATGCGCTCGTTCAGCGCGTAGAACGGCTCGAGGCGCGCGTAGTCGATCGGCCAGTCGTCGGCCACGCCGTCGACCGTGCGGACGCGGAAGTCGGCCGGATGAAAGCGCGGGAAGTGGGCGGCGTAGAGGATCGTGCTGCCGCCCACCGCGTTGAACGAGGCCACCTCGATCGGCGACTCCGAGCAGTCGATCGGGTAGTCCTCGCGCCGGCCGCGCCCGTTGGGGCTGTAGGCGAAGTCGCCGAGCTGGCGCAGCTCCCAGCCGAGCTTCGTGCCGGGGTAGGCCGCCGGGTCCATCCAGTCCCCCTGCTCGAGGCAGAGGACGCTCATGCGCGTATCCGACAGGCTCCAGGCGAGCGCCGCCCCCGAGGCCCCGGCCCCCACGATCAAGACGTCGACGGGCGATTCCGACTGCGACTGCGGCACGCGAGCCTCCCTGGGCGGCGAAGTCCCGTTGCGTATCGCGCTGCCGGGCGTCCGACAAGCGTCTTTCGCGGCGGCCCGACAGGGCACCCGCCCCCGCGCCCTGCCGAAGGCACCCGTCGCCCAAGGGATCTTGCCGCACGAGCTCGCTCGTCCTGCAGCGGCCGACCCGACGGCTCGCCTCCTCGGCTGGATTCACGTGCGGGTGATTCGCGTTGACCGTGGCATGCGGCGTGGCGTAGCGTCGCCTCGTGCAGGACCCCCCTGCCAAGGAGCCGGTGGCGACGGCGGTGCCGGCAGCAAGTCCCCCAATGGACGGGTCCGGGGCGAGATCGGAGCCGGAAGCCTCCCTGGCGCGCGTAGAGCTGCGCCTGAACCGGCTCGCCGTGCAGCGGGCGGTCTACTCGGCGCTGGCGGCACCGCTGCTCGCCGTGGCGATCGCGGCGGCCGCGGCGGCGGCGCTCGGGCCGGGGCCGTTTCGCCTCGTGCTGGCCGGGCTCGCAGCGGCGAGCCTCACGGTGGTGGCGCGGCAGGTGGCCCGCCTGCG
>CAZGUU010000504.1:0-2778 GCA_964529315.1 uncultured Enterobacteriaceae bacterium
CCGCACCGACCGCCGCCGCTGCGCCTGGCGGATCGCGGTGCGCGCCGCCGACCGGCTCGGGCACCACGGCGTCGGCCAGGCCGAGCTCGAGGAGATCCCGCGCGGTGAGGCGCAGCGAGGCCGCCGCCCTGGCCACCGCCTCCGGCGAGCGGCGCCGCTCGAGGATCGAGGCGCAGCCCTCCGGGGTGATCACCCCGAGGCACGAATGCTCGAGCATCAGCAGGACGTCGCCCACCGCCAGGGCGAGCGCCCCTCCGCTTCCGCCCTCGCCGATCACCACGCAGACGATCGGCACCGGCAGCCCGGCCAGCGAGTCGAGGCACCCGGAGATCGCCTCGGCGATACCGCGCTCCTCGCTCTCCAGGCCCGGGAACGCCCCCTGCGTGTCGACGAAGGTGAGCAGCGAGAGCCCGGCGCGTCCGGCGAGCTCGAACACCCGGCGCGCCTTGCGAAAGCCTTCGGCGCGCGGCATGCCGAAGTTGCGCTCGAGCTTCTCCGCCGTGCCGCGGCCGCGCTGGTGGCCGACCACCGCCAGGGGCCGCTCGCCGCGGCGGCCGATGCCCGCGACCAGCGCCGGATCGTCGCCGTAGAGCCGATCCCCGTGCAGCTCGACGAAGTCCGAGCACAGCGCCGCCACGTAGTCCAGCGTGAACGGCCGGTCGACGTGGCGCGACAGCTGCACGCGCTGCCAGGGCTCGAGCTCCGCGCAGATCCGCCGCGCCACGGCCTCGGTCTCCGCCGCGACGTGGGCCAGCGTGGCCTCGTCGCCGTGCGCGCGGGCCGCGTCGCGCGCCCGGTCGAGCGCGCGCAGCGGCTCCTCGAAGTCAAGATAGGTGCGCCGCATCGCTCGGCTCGTGGAGAAAGTCGTGCGCCGCACCGAGCAGCGCCGAGGCTCGATGCGCGCCGTCGACCCAGCGGGCCTCCGCCACGCCGCGAAACCAGGTGCGCTGGCGCTTGGCGTACCGCCGGGTGGCCAGGGCGATCGCCTCGACCGCCGCGTCGGCCTCGAGCTCGCCACGCAGGTGGCGCTGCGCCTCGCGATAGCCGATCGAGCCCAGGGCGGGCAGATCGGGCGAGAAGCCCGCCGCCAGAGCCGCCGCCGTCTCCTCGACCAGTCCCGATCGCCACATCGCCCGAGCCCGGGCGGCGATCCGCCGATCGAGCTCGTCGACCGGCGGCGAGAGCACCCACGTCAGGACGTCGAAGGGGCGGTCGGAGAAGCCGTGCGCCCGCTGCCAATCGGAGAGCGGCCTGCCGGTGAGCCGCACCACCTCGAGGGCGCGCAGGATGCGGGGTGCGTCGCGCGGCGCGATGCGCTCGGCGGCCGCCGGATCGAGCCGCAGCAGCTCTCCATGCAGGCTCGCCGCACCCCGCTCGGCGAGCTCGGCGCGCAGCGCCGCCCGCAGCGCGGCGTCCCCCGGTGGAGCCGAGCACAAGCCGCCGACCAGGGCCCGCAGGTAGAGCCCGCTTCCGCCGCAGAGCAGCACCGCGCGGCCACGCCCCAGGATGTCGGCGATCGCGGCGCGTGCCAGGGCGGCAAATCCGGCCGCGTCGAGCTTCTCGTCGGGCTCGACGACGTCGATCAGGTGGTGGCGCACCGCGCGCCGCGCCGCCAGGTCCGGCTTGGCCGTGCCGATGTCGAGCCGGCGGTAGACCTGGCGCGAGTCGACCGAGACGATCTCCGCGCCCAGGGCCGCGGCCAGCTCGAGGGCGAGCTCCGTCTTTCCGGCGGCAGTCGGACCCACCAGGGCGAGCACGCGTGGGCGGTGCATGCCGGGCTCCTAGCAGGACGCCCGGGTCGTCTCACGAGCGGCGCACGCGCCGGGCGAGCTCGGCGCGTGGCAGCTCGATGACCAGCGGCCGCCCGTGCGGGCAAGTGGCTGCGAAGGGAATCGTGTCGAGGTCGGCGAGCAGCCCCTCCATCTCGCGCGGCTGCAGCGCATCTCCGGCGCGCACCGCCCCGTGGCAGGCGATGCGCGCCAGCAGCGCGTCGCGCGCGGTCTGGAGCCGCTCGCTGGCGCCGATCGAGCCCAGGTCGCGCGCCAGGTCGGCGAGCACCACCTCGACGTCGGTCGCGACGTCGAGTGCCGCCGGCAACGCGCGCAGGGCCAGCGCCCGGTCGCCGAACCCCTCGATCTCGAAGCCCGCCGCGGCCAGCTCCGCGGCCGACTCGAGCAGCTGGGCGACCGCTGCCGGGCCGAGCTCCACGACTCGCGCCACGAGCAGCCGCTGGCTGGGCAGCGCCTCGTCGGTACGGCCCGCGGCAGCCCGCAGCCGCTCGAAGCGCACCCGCTCGTGCGCCGCATGCTGGTCGATCAGCACCAGCGCGTCGGGTGCCTCGCAGACCAGGTAGCCCTGGAACGCCTGACCGATCACCCGCAAGGCAGCAAAGCGCGGTGCGGCGGTCGGCTCCTCGGCGACGTCGCCCCCGTGCGGCTGCGAATCCGGCAGCGGCAGCGCGATCGAGCCGCCCTCGCCGGCAGCCCCGCGCGACGCCCTGGTCACACCCGCATCCGCGGCCGCCGCGGCACGCGATACCGGGCCACCCCACCCACCGGCCACCGACGCCGTGCCGTGCACCGCGAGCTGCCCCTGCCCGCGATTCGCGTAGCGCGACAATGCCTCCGCGACCCGCACGCCATGCCCGGCACCGTCTCCACCCGGCGCCGAGTCCGCCCAGGCGCTCTCGGCCGAGCGCATCGCCGCGGCGCCTCGCTCGCCGGACGGCACCAGGGGCGCTGCGGGCTCGCCGGCCACGCGCTCCGACCGAGCCCGGTC
>CAZGUU010000505.1:0-2761 GCA_964529315.1 uncultured Enterobacteriaceae bacterium
GGAGGCGAGGAGGGCCCCGGCGCCGGTGGAGGCGCCGCAGCGCGTGGCGGCCCCGAGGCGCCTCGAGCCCGTGCCGGCGCAGGCGCCCGGCGTGCCGTCGTGCTGGTCGGGTTTGGCGCCTTTCTCGCACTGTTCGTCACTCGCTTCGTCGGGGCCGAGCGCTACGTTCATTTCTGGGACACGGCCGGCTTCTGGCCACGCACCGTCGAGCTCAGGCGCAGCCTGGCCACGCAAGGTCTGGCGGCGACCCTCGCCACGGTGCGCGATTCCGTCCGCCACGACGAATACGGCGCGCTTCCCGCGCTGCTCGCGCTGCCCGGCACGATGCTGCTCGGCGAGAGCCGGCTCGGCTGGGTGCTGTCCGTCATGCTGCTCTTCGGCATGCCGTCGGTGGTGGCTTTCGTCTGGCTGATGGAGACACTATTGGCCGAGCCGGGCGACCGCCGCGATCTCGTGGCAGGGGTTGCGCTCGTGACCATCACGCTCGTGCCGCAGATCTGGCTGCCGGTGCTCGCGGGCCTGCTCGACATCGTCGGGTGCGTGCCGATCTTCGTGATTCTGGGGCTCGCACGCGGCAGCGCAGCCGCCTGGTCGTGGCGGCGTGCTGCGGCGATCGGGGCTCTGCTCGGCGGGCTGGTTCTGCTGCGCCGCTGGTACGCCTACTGGGCCGTCGCCTTCTTCCCGGCGGCGCTCGCCGCGGCTTTCGTCGAGGGATGGAGCCGCACCGAAGGCTGCGGCGAAGGGATGGGCCTGCCGGGGCGAGCCGGGGCGCTGCCGGCCGCGGCGGCGGCTTCTGCCCGCCTCGCGCTCGCCGGAGCGGTGGCGGCCGCCGTGCTCGCCGCGCTGGCGCTGCCCGCCGCGCTGCGCATGCTGGCGACCGACTGGACGGCGCTCTACGCCGCCTATCGCGTGGCCGATACGCTGCCCGGCGCCCTCGGCCTCCTGCTCGCGCACCAGGGCTTGGCGATTCCCGCCCTGGCCGTCCTGGGCCTCGCGACCGCGCTGGCGGATCCTCGTCTGCGGGCCATCGGGGTGCTGGTCGCCGTGCAGGCGATCTTGGTCTTCGTCTGGTTCAGCCGCACCCAGACGCTCGGCTGGCACCACCAATATTTGCTCCTGCCCGGGCTCCTCGTCCTGGCCGGCGTGGCCGTGGTGCGAGCGGGCGAGCGGGTGGCGTGGGCCGCCGCGCGCCGTCTGCTCCTTGCGGGCTACGTCGCGCTGCTCGCGCTGGGCTTCGCCGCGATGCTCGAGCCGGCGGTCTCTGCACGCACGGCGTGGCTCGCCCCGCTGGTTTCGCGCCTGAGCTACGCCCCACCGGTGCGCGGCGACCTCGAGGAGATCGGGCGCCTGACGCTCACGCTCGATGCGCTCACCCGCGATGCCCCGGGCCGGCGCATCTACGTACTGTCGAGCTCGACGGTGCTCAACGAGTCGATCGTCGGACTGGCACACCTGGCCGACCCGGGGTGGCCCGATCTGCGCGCGCGCCTCCTGCCCACGGCGCACGTCGACCTGCGCGACGGGTTCCCCTGGGCGCTGGCCGTCGCCGACCTGGTGGTCGCCAGCCACCCGGTCGGGCTGCACCTGCCCGTCGAGCACCAGCGCGTGGTCGAGCTCCCGGCGCTGCGCTTGGCCGAGGGATCGGGGATCGGCCGCTGGTTTCGCCGCCGGCCGGAGAGCTTCTCGCTCGACGGCGGCGTGCGGGTATCGATCTACGAGAGAGCCGGCGATGTCCCGGAGGAGGATCTGGTCGAGCTGGCCGAAGCGTTGGCTCGGGTGCATCCTGGAGCAGAGGAGTTGCTCGATCCTCCGGGCAAGGCCTTCGGCCACAGGTGAGCTCGGGTCTGCGCCGCGGGGCATCGGCCCGGGTGCAGAAGACCGCGGGCCAGTCGACGAGAAAGGAGGGCGCGATGAGAGGCACGAGAGGGCGCCGGGCGGCGTGGCGTGGGGCCGGGGCGTGGCGGCTCGTCGCCGCGGCGATGCTCGTCGCCGGGCCGCTGCATGCGGTTTCGGCGCACGCGGGCGCCAACCGCTGCACGTACAACGGTCGCGAGTTCGAGCAGGGAGCGATGATCTGCCAGGCCGGTCTGGAGCAGCTCTGCATGAACGGCGAGTGGCAGAACCAGGGACGCTTCTGCTCGGGTGTCCCCGACGGGGCCATGCTCGGCTATCCGTTCCAGGGGCCGGGCCAGGTGGATCTCGGCACGCGACGCGAGATCGCCCCCCCGCCCGACGAGTGAGCTGCGAGCCGAGCCCAAGCCGCACCACCTTGGACGATCGGGCGCAGCGGCCCGCGCCGCCAGAAGCCATGGGCGCCCATCGGGTGGTGCCCGCGGCAGCCCGATCGGCGGCCCACCCCGGGGGCGGCGAGGACCCACAGCGAAGGGCCCCACGTTCGCCGTCGCGGCGGACCGAAGGCACCCTGGGCCTGTCCGGGGATTCCTGCTCATGCTCTCAGGCGCGCAGCAGGGCGAGGAACTCGGCGCCGAAGCGGGCGAGCTTTTTGTGCCCGACGCCGGAGACCTCGAGCAGCTCCTGCTCGCTCGCCGGGCGCCGCTCGGCCATCTGACGCAGCGTCGCATCGCCGAACACCACGTAGGGTGGCACGTGGAGCCGGTCGGCGATGCGCTTGCGCAGCGCACGCAGCGCCTGGAAGCAGGCCTCGTCGGCATCGTCGGGCTCGCCGGAATACGGTGACTCGCCGCCGGGCGCAGCGACCCGTAAGTCGTCGCCGGTGGCACGCGCCGAGCCGGCGAGCGCA
>CAZGUU010000506.1:0-2745 GCA_964529315.1 uncultured Enterobacteriaceae bacterium
GAGCGCGGCGCCGCCAGTGCAAGCGAGCTCGCCGGCGCCAGCGCCATCGGAGGAGAGGGGCGCGCCGCCGGCGGGCGAGGGCGCGGAGGCGGCGGCTTGGGGGGTGGGCGGGTGGAGCGCGGCCGGCGCGACAGGTGCCGCAGTGGATCGCGGTGGGGCTCACGGCGGCGTCGCCGTTCGCCGCCCTCTCGAGGGCGTGCGGGTGATCGAGTTCGGCCCGTTCATCGCCCTGCCGATCACCGGACGCATCCTGGCCGCGCTGGGCGCCGAGGTGATCAAGGTCGAGACCAACCGCCAGCTCGACCAGCTCAACTTCGTCCCTCCCTGGGGCATGGGCATGGGGCAGCCCGAGTACCAGGCGCTCAAGCGCCGGGTGACCCTCGACGTGCGCCGCCCGGGCGGTGCCGACGTGCTGCGGCGCCTGATTGCCGCGAGCGACGTCTTCATGACCAACTTCCGCCGCGAAGCGCTGGTGCGCTGGGGCCTCGACCTCGACGAGCTGCGCGAGCGGCATCCGGCGCTGACCGTCGTCCACCAGACGGGATTCGGTGCCGGGCCCTACGAGCGGCACAAGCTCTACGGCATCATGGCGCAGCACGTCTGCGGCGTCTCGACGCTCTCCGGCCAGCCCGACGAGCCGCCCTGCTGCCTGAACTCCGCGTACTCCGACTACCACACGCCGCTCTTCCAGGCGCTGGCCGTCCTCGGTGCACTCGACCGCCGGCGGCGCACCGGGCGCGGCGGGTTCGTCGAGGGCTCGATCTTCCGCTCCGGCGCCTGCACCATGGCGACGGCGCTGCTCGAGTGCCAGGCGACCGGCCGGCCGCCAGAGCGGCGCGGCAACCGCGATCCACAGGCCGTGCCGCACGACGTCTTCCCGTGCCGCGGCGAGGACGAGTGGTGCGCGCTGGCCGCCTTCGACGAGGTGCAGTGGCGCGCCCTTTGCGCGGTGCTGGGCCACGTCGCGTGGGCCGACGATCCGCGCTTTGCCACGCTCGCCGCGCGCTTGGCGCACCAGGACGAGCTCGACGCGACGATCGCCGCCGTGACCCGGGTGCGCGACAAGCACGAGCTCGCCGCGGCTCTGCAGGCCGCCGGGGTGTCGGCGGGCCCGGTCGCCAAGGGGTGCGACCTCGCCGCGGACCCGCAGCTCGCGGCGCGCGGCCTCTACGCGCCGACCACCTACTTCGTCCCCGACCCCAAGCGCCCCGGCGTCGAGTGGGCCCAGGGCCCCGACGTGCTGGCGGCGCGGCTGCCGCTCCTGCTCTCGGAGACGCCGCTCCGGGTCGGCCCCTACCGGCGCATCGGCGAGGACAACGCGCAGGTCTACTCGGAGCTGCTGGGGATGTCGGCCGAGGAGATCGCGCGGCTCGAGGAGGCGGGGGCGCTGCTGTGAGCCGGTCGAGCACAGCGCGGATCACCCGGCGAGGCTTCCTCGCGGCAGCGGGCGCGGCCGCGGCGGCGCTCTCGCTGCGCGCCCTGCGTCCGGAGGGGATCGCCCTGGGCGCCGACGGCGCGGCCGGCACCGCCGCGACCGCAGGTGCGCGGCCGGTGCCGGCGTACCTCGCCTGGGAGGACCTCTACCGCGAACAATGGCGCTGGGATCGCGTGGTCAAGGGCACGCACCTGCGCGCCAATTGCGCCTCGGCCTGCAGCTGGGACGTCTACGTGAAGGACGGCATCGCCTGGCGCGAGGAGCAGGCCGACGTCTACGCGCAGACCAACCCCGACCTGCCGGACTTCGGCCCGCGCGGCTGCCAGAAGGGGGCCTGCTACAGCAAGCTGAGCTACGCCCCGACCCGCCTGAAGTACCCGCTTAGGCGGGTCGGCGAGCGCGGCTCGGGGCAGTGGAAGCGCATCTCCTGGGACGAGGCGCTGGGCGAGATCGCCGACCGGGTGATCGACGTGTGCCTCGAGGACGGCCCCGCGGCGATCGCCTACGACTTCGGCACCAACATCGACTTCGGCCCGAACACCGCCGGCGAGCTGCTGTTCTTCTCGCAGCTCGGCGTGCCCACGCTCGACACGCTCTCGGGTGTCGGCGACCTGCCGCTGGGCGCGATCCAGACCTGGGGCCTGGTCAACGTCGACGGCACGGCGGACGACTGGTGCCACTCCGACTTCATCGTCGTCTGGTCGATGAACCCGAGCACGACGCGCATCCCGGATGCGCATTTCCTCGCCGCGGCGCGCTACCGTGGCGCTCGCGTGGTCGTCGTGGCGCCGGACTACAACTCGAGCGCCATGCACGCCGATCTGTGGCTGAACCCACGGGTCGAGACCGACGCGGCGCTGGGCTTGGGCATGGCGAGCGTGATCGTCGAGGAGGGCCTCTACGACGCCGCCTACGTGCGCGAGCAGACCGACCTGCCGATGCTGGTGCGCCAGGACACGCAGCGCTTCCTGCGCCGCAGCGATCTCGAGCCCGGCGCGGCCGACGACGTCTTCTACTTCTGGGACGAGCGCAGCGGCGCCCTGGTCGAGGCTCCGGGCTCGGCCGGGCACTCGGTGCAGTCGCTGCGCCTGCGCGACGGCCGCTGGTGGGGCGAGCCGATCGAGCCGGCGCTCACCGGCGAGTTCCCCGTGCGCCTGGCCGACGGCACCGAGGTGCGCGTGCGGCCGGTGCTCGACGGGCTTCGCTCGCGCCTGGCCGAGTACGCCCCCGAGCGCGCCGCGCGGATCACCGGCGTCTCGGCGCAGACCATCCGCGACGCGGCGCGCGGCTTCGCGCGGGCGCGGGCCGCG
>CAZGUU010000507.1:0-2741 GCA_964529315.1 uncultured Enterobacteriaceae bacterium
TCTACGAGGCGTTCGCCTACCGCCCGCGCGCGGAGGATCCGCCCGATCACGCGGCCGTGGAGGCGGGCTTCGTCGGCTATCTGCGGCTCAAGGAGGACCTGGCGCGCGCCGAGGGCGACGAGGAAGCGGCCGCGACCACGGGCGCCGCGCGCGAGGCCTTTCTCGCCCACCACCTCGCCCCGCTGGCGGGCCCGCTGGCGCGAGGCCTGGCCGCCGCCGACTCCTCCTACCTCGCCCGCACCGCGGCGCTCCTCGCGTCGGCCGTGCCGGCGAGCGCGTCGAGGGCGGCCGGGGGGGAGCGGACGGCCGCCCCGCCGTCGTCCTGCGACGGCTGCGCTGGCGGATCGCTCGAGCGCTGAGAGCGCCTCTCCGGTTGACGGATGCGGGCAGGGTCGGCCGAGCGCGAGGCCACGGCTCGTACCCCCGGGGTGCACCTGCGGCGCCTCGCGGAGGGCGTCGACGCGGCGCCGAAGGGCTGGCGGCCCTGCGCAGCAGCGCGGTATAGGTGCGCTCGTGTCACCGCTCGAGTCGATCTTCGACGCCCTCAACCGCGCCGATGCGCGCTACGTGGTGGTCGGCGGCGTGGCCGTCGTTCTGCACGGCTTTGCGCGCTTGACGGGCGATCTCGACTTGTTGGTCGATCTGGAGCCCGAGCCGGCCTTGCGCGTGATCGACACCCTGAGCGGATTGGGTCTTCGGCCTCGCGTGCCCGTCGATCCGCGCGAGTTCGCCCGCCCGGAGGTCCGGATGCGGTGGGCACACGAGAAGCACATGCGGGTGTTCACCATGCTCGACCCCGAGAATCCGCTGCAGCAGGTCGACCTGTTCGTCGAGCACCCGGTCCCCTTCCAAGAGGTCTGGCGAAGGTCGGAGGTCGTGGCGACGGAGCACACGACCGTGCGCATCGCCGCGATCGACGACCTGATCGAGCTCAAGCGCATCGCCGGGCGCCCTCGGGATCTCGCCGACATCGAGGCGTTGCGCGAGATTCAGAGGCGCAAGGGAGGGGGCCGATGAGCGAGCTCCTCTCTCCGTTCACCTCGGACGAGGACTGGGAGGCCGACTGGGAAAGCCACCAGCGCTGGCAGCTGGTCTCGGGTCTGGCGGCGACGCCAGCACAGCGGCTCGCCTGGCTCGAAGAGGCGCGGGCCTTTGCCCATCGCTGCGGCGCGCTGCCTCGAGCCCAGGAGTAGAGTCGGGCGAGCGACGGGCTCGCCCGCGTCCAGCCGAGGGGCGCTTCACTCCAGCAGGGGACCACCCCGGGCGGGGACGACGCAGCGCGGGTCGATCGCGTCGCGTACGATCGCGGCCAGGCGGGCCAGCGGGCAGTCGAAGGCGGCCTCGGCGGGGTGGCCGCGGCTGCAGCCGGGGACGAAGATCGGTACGCGCTGCGGTGGGGCATCGAGCGAGAGAGGTGTGGCGTGGCGCATCTGCTCGGGGGTCTGGGTGACGTGGAAGACGCGCACCACGTCGTCGGCCGACCCGGCGGGGCGGTGTAGCTCGAACACCAGGGCGCCGGCGGGCGGCGTTGCGTTGGGCTGGTAGCCCGAGGCGAGCCAGGCGAGCTGCAGGAGCCCGCCCAGGCCGGCGAGGTTCGTGTCGTGCCCGACCAGGGCGACCAAGCGCGCGCCGGGCGGAGCCAGCACGCCGGGGCGGGGCTGGCCGCTGGCGGCCTGCGCCAGCGTGTCGACGATCTGCGTGGCGAGTCCGGCCGCCTCGGCACGCGCGATCGTCGGCGTGCGAAAAGCGAGGTCGAAGAAGCGCGTGTGCAGGCGCATCAGGTCGAGCAGGGCGGCCGGCGTGACCAGGCCCCAGCCGACTCGCGCCATGGGGAAGCCCTGCGCGTACTCGAGGAAGAAGTCCTCGACGGCGCTCTGGGCGATGCTCAGGGTGCCGTCGATCGCGCCGTCGGGGCGCACGCGCTGCTCGAGGTCGAAGAGCGTGCAGGGCGCAGCTCTGCCACCGCTGGCCACGCCCGGTGTCGCGTGTGGATCCGGGGCCGCGCCGGGCGGCGTCGCCCGGCGGCTGGCCGCGCAGGCTTGCGCGGCGCAGCAGCCGAGAATTCGCTGCAGCTGGTCGAGCTGCGCCCGGTCGGCGCCGAGCAGGGCAGGGGGGTCGTCGCCGATGCGCCCGCGCACGGCCGCCGCGGCCTCGCCGTGCGGGATCTCGCAGAGCTTTGCCTTGACGGGGTGGAAGAGGGGATCCACGACTCGCCCGGCGGCCGCGGGCTCGCCGGGGAGCGTGCCGGTGGATGCGGCTGCGGGCTCGGCTGCGGGGTCGGCGAGGAAGCGCGGCGCCACCGGGCAGCCTGGGGCGAGGCCGCGCAGCAGGCCCGCGGCGGTGCGGATGGTGCGCTGCGTGGAATCGGCCCAGGCGAAGACCGTCTCGGGGGCGGGGCAACCCTGCGCCGGCAGCACGCCGCCCGGGCCGGAGTACAGGCTCCGGTAGTAGCTGCCCAGCAGCGTGGCCAGTGCCTCGCCGTGCGCCGTCAGGTCGCCGGGCTGCGCCGTCGGCCACTCGGGCCACGGACGGGTGGCGAAGTCGGAGATCGGCGGGCGGGTGGGCAAGGGCGAGCGCACGCCGTGGCGAGAGAGCAGCACGACCGCGCGCGGCTCGCTCGGCGCGGCGCGCGCTGCGTCGGTAGCCTGCGGCCGTGCTCGAGAGCGTGGAGCGGTTGCCGGAGCGCGCGGTCGTGCTGATCCAGAAGCCGCTCGGCCTCGACCTAGATCGGAAGAGCGTCG
>CAZGUU010000508.1:0-2725 GCA_964529315.1 uncultured Enterobacteriaceae bacterium
GTAGCGCAGGTGCCAGAGCTGGCCATCGACGTCGCGGTGCTCGACCTCGATGTCGGAGAGCGCCGTACCGCAGCGGCAGCACCAGTTGATCAGGCGGCGGCCGCGGTAGATCAGGCCCTCGTCGTAGAGGCGGACGAACACCTCGCGGACCGCGCGCGAGAGCCCCTCGTCCATGGTGAAGCGCTCGCGCGTCCAGTCGCAGCCCGCGCCCAGGCGCTGCAGCTGCGAGACGATGTACGGCGCGACCTCGTCCTTCCAGGCGAAGGTGCGCTCGAGGAACTTCTCGCGGCCCAGGCGGTGGCGATCCGTTCCGTCGGCGGCGAGCTTGCGCTCGACGACGTTCTGCGTGGCGATCGATGCGTGGTCGGTGCCCGGCACCCAGAGGGTGTTGCAGCCGTCCATCTTGCGGTAGCGCACGAGCACGTCCTGCAGGGTGTTGTTCAGCGCGTGCCCGAGGTGGAGCTGGCCGGTGATGTTGGGCGGCGGAATGACGATCGAGAAGGCCTCTCCGGGCTCTGCGGGCTCGGCGGTGAACAGCCCGCGCGCCACCCACTCGCGGGCCCAGCGCTCCTCGACCTCACGCGGCGCGTAGGCCTTGGCGAGCTCCGTGGGCATCTCGGAACCGGTAGCAACCAGCGAAGCGCCGAGTCAATTTGCTCGCCGCGCGCAATTGAACCGCGGCGAGCCGACTGGTAGGGGCGCATGCGCGCGAGAGTGGCGGAACTGGCAGACGCGCAGGTCTCAGAAGCCTGTGGGGTAACACCCGTGGGGGTTCAAGTCCCCCCTCTCGCACTTCGGCCCGAGACGCCCGCCCAGAGGCGTCGAGCGACCCGGCGGCGTCTGCCGGGGAGCACGGCGGCCGCGGCGCAACGACCGGGGCGCAAGCGTACGAAGAGCGTGCGGCAGACGAGCCCCACCCGACGCTGCTCCTCCTCGGTCCCGCGCCCCTGGGGCCTGCACGGCTGGTGCAAAGCGACGCGTGCTGTGGCAGTCTGCAGGTGTCCGCCTCGCCGGGGTGGGCCAGAGGTGGGGATCGTGAGGGAGGCAGGCTCGTGACCGTCCAGTGCCCACGCTGCGCGACCCAGTATCGCGTACCGGAGTCGCGTCTCACAGACGCGCGGCCGGTCTTCAAGTGCACCCGGTGCGACCACGTCTTCTCGCCGGGCGCCGATCGCCCGGGGCCGCGTGCGGCGACGCGCAGCCGTGGCGAGGACAAGAACCTGAGCTTCTCGTTCGACGAGCCGCGCCGCTCGCGCGGCCCGTCGATCGCGCAGACACCCGAGCCCGAGGCCGACGGCGACGACGACGAGCAGGAACTCGACGCACCCGATGCCGCCCTCGAGGACGACGGCCAGGGCCGCATGGGCCAGCGGCGCGCATCCGAGCCCGCGTTCGTCGGCGACCTCTCCCCCGCCGAGCCGGCCGGTCGCACCCGAGATCGCGCCAGGCGAGCGACACCGCGGCCGGCCCCGGCGCGCACTGGCCGGGCCTCGGCGCTGGAGCGCACGCTCGACGCGGACGTCTCGCCGCCGCCGGAGATCGACACCGACGACGAGGAGGACGACGAGCAGGACCAGGCCGGCCCGCTGCTGATCAGCGAGTCCGAGCGCCCGCGGCGCGCGGCGATCAACCCGCGCCGCCGCACGGCGGCGGCCACCCGCACCGCGCACGCCTCTCCGCTCAAGCCGGTCGCGATCGGCGTCGGCGCCGTGGTCTTCGCCTTCCTGGTCCTCGCGGTCGCTCTCGACCGCCAGCCGGAGCTGGCCTTCCGCGAACTCGCCCGGGTGCCGCTCCTCGGCCGCCTGCTGGGCGACGACCACCTCCTGGTGTGGCGCCTGCAGATCAACGACGTGACCGGCTCGGTCGACCGAATCCGCGGCGAGCGCCCCGCGTACGTGGTGTCGGGCCAGGTGCAGAACACCACGGGGCAGAACCTGCGCCTGATCGAGATCGAGGGCCGGCTGCTCGCCGACGGGGTCGAGCGGCGCCGCCAGGTGGTCTACGCAGCCAATCAGTTCCGCAAGACGATCCGCGATCTCTCGGCGAGCGAGGTCGAGATGCTGCTGCGCCTCGAGCCCAACCGACGCTTCGTCATCCGGCCCGGCGAATCGGCGAGCTTCCTGCTCGTGTTCCCCGATCCTCCGCCGAACACGACGGAAGTCACCTGCCGGGTCGTCGATGCGCGCCCGGCCTGAGAGGGCCCTTCAAGCGGGGCGCTCGGCGTCCTTCTCCGGCTCCTTCTCGGGGCGGGGCGTGACGTCGATCGCGTCGGGCTGGCTCATCGCCTTGCGAAAGTTCCGCAGAGCGTTACCGATTCCGCTACCCAGAGCGGGCAGCTTGCTCGGGCCGAAGATGATCAGCACCACCGCGAGGATGATCAGCAGCTCGGGAACGCCGAAGCCCATCGCTTGCACTGTAGGCGAGCCATCCGGCCGCCGCAAGGACGGGGCGTGGCGTCCCTGCTGAGCCCCGAGCGTCCGCGGCCGTCGGTGCTGGCGGTCTTCCTCCTCCTGTCGCTGCTGCTCCACCTGGGCCTGCTGCTCTGGCTGCGCGGCGCCAAGCTGTCCGTCGAGGCCCCGGGCCCGCTGCCGATCGTGGTCAAGCTGGCCCCCGAGCCCGCCCCGGCGCCCGATCTCCCGCCCGACGCGCTGGCGAGCCGCAAGGCGCCCGCCCCTCCCGCCGCTGCGCAAGCCGCCGCCCAGCCGCCGCCAGCGGCGCCACCGGC
>CAZGUU010000509.1:0-2711 GCA_964529315.1 uncultured Enterobacteriaceae bacterium
GGTCTTGGACGCGCTGGCCGACGCCGCGATCGAGGCGCACGCCGCGATCTTCGAGGCACCGCAGATCGAGCAGTGGGCGCAGCGGGTGGCGCGGCGCGCGGCACCCTGGCTGGCGAGCGCGGCGAGCGACGACGCCCCGCTTCCGGCGGACGTGCTGCTCGACCTGGCCGCCACGCCGCGGCGGGTCTTCGACCGCGTCGGTTGCTGGCTCGCCGAGCCCGACGCGCGCCGGCGGAGCATCGCGCTGCGCGCCTGGCTGCTGCGCTGCTACGCGACCGGCGAGCCGCTGGAGCGACCCGAGCCGGCGGGCGCGGGGCCGGGCTGGACGCGCTTCGAGCGCCTCGATCTGCCCGATGGCCGCCTGGTGGTCGGAGCGGCCACTGGCGCAAGCCAGGTGCTCGATGCCGTGGCCGAGCTCTGCGCTGCGATCGCGAGCGGCGCTCTCGCGCCGGGGCGGGAGCGGGCCGATGCGATCGAGCTCGTCGTCCCCGGGGACCAAGCCGCGGACCCCGACGCACTGGTGGTGGCGCTCGGCGCGGCCCTGGCGGCGGGCTTCCCCGCCGAGCGGTGCACCCTGTCGCTGGTTCGGCCGGGCGGTGCCGACGTGCACCGCACGCTGCGGCGCACGGACTCGGGCGCCGCCGAGGACGAGAGCCTGGTCGGCCTGCACCCCGAGACCGCCGCGCGGATCGGGCTGGCACGCCTGCGTGACTTCCACCTCGAGCGCATGCCGGGTGGAGACGACCTGTTCTGCTTTCTCGCGCGCAGCCGCACGGTCCACGAGGACGAGCGCTTCTTCCTGCTCGGAGAAGTCCGCGGGCGGAGCGTGGGTGGCGAGGACGACGGCGCTCTGCACGTCGCCGCCTTCGAGCGCCTTTTCCATCGCGCGACCGGCGCGCTGCGCGCGCTGCGCAGCGCGCACGACCCGCGGCGTCGCCTGCACTGGAACCGCATCAGCTTGTCGATCGGGCCCGGCGTCGCGCTCGATGCGGCGACGATCGAGCGGATCGCCCGACGTCTGGCGCCCGAGACGCGGCACCTGGGCCTGGAGAAGGTCGTGGTTCGGCTGCGCCTGCGCGGCGCTGGGCCGGCGGCCACGGCTGCGCAGCCCGAGCCCGTCGAGGTGGTGGTCGGCGACCTGACCGGCAGCCGCATGGAGATCGCGCTGCGTCCCGTGCAGACGGCCGCGCTCGCGCCGGCCACGGGCTACGAGCGCCGTGTGATCGAGGCGCGTCGCCGGCGGCTGATCTACCCGTACGAGATCGTGCGCATGCTGACCGCGGGCGAGGCTGCCGCGTCGTTCGAGGAGTACGACCTCGACCCCGCGACCGCCCAGCCGCAGGCCCGGTGCGTGGCCGGCCGGCCGTACGGGGAGAATCAGGCGGGCGTGGTCTTCGGCATTCTCGCCACGCCGTCGGAGAAGGTGCCCGAAGGGCTGCGGCGCGTGCTGCTGCTCGCCGATCCGACGCGCGAGATGGGCGCGCTCGCCGCGCCCGAGTGCGATCGCATCGTCGCGGCTCTCGATCTCGCCGAGGCGCGCGGGCTGCCCGTGGAATGGATCCCCGTCTCGGCGGGGGCGCGCATCGCGATGGACAGCGGCACCGAGAACCTCGACGCGACGGCGCGCGTGGCCCGGCGAATCATCGACTTCACGGAGTCCGGTGGCGTGGTGCACGTGATCGTCTACGGCGTCAATGTCGGGGCGCAGAGCTACTGGAACGCGCTCGCCACCATGCTCGGCCACACACGCGGTGTGCTGATCATGACCCCGGGCGGGTCGATGGTGCTCACCGGGCGGGCCGCGCTCGAGGCGTCGGGCGGCGTCTGCGCCGAGGACGAGGTGGCCCTGGGAGGCTTCGAGCGCTGTATGGGCCCCAACGGCGAGGCGCAGTACTTCGCCAGCGACCTGGCCGCAGCCTTCCGCACGCTCGCCGAGCACTACCGCTACACCTACGTCGTTCCCGGCGAGGCCGGGCCGCGCCGCCACGCCACCACGGACCCGTGGGCCCGCGACGCGACGCTCTTCCCCTACCCGGCGCAGAACGGCTGCGGCCCGACGACCGTCGGCCAGCTGTTCGACGAATCCGCCAATCCGGGGCGCAAGCGGCCGTTTGCCATGCGCGCGGTGATGCAGGCGCTGATCGACCAGGACGGCGGCCGGCTCGAGCGCTGGGCCGCCTGGGCGGGCGCGCAGACGGCGATCGTCTGGGATGCGCATCTCGGTGGCGTGCCGGTCTGCCTGATCGGCATCGAGGGACAGAGCCTGGCGCGCGACGGCGACCGGCCGCTCGACGGGCCCGAGGCCTGGACCGGCGGCACGCTCTTCCCGCTCTCCTCCAAGAAGGTGGCGCGCGCGCTGCGCGCGGCGAGCGGCAACCGCCCGGCCGTGATCCTGGCCAACCTTTCGGGGTTCGACGGCTCGCCGGAGTCGCTGCGCCGCCTGCAGCTCGAGCACGGCGCCGAGATCGCGCGCGCGGTGGTGGGCTTCCGCGGGCCGCTGCTCTTCCTGGTGGTGTCGCGCTACCAGGGTGGTGCCTACGTCGTCTTCTCGAAGGAGCTGAACCCGCGCCTGCGCGCGCTGGCGCTCGACGGATCCTACGCCTCGGTGATCGGCGGGAATGCGGCAGCCGCCGTGGTCTTCACCCGTGAGGTGCGGGCGCGCGCGGCCGCCGATCCCGAGGTGCGGCGCTGCCGCGAGGCGCGGCGCGAGG
>CAZGUU010000510.1:0-2683 GCA_964529315.1 uncultured Enterobacteriaceae bacterium
GAGGGCGCGGTGCTGGACGGCGACGTCCGGATGGTGCACGAGGACGACGTCGTCTCGGCCCTGCAGGTCGTCGAGTACGCGCCGCTGGTCACCCGACTCACCCGCTTCACTCGCCTCGACCCGCCGGGGCAGGAGCAGGTGCTCGCCGACCTCGCGACGAGCCGCTTCGCCGCGGCGCGCACGGCCTTCCAGGGGCTCAAGTTCCTGGTGATGTTCTTCTACTACACGCAGGATCCGACCTGGGCGTCGATCGGCTACGACGGCCCCTGGCAGCCGCGCAACCGTCCGGCCGCCCTCGCCTGAGACGAGGCCCGCCGCCGAGCCGCCTCGCGCGACCCGGCACGAGGGAGTGCATGCCGATCATCGAGGGAAGCGAGATTCGAGGCGACGCAACGGAAGCGGCCGACGCGCTGGTCATCGGCTCAGGGGCGGGCGGCGCCACGGTCGCCATGCGCCTGGCGGAGGCCGGCAAGCGAGTCGTTTTGCTCGAGCGCGGTGGCTACTACACGGGCCTGGTCGACCCGCTCGACGACTCGCGCCAGGGCCGCGGCGAGCTCGACCAGCGCGAGGACGACATGCTCGCGCGGATCGACGGCGGCCGCGGCCTGGTGACGACCAGCGACGGCCACGTCCCGCTCACCTTCGGCAACTGCGTCGGCGGGGCGACCGTCCACTACTGGGCCGACACCTACCGCACGCCTCCCGACCGCCTCCTTCTGTGGGCGCGCGAGTACGGCCTGGAGGGATACTCGGAGGACGAGCTGCGGCCGTGGTTCGAGGTGGTCGAGCGAGACCTGCACGTCCACCCCGCGGGCGAGGAGTACTTCAACGGCTGCAACCGGGTATTCCGCCGCGGAGTGCAGAAGCTGGGCTGGCACTCCGAGCCGGTGCCGCAGGCGCGGCGCAACTGCATGAAGAGCGGCTACTGCATGCAGGGCTGCTCGTACAACGCCAAGCAGAGCGCCCTGGTCGCCTACGTGCCGCGCGCCGTGCGCGCCGGCGCCAAGGTATTCGCCGACTGCCGCATCGACCGCATCCTCGCCGAGGGAGGCCGGGTCACCGGGGCCGTCGCCGACGTGATCGACCGGGCGACCGCCCGCCCGAGCGGCCGGCGCCTGATCGTCAAGGCCAATATAGTTGTGCTCGCCGCGGGCGGCTACGGCTCGGCACCCCTGCTGCTGCGCTCGAAGCTGGCCAACGGCAGCGGCCTGGTGGGCAAGAACCTGCACGCCAACCCCTGCTCGATGGTCTTCGGCCTGTTCGACGAGGACGTCGTCATGTGGCGCAACATCCCGGCCGCCTTCGGCTGCCTGGAGTGGCGGCTGCGGCGCGTCGAGCAGGGGCGCTACCGCGAGGGCGGCTACCTGCTGATGCCCAACCAGCTCGGCCCGGCCACGCTCGCCGCCTTCGTGCCGGGCTTCGGCGCCGAGCACCGCCGCCTGATGGAGGCGATGCCGCAGATCGCCGGCACGATGTCCTGGATCGACGACGTCGAGAGCGGCGAGATCACGCTCGGTGCCGACGGCGAGCCGCGCTACTCGCTGCCGATCCGCGGCGAGAACGCGCTCATGCTGCGCGACTCGATGAAGAAGGGGGCGCTCGCCCTGCTCGCCGCCGGCGCGCGCGAGGTGTTCCTGCCCGACGGCCCCGGCACGCGCATCCGCGACGAGCGCGACGTGGCGCGCATCGACACGCTCGAGATCGGCCCCGGGGCGATGAGCTTCGCGGCACCCCACCCAGCCGGCGCCTGCCGCATGGGCCGCGACCCGCAGCGCTCGGTGGTCGGCCCGACCGGAGAGGCGCACGAGGTGCGTGGCCTCTACGTGGCAGACCCGAGCGTCTTCCCCACCGCCGTCTCGGTCGACCCCTCGGAGACCATCTACGCCTTCTCGCACCTACTCGCCGAGCGGATGCTGGCGCGCGGCGTGGTCTGAGAGCGCGCCGCGCCGCGAATGCCCGCAGGGCATTGCAGCGGCGTACATTCGACCTCCAGGCCGACCTGGTCGTCGAGCTGCGCGACGCATCCGGCGCGCTCACCTGCTCGGTGGTCGTCGAGGTGCAGCTCGCCCGCGACCCCGAGAAGCGCCGCTCCTGGCCCATCTACCTCGACCTGCTCCGCGCCCGCACACGCTGCCCGGTGGCGCTCCTGGTCGTCGCCCCCGATCCCTCCGTCGCCTCCTGGGCCGCCGAGACCATCCACTTGGGCCCGAGCGCATGGGTGCGCCCGCTGGTCCTCGGCCCGAGCCAGATCCCCCGCATCGCCGATCCCGAGGAGGCGGCGCGCTTGCCCGGCCTCGCCGTGCTCTCGGCCCGGGTGCACGGGCACGAGCCGGGCAGCGAGGAGCTGCTGCCGGCGCTTGCAGCCGCGCTCTCGAGTGTCGACACGCCCGTGGCCGGGTGTACCTCTCGTACGTCTACCCGGCGCTCGACGCAGCCGCGCGCCGGGCGCTCGAGGAGCTGGCCATGGCCTTCGACGTCTCCCAGATCGACCCCAACTGGCGGATCGCGGATACGGACTTCGGCAGGGAGGTCTTGCCGTGGGTCTACATCGAGCAGCAACGGCGCAAGGCGCTCGCCGAGGGGCGCGAAGAAGGGCGCGTGGAGGCGCTCGCCGAGGCGACTTTGCGTGCGCGACGCGATCTGCTCCTGCGATTCGCTGAGCGCGCCGGGCTCGCCTTCGACG
>CAZGUU010000511.1:0-2674 GCA_964529315.1 uncultured Enterobacteriaceae bacterium
GACCAGTCCACCCCCGGCCAGCGCGCCGCGGCCGGCCGGAGAGCCGCGCGCCGACGGCGGCCCCGAGATCCTCCAGTCGATCGACCTCTACCCGGTGATCCCCGACAGCCTGCTCTCGACGACATCCGAGCCGAGCGTGGCGGTCACCGGCTCGACCGTCTTCGTCACGGGCAACTGGTTCGCCACCCTGTCGGACGACGGCGGCGACTCCTACGAGACCCTGGATCCCGAGTCCGAGCCCTTCGCGCCGCCCGCCGGCCAGAGCTTCTGCTGCGATCAAGTGACGATCTACGACCCGCGCAGCGATTCGATCTTCTGGCTCCAGCAGTTCTCGGCGCCGCCCGACAACGCAGGCAACGTGCAGCGGATCAACGTCGATCGTGGAGGCGACGGCAGCTTCGACTGCTTCTACGACTTCACCGCCTCGGACTTCTCGCTGCAGGAGGACTCCTTCCTCGATTTCCCCGACCTCCAGGTCGGCGATACCTACCTCTACGCGACGACCAACTCGTACTCGCCCGGTGCGAGCGACAACGTGTTTCGCTCCTCGGTGGTGAATCGCCTGGCGCTCGACGACATCGGCCGCTGCGATTCGGTGGCCTCGCGCTTCTACACCTCGTCGCAGTTCTCGCCACGCGTCGCGGCCGGCATCGGATCCACCGCGTACTTCGGCTACAATGGCTTCTCCGACTCGGGGCCCATCCTGACGCTGGCCGCCTGGCCCGAGAGCAGCGACTCGATCGACCTGCACGACGTCTCGCTCGATCTGCCCGACGACGCGGCCTACGGCAGCTACCGCTGCCCCGGCCCCGACGGCACCGACATGTGCCAGCGCGCCGATCGCCGACTACTCGGCGCCTATCGCGCCGGCGGCATCGTGGGCTTCCTGTGGAACGAGCCGCAGGGCGGCAGCTTCCCCTACCCGTACGTGGCCATCGCGCGCATCCAGGAGAGCGATGCGAGCCTGGTCTCGCAGGGCTCCATCTGGAACTCGGACTACGCATGGCTCTACCCGTCGGTCGCCCCCAACGGCAGCGGTGTCCTCGGCGGAACGATGGCCTACGGCGGCGGAAACCGCGACCCGGGCTGCGCGGCATGGACCTCCGGCGCAGACATCGACGCCGACTTCGAGGCGATCGAGGTGATCAACGGCGACTCCGGCCCGGCGAGCAACCGCTGGGGCGACTACTTGACGACGCGGCGCAACCCCGACGACGGGAGCACCTGGGACGGCACCTGCTACGCGCTCATGGGCAGCGGCCAGAACGGCTCCACCCACCCGGTGTACGTGCGCTTCTCGGCCGGCGGGACGCCGCCGTCGAATCGCGGCACGACGCTCACCCCCGACGAGCTCACCTTCCTGGTCAACAAGGACCGCGGCGGCGCGCGCTGGGCGATCTCGCTCAACACGATCGGCTTCGACGTCGAGGACGCTTTCGTCTCGAGCGGCACGGGCAACGTCTACTTCACCGACGACAGCCAGCCGGCGTTCGTCGACTGCACGCCCAACCCATGGAGCAGCGGCACCGTCTGGGATCCCGAGAGCGTCTTCGACTTCTTCTGCGCGGGTGCGGACCCTTGCCCGACGAGCGCTCTCGAGTGCGCCGATCTGGGCTGGAGCGTGATCAACACCTCGGTGGAACTCCAGGCGAGCTTCTTCCTGCCGCCGGGGGGCTTGGGCGCGGGCGAGCTGCTCTCGGCCCCCCTCTCGACCCGTCCCCCGGCCCTCGTGGCCGCGGCCGGGCCACCGCGCTCGGCGAGCGGCCGCCGGTTGCGCTGGCACTCCTCGATCGAAGCCGCTGGCGCGCTCGCGCCGGCCCATCGGCGCGGCGGCGGGCCGGCACCGGGTGCGGGCACGACCGCCGGCCAACCCGCGGCAGGCGAGCCTGCGAGCGCAACCGACCGCGGCGTCGCACTCACCCCGGACCTGATGCACTTCCTGGTGAGCAAGCCGCGCGGCGGCGCGCGCTGGGCGATCTCGCTCAACTACCTGCCGATCTCGCCGACCGACTTCGTGCTCGACGACGCCACCGGCAACGTCTTCTTCACCGACGACAGCCCGCCGAGCTTCGTCTACTGCACGCCCAATCCCGGCCAGACCGGGACCGTGGAGAATCCGGCGAGCACCTTCAGCTTCACCTGCTGGGGCACCGACCCCTGCCCCGACACGGCGCTCGCCTGCGCGCACGGCGAGTGGCGGCTGATCGACGACGACGTCGAGCTCCAGGCGAGCTTCTTCCTGCCGCCGGGAGGGCTCTGAGCCCGCGCCGGCGTACGTCGCCCGTCACGGGAGGCCGAGCTCGCGGCAGAAGGTCCGAAGCGGCAGGACGGTCGCGGCCCCCGACTCGAAGTGGCGCTTGCCCAGGTGAACCTGGAAGAATCGCGGGATCGGCGTCCGCTCGGCGAAATAGCGGATCGCCGGGCTCACGCTGCGCTCGCCGCTCCTGCACTCGACCGCGAAGACCGGCTTTCGGTCCCGCAGGACCACGAAGTCGACTTCCCGCCGGTCGGTGTCACGCAGGAAGCGCAGATCCATCGCGTGGCCCTCGGTGTCCTCGACGAAGTGGAGCTTGCTCCATCTTACTCATGAGTAAAGTGGACTACGCTCCAGTTTATTGACGGTCGCGGTAGGGACGGCCCTTCGCCGTGAGACTCGGGCCGCCCCCCGCACAGA
>CAZGUU010000512.1:0-2669 GCA_964529315.1 uncultured Enterobacteriaceae bacterium
CCAGGGGTCGGGCGCGCCCGCCGCCGTGTGGGTCTCGAGCACCTACTTCGCCGAAGGGTTCCCCTACGGCGTGGTGAACGGCCTGGCCGAGGTCCTGTTCAAGGAGCTCGGGGCGAGCTTGCAGGTGATCGGCCTGACCTCGCTCTTCCACCTGCCGTGGAACTTGAAGTTCCTCTGGGGGCCGCTGCTCGATCGCTACGCGACCAAGCGCGCCTGGCTGATCGCTTGCGAGCTCGCACTCACCGCCGCGCTGCTCGCGCTCGCCGTCCTGGCCGGGGTGCACGGCCCGCTGGCGTGGATCGCCGTCTGCTTCGTCGCTCTCGCCGCACTCTCGGCGACGCACGACGTGGCGATCGACGGCTACTACCTCGAAGGGCTCGACGAGCGTGGCCAGTCGGCTTGGGTCGGCCTGCGCGCGATGGCCTACCGCGTGGCGGGGCTGGCGATCGGCGGCCCGCTGCTCATCCTCACCGGGACGAGCGGCTGGCTGGTCGGACTGCTCGTCGCCGCGGCGGTGATGGGGATCCTGGCGGCCTTCCACGCCGCCCGCCTGCCGCGCGTCGAGCGAGGAGGCCTGCCGATCGCGGCCCTGCTCGGCCAGATGCGGCGCTCCCGGGTGGTGTGGAGCGTGGCGGCCGTGGCGCTCGGGCTGGCCGGCGCGGCGCTTTGGCCTCCGGCCGCACGGCTCGCAGGCCGTGTGGCGAGCTCCCCGCTGCTGGCCGAGGTGTCGGCCGGGGGCTGGGCGGGAATCGCGCTGCTCGGCGCCCTGCTCGTGCTGCTCGCCGGGCGGTCGCGGATGCGCCGCGCGACGCCGCGCGACGCCTCCGCCTACCGCGCCGCCTTCGCCGACTTCCTCGCCCAGCCGCGCGTCGGCGTGCTGCTCGCCTTCGTCGTCCTGTTTCGCGCGGGCGAGTCCGCCCTGGTCAAGATGCGCTGGCCGTTTCTGCGCGAGGGCGGCATGACGCTCGACGAGTACGGCTTCGCCAACGGCACGCTGGGCGTGGCCGCGTCGTTCCTCGCCACGATCCTCGGTGGGCGGCTGATCGCGCGCGACGGACTGGCGCGGTGGATCTGGCCGTTCGTCCTGGCGCAGAACGTGCTGAACCTGCTCTACGCCTGGCTCGCGGTGCTCGGCCGGCCCACCGAGCTCGGCCTGTCGCTGCTCACCGGCGTGATCGCCCTCGAGCAATTCGGTGCCGGCCTGGGCACCGCGGTGCTCATGGTCTACCTGATGCGCTGCTGCGATCCGGCGCACAAGGCGGCGCACATGGCCATCCTGACCGCGCTGATGAGCGTGAGCTTCACCCTGGCCGGGGTGGCCAGCGGCTTTCTCGCCGAGGCGCTCGGCTTCGCGCGCTACTTCGTGCTCACCTTCCTGATCACCATTCCGAGCATGGCGCTCATCCTCTTCCTGCCGCACTTGGATCGCCGCGACGCGGCATAGGCGAGGGCAGGCCGAGCCGTCGGGGCGCCGAAGTCCGTCCTGCATCGCGCGCGGCCTCGTGCGCCGCCCTCGAAGCGACCCGCAGGGCCCGTGCCGAGCAGGCTTCGACTGGACTTTTGCGGTCCGCCCCGCGACAATCGCGCGATGTCGACCCTCGCCAGCCGGCTCCGCGCCCAGCTCGACCCACACCTGCGTCCGCTGCTCGCCGAGCTCGATGCCGCGGCCGAAGGCCTGGCCGCGCTTCCCGTCCCGCCCTCGGCCGACGCCGCGCTCGAGCGGCTCGGCGCGCTGCGCCGGCGGCTGGATGCGTTGCTCGAGCGCCTGGCGAGCCAGCGCTCCTACGTCCTGCTCTTCGGCCCGCTCAAGAGCGGCAAGTCGACGCTGATGAACGCGCTCGGCGCGGCCTACGTGAGCGAGGTGACCAGCCTGCCGGCCTATCCGTGCATGGTCTACGTTGCGCACTCGCCGCGCCTGGAGGTCGCGCTGACGCGATACGACGGCGCCGTCGAGGTGCTGCCGGATCTCGCCGCCATGCACGACCGGATCGCCGCCGCGCACGGCGAGCTGGCACGCGCGATCCGCGAGGCCGAGCGCTGCCGCGAGGAGTTCGAGCCCAGGCGCCACCTGCCGCAGGCGATCCGGCGGGTCGACGTGCGCTTGCCAGCGCCCGAGCTGCTCGAATCGGGCACCGTGCTGGTCGACACGCCCGGCCTCTACACGCGCATGAAGTTCGGCTACGACCAGATGACGCGCGAGTTCCGCAGCGCATCGGCGGGAGCGATCTTCGTCGTCAAGACCGACAACCTGTTTCTCGATTCGGTGTTCGACGAGTTCGAGGATCTGCTGCGCCTGTTCAGCCGCATCTTCCTGGTCGTGAACCTCGACGGTGCCAAGCGCGACCTGGCACCCGACGGCCGCCTCGACCCGAGCCTCGAGGGGCGCGAGCCGGGCCGCATCCTCGAGGCGTTCGAGGAGCTGGCGATGAGCGCGGCACTCGAGCGGGCCCACGCCGAGGGGCGGCTCTCGATCCACGGCATCGACCTGCTGCAGGCGGCCAGCGCCCGCCTGCAGGGCGACGACGGGGCTCCGGGGGAGTTCGAGCGCTTCCTGGGCGATCTCGGCGACTACCTGAACGGCGGCGAGATCGTCGTCGCCTACGTGCGCGACAGCCTGCGCCAGGCGGCCGAGCTGCTCGCCGAGCTGCACGCCGAGTGCGACGGCGAGA
>CAZGUU010000513.1:0-2659 GCA_964529315.1 uncultured Enterobacteriaceae bacterium
GGCATCGTCGTCTCACTCCATGCCGAGCTTGGCCCGCCCCTCCGGCGAGATCATGTTCGGGTTCCACACCGGGCTCCAGACGATCTCGACGTCGGCCGCAGCCACGCTGGGCAGATCGAGGATCTTGTAGCGGGCATCGGCCGCGATCGAAGCACCCATGCCGCAGCCCTGCGCGGTGAGCGTCATCTTCACGTCGACCCGGTGACGGCCGTCCTCCTGGGCCGTCAGGTGCATGTCGTAGACCAGGCCCAGGTCGACGATGTTCACCGGGATCTCGGGGTCGTAGCAGGTGCGCAGCTGCTCCCAGATGCGAGCCTCGAGGTCGGCAGCACCGAGCGCCTCGCCCGGCGGGGGTGCCTCGGGGGCCGGCGGGACCTCCTCGCCGAGCGCGTCGGCATCGCGGCCGGCGATGCGCAGCAGACCCCCGTACTCGGGCACGTGGACGGTGAACGACCCGCCGAGCGCCTGCGTGATCATCGCTCGGGTCCCCTGGCGCAGCAGGATGGTGTTTCCCGCCGGCACCATGACCGCCTCGCAGTCGCGAGACAGCTCGATCCATTCGTTGGCAGCGCTCATCTTCGTTCTTGCTCCTGTCCAGGCCTGCCGCTCGGGCGAGACCCTCGACCGGCGAGTCCGGCCGCGGGCGACGATGCCCGCGGCGCGGCGCTGCCGGTGGCGGACGCCCGGCTCGGGCGACCACGGCACCCACGATAGCGTTCGAGCGGACGCATCAAAAGGGCGTGGCCCGGGGACCCAATCCACGGGACTGCGATCGCGCGGCGCTCGCGACGCACGGGGTCGAGCGCCCCTGGCGTAGAGAGCTTGTGGTCGCTAGTCAAGCCCGAGTGGTACGGCCTGGCCCCTCGCGCAACGGTGGTCGATACGCGGGGGGCCGGGGCCGAGACAGGCGGCGTGCACGCTGGCACGGCGGCTAACCCCGAGAGGGAGCGGACCGATGGCGTACGAGCATGGCAAGATCACGGACGAGGGAATCGCGAAGCTTCGCGAGAGGATCGGGCAGGGATTCACCGGGCGCCAACCCTGGCGCACCGAGGTCACGCGCGACACGTGCTGGCACCTGGCGCACGCGATCGGCGACTTGAGCCCGCTCTACACCGACGCGGACTACGCGGCCAAGACCCGCTGGGGGCGCCTGCAGTGCCCCGGCGTGGTGCTGCGCTGCTTCGACACGCTCTCGGCGCCGGGATCGGCCGGGCTGCCCGAGGGCCTGCCGGGCGTCCACTCGATCTGGTCCGGCTCGCACTACGAGTGGGAGCGCCCTGTGATGGCGGGCGATCGCATCCGCGCCGAGTGCTACCTGAAGGACGTCGTCGAGAAGGAGAGCAAGTTCGTCGACGGGCGCACCATCTACCAGACCTACGAGGCCGTCTACTACGACCAGGACGAGAGCTATCTCGGCAAGCGCAGCGACACCTACATGCGCGCCGACCGCAACAAGGCCCGCGAGACGAGCAAGTACAAGGAGCAGGACCCGCTCGCCCACTGGACGCCGGAGGACATCGAGCGCTTCCAGCAGGAGTACCGTGCCGAGCAGCGTACGGTGGAGCGGTACTGGGAGGACGTGAGCATCGGCGACGAACTCGACAAGGTGATCAAGGGCCCGCTGACCGGCACGGCGGAGATCGCCTTCGAGGCCTGCTTCGGCATCTACCTGGTGGGCAACATCGTCGCCTCGCGCCTGCTCGACAAGCACCCGATGCTCATGGTGCCCAACGAGCAGGGCGTGCCCGAGCCGCCGCAGCGCGTCCACTGGGACAACCGCTTCACCCAGGAGACGCTCGGCCTGCCCGGCGCCTACGACCTGGGCCTCGAGCGCCTCTCCTGGATGTGCCACGCGGTGACCAACTGGGTGGGCGACGCGGGCTTCCTGTCGTTCGTCGAGTCGCGCTACAAGCGCTTCAACTACCTGGGCGACGTGACCTGGGCGACCGGCAAGGTGGTCGAGAAGCTCGAGCGCAAGGGCAAGAAGATGGTCAAGCTCGACCTCTGGACGATCAACCAGCGCGGCCAGATCACGGCGACTGCGGTCGCCGAGGCCGAGCTGCCGAGCCGCGGCGCGCGGTAGGCCGGGCAAGGGGCAGGATCTGCGCACGACCTGGCCCGCGGGCCGGGTCGTGCGCAGGCGTGCCGCCACGCGGGCTGGCGAGCCGCGGCGCGGCGTAGGCTGTGGCGCCATCCTGCGCGCCGCCTCGGAGGGCTGCGGCGTGCAGGGCGGCGCCCTGCATCATGCGCCGTGGCCGGCGATCGTGTCTTCTTGCGAGGTGCCCAGGATGGTCTCCCACTGAGCGAAGCTGCGCAGCTCGAGCGCACCGGCTAGGGGCTGGCCGTCGAGCGTCGCGCAGGGCGTGTCGACGCCGCCGGCGCACGCCAGGGCGAAGCTGGTTGCATTTCCCGCTCCGGTGCCGGCCGCCGTGACGGTGAGCGTGTAGCGCCGGCCGCGCGAGTCGGGCTGCGCGGGGAGCTCGAGCGCGAACCAGGCGCGGTCGGGCAGGTGGCTCGCATCGACCTGCCACTTGGCGATCAGCGCGCGGGCGTCGCGGACCTCGGCCTCGCCGTCGTCGCCACGCACGCGGCCGCGCGCGCACGCGCCGCCGCCGCCGCTGCCGCCGGCGTCGTCGGCGTCGTCGGCGTGGTCGGC
>CAZGUU010000514.1:0-2658 GCA_964529315.1 uncultured Enterobacteriaceae bacterium
GGGCGAGACGGCCCTCGCGCCGTCCCGCTGCGTCCGGCCGAGGTGGCAGCGTTGCCCGGCCGGCGTGCGCGCGAGAGCCACCAGACCACCCCGATCGCCACCAGCAGGTCGTCGATCAACCCCGGCGGCCCGACGAAGTCGGGCACCAGGTCGATGGGCGAGCGCAGGTAGACGAGCACCGCGAGCGCGGCGAGCGCGGTGCGAGCCAGCCGGCTCATCGCGCCGCGGGCGGCGTCGGACCCTTCAGGTAGCGGAGGAACTCGCCGTCCGGCGAGAGGATCACGGTCGTGTTCTCGGCGAGCGCCTTGCGATAGGCCTCGAGCGTGCGCGTGAGCTCGAACAGCTCGGGGTCGCGCCCGTAGGCCTCCGCGTAGATCTTGACCGCCTCGGCATCACCCTGCCCGCGCGCGATCTCCGCCTGCTTGCTCGCCTCGGCGAGCAGGATGGTGACCTCCTTGTCGGACTCGGAGCGGATCTTCGCCGCCTCCTCCTCGCCCTCGGCGCGGAACTTCTTGGCCAGCCTCTCCCGCTCGGTCCGCATCCGGTTGAAGACGTTCTGCTCGTTCTTGGCGGGCAGGTCGGCGCGCTTGATGCGCACGTCGACGATCTCGATGCCGTACTCGCGCGCCTTCTCGTCGCTCTTGCGCGTGACCTCCTCCATGAGGTCGTCGCGCTTCTTGCTCAGGATCTCGCTCAGGGTCTGACGGCCGAAGTTCTCGCGCAGGTTCGAGTAGACGATGTCGTCCAGGCGCGACTGGGCGCCCGCCTCGTTGCGCACCGTCAAGTAAAACTGGAGCGGGTCGACGATCCGGAAGCGGCAGTAGTTGTCGACTACGAGCTGCTGCTTGTCGCGCGTGAGCAGTGCCTTGGCCGAGGCGTCGTACTCCAGCAGGCGCTTGTCGAAGAACACCACCGACTGCACGAAGGGCGTCTTGAAGTACAGCCCCGGCTCGCGGATCGTGCCGACCGGCTCGCCGAGCTGGAGCACGATCGCCTGCATCCACACCGGCACGCTGAAGAACGCGAGCTTCCAGGCGAGCAGCAGCCCGCCGACGACCACCAGCACGGCGATCCAGGCGCGATTCACGGGGCCCCTCGGCCGGCGTGCGCCGCCTCCGCGGCCCGCGGCCGCGGCACGAGCTGGTCGAGCGGCAGGTAGGGCACCGACTGCTTGCCCACCGCCTCGTCGAGCAGAACCTTGCTCACGCCGGGCAGGATCTGCTCCATCGTCTCGAGGTAGAGCCGCGTCCGCGAGATGTCGCGCGCCTTGGCGTACTCGTCGCTGAGCGCGACGAAGCGCTGGCCGGCGCCGCTCGCCTCCTGGACTCGGGCGCTGCGGTAGGCGTCCGCGGCGTTGAGCATCTTCGCGGCCTCGCCGCGCGCGCGCGGCACGACGTCGTTCGCGTAGCCCCGCGCCTCGTTCACCATGCGCTCTTTGTCCTGCTGGGCGCTGATCACGTCCTTGAAGGCGTCCGAGACCTGATCGGGGGGATCGACGTCCTGGAGCTTGACCGTCACCACGTCGAGACCGGCCCCGTAGCGATCGAGGATCTGCTGCAGGACCTCCTCGGACTCCTGCTGGATCCTCTCGCGCTGCTCGGTGAGCACGTCGTCGATCTTGTTGCGGCCCACGACCTGGCGCATCGCCGCCTCGGAGGCCGCGCGCAACGCTTCGCGCGGATCGCGGACCTTGAACAGAAATTGCGTCGCCGCGTCGGGATCGTCCTTCACCTTGTATTGGACGATGAAGAGCAGCTTGACGATGTTCTCGTCGCCAGTGAGCATCAGGGCTTCCTGGTCGACGTCGCGGTACGCGGCCGGCGGTCCGACCTCGACCGTTCGAAAGCCGAACTCCTCCTTGCTGATCCGCGTGACCGACGGCTTGAGCACCTCCTCGATCGGCCAGGGCAGGTGGTAGTCGGGGCCCGGCCCCACCTCGCGCACGACCTTGCCGAAGCGCAGCACGATGCCGCGCTCGTCGGGGCCGACGATGAAGATCCCGCTCGCCGCCCACAGCAGGAGGCCCACGACGACGAACGGCCAAGGGGAGAGGCCGCGGCGCGCCTCGCCGTCGGAGGTGCCCCCCGAGAACCGGGCGCGCAGGGACTCGAGCAAGTCGCGCAGTTCGGCGAAGGGATCGTCCGGGCGGCGCCGGCCCGGGAAGCCATTGGGAAAACGGTCGGCCACGATGCCGCCGACGCTACGTGGCAAACCCCGTGCGGTCAAATGCGTCCTTCGCACGCAACGGATCCGCGCTCGCCGCACCCGGGATCGGCCTTGCTCCCCGGTCGCCACGGAGCTTGCGGACGGGTACGGATCGGGAGCCGCGCCGGGGCTCGTAGATCCGCGAGCCGATCCCGGTCGGGCGCCTGGCCACACGGAGGATCCGAATGAGCCGAGAAGTCGTCGTCGCATCCGCCTGCCGCACCCCGATCGGCCGCTTCCAGGGCGGCCTCGCCGCTCTGACGGCGCCGCGCCTTGGTGCGGTCGCCCTGCGCGAGGCGCTGCGCCGCGCCGGCGTCGAGGGCGCAGACCTCGACCAGGTGATCCTGGGGCAGGTCCTCGGCGCCGGCGTCGGCCAGGCCCCGGCGCGCCAGGCGGCGCTGCTCGCCGGGGTGTCGGCGTCGGTGCCGGCGCTGACGATCAACGAGATGTGCG
>CAZGUU010000515.1:0-1459 GCA_964529315.1 uncultured Enterobacteriaceae bacterium
CTGCGCCACGGTTCCGGACCGAACCTTTCCCCAGCTCACCGCGCTGCCGCCTCCCAACGACTACCAGGCGCTCTGCTCCGACCCGCCCTCGGTCTGCACCGGCACGAGCGACGACCTTCGCTTCGCACTCGACGCGGCGGGGAACATCCTGATGCCGGTCGACTGGCGGGGCGTGCTCGCCGGCCAGCAGGATGTCCCCGTGGCGCGCCTCTTGCGCGGCACCACCTCGCTCGAGGCGTTCGAGGGGCAGGGGGCCGCGATCCGCATTCCCGGGCCCGAGTTCCTCGCCTCCTATGCCCCTGGAGGTGGCAAGCTGCCGCCGATCTTCGATCCCCTGGCGGATCCGACGGCGCCGGATCTCGCCCTGTTCGGCTCCGCGGACGCCCCCGAGACGGTGCTGCGCATCGCACGGCGCAGCCCGACGCTGCAGGTGTGCATCGGCGGAAGCGACGCGGGGCGGCCGTGCACCGTCGACGAGGAATGCGATCCCGGGCCGCCCGACGCGAGCTGCGGACAGGCGTCCTGCGTTGGCGGGCCGAGCGCCGGCGACCCGTGCGTGAGCGATCTCGGGTGCCCCTCCGGCGAATGCGGTGCGGGGCTGTTCGACTTCGGCTCGCGACTGACGGCAGGCGGCGCGGGGCCGGTGCTGGTCCGTCTCGGCACCTGCGTCGGGGGCGCGAGCAGCCTCCTGGCCTGCAGCGGCGATGCGCAGTGCCCCGGTGGCCAGTGTGCCGACTTCACGCTCAGCGCCTTGGACCCCGTGCCCCTCGACGGCCTTGCTCAGACCGAGGCGGTGAACGCATTCGTGCTCTCCGAGGCGTTGGTGAACCGGGATCTGAACGGCGACGGCGACCAGCTCGACGACGTCGTCGAGCTCGGGGATCGCCTGACGGGCGTGGTTCAGGCGATCGGCCCCGGGGGCTCGATCGCTCGGGCAATCACCAGGGTCAAGCAGCGTCCCTTCACCTTTCCCGCGCTGGCGAGCGAGTCCGGCGTGGTCGCCTTTGCGGAGTCGGAGCCCGAGCAGGGTGGCGCGACCGACCGCAACGGCGACGGCGACGTCTTCGATACCATCCTACGCATCTTCCACCTGGACGGCGGCACGGCGGTCGAGGCCACCGGCTCGACGCAGCGGGCGATCGACCTGGCGCCGCTGGTCGATGGCCGAAGCCTCGCCGTCTCCGGGGGGCGCGTCTTCGTTCGCGCTGCGGAGGCCGCCTCGGCGCACGGCCACATCGAGCGGGTGAGCGTCGGCTCCTCGGGTGCGCAGGGCAACGCCGACAGCATCATCCCGTGGATCAGCGCCACGGGACGGTGGGTCACGTTCGTCTCCGATGCCACGACCCTCGTGGCTCCTCCTCCTGCTGCCGGACGCACCCACGTCTTCCTGCGCGATCGGGTCGAGGGTACCACCGAGCTGGTCGATCAGATTCCCGGCGGCGGCGCCTCACCGTCGATC
>CAZGUU010000515.1:1559-2647 GCA_964529315.1 uncultured Enterobacteriaceae bacterium
AACGTCTTTCCGAGGATGAGCGCCGACGGGCGATTCGTCGCCTTCGACTCGACCGCTGCCAACTTGGCGCCCGACGATGCCGAGCACGTGCGGGACATCTTCGTGCGCGACCGATTGCTGCAGACGACCGAGCTCGTGAGCAAGTCGACTGCCGGAGCCAACTCGAACCTGGAGGCGTACTACGCGCAGCTCAGCGCAGACGGCCGATACGTCACCTTCGTCTCGCCGTCGACGAACCTCGAGCCGCGTGCCAACGACCTCCTGGACCACCTTTTCCTGCGCGACCGCGAGGCGGGAGTGCTCGAGCTGATCGACGTCGACAGCCGCGGCAACGTCGCCGACGCCGCAGCCGCCGAGGGCTGGGTCTTCGGCGACGGCCGCTTCGTCGCCTTCACCAGCCGGGCGACCAACCTGGTGCCCGGCGACACCAACGGGCAGCAGGACGTCTTCGTCCGCGACCGCCTCCGGCAGACCACGGAGCTCGCGCTGCCGCGCCGGGCCGAGGTGCACGGCACGAGCAACCGCTTCACCGGCGATGGGCGCTGGTTCCTCGGGCTGGGCTCCGACTCTCTGGGCGGCATGGCCCTGTGGGACCACCTGACGGGCCTCGGTAAGCGCATCTGGGCAACCCCGCGCAACGCGGGCATGGTCGCCCGCGAGGCCGCCGTGGTGGCCTTCGACTCGCAGGAGACGAGCCTCGTGCCGGGCGACACCAACGGCAAGCAGGACTCCTTCGTCTGGGAGACCGACCCGACCGACCTGGCCGCGGACGTCACCCAGGATGGCGACCTCGACGACACCGTGCTCCAGGTGGTGGATGGCGCAACGGGGGCGCTGGTCGGGCCATCCTGCCCGGCGGCCGAGGTGGCGGTGGCGGCTGGTGCCGCGGTCTTCCTGCGGCCGGAGAGCGCCGGCGCGGCGGCAGGCTGCCCGAGCGACTTGCCGAGCCTGAACGGCGATGCCGATCAGGACGATGCGGTCGTCCACCTGTGGCGCAACGGCGTGGTCACGAATCTGGGCGTGGCGGCCACGGCCGCAGCGCTGTCGAGCTCGCACGTCGCGGCGCTGGTTTCGGAGGATGGGCAGGG
>CAZGUU010000516.1:0-2641 GCA_964529315.1 uncultured Enterobacteriaceae bacterium
CAGGCGCCCCGATCTCGCCGCGCAACCGACGGCCCCTCGGCCCGGCTGCTCCAGCGACCTCGAAGCCCAGCGCCCGGGGCGCCGGCTCTCCGGAGCGACTGACCGGCGCAAGTCCCGCGCCGTGGAGCCCGGGGGCAGCGAGCCGCTCGCCCCCGCAAACCGCCCGCTCGCCCCCGCCCCGGGCCGCTTGGCGCGAGGGGGGAGGAAATGGCCCCGCGCCGCCGGTAGATTCTCTCGAGCCGGCCGGCTCAGGGCCGCCGGCCACACGCCACAGCCCATGGGTACCCCGCGCGAGCAGCCGACCAGCCGTCTACGCAGCCAGGCGATCCTCGCCTACGCGGTGGGGTTGGCCGTCGGGCTCGAGCTCGGCCTCATGCAGGGCTTCCTCACCATGTCGCTGCGGCCCCTGGTGGTGTTCAGCGTGGGCGGCGTCCTGTTCTCCTCGGTCACCCTGGCCCTCTGGCAGCTCCTCTTCCCCCGCCTGCGCCACCTGCCGCACCGCCGCCGCATGCTCCTCCAGGCGGCCATCGCCGCTCTCTGCATGTCGGTCACCTCGTTCGTCCTGGTCTACGCGGAGACGCGGCTCTACCACGAGGAGGCGCTGCTCGCGGCGGCGCGGGAGAGCGGCGACGTGCTGGTCACGGTGCCGGCCGAGATGATCGCCGTGGCGCCGCTGGTCTACTTCCTGCTGCCGATCCTCCCGGCCGCGTTCCTGGCCGTGGTCGGCTTCAACCAGAGCTGGTGGCAGATCTTCCTGCTCGAGCGGCGCGAGCACCAGGCGCGCGAGCTCGCCGCCTCGGCCCAGCTCGATGCGCTGCGCGCGCAGATCAACCCGCACTTCCTGTTCAACAGCCTGAACTCGATCGCCCAGCTCATCTCGAGCGATCCCGAGCGGGCCGAGGCGTGCGTCGAGCGGCTCGCCGAGATCTTTCGCTACCTGCTGCGCGGCCACAACCGGGCCTTCGTGACGCTCGCCGAGGAGCTCGAGATCGCCGACGCCTACCTGGACATCGAGAGGGCCCGCTTCGGCGACCGCCTCGAGGTCGACTTCGAGGTCGCCCCGGAGACGCGCGGCCGCCAGGTACCCACGCTCACGCTCCAGCCGCTGATCGAGAACGCGGTGCGCCACGGCGTATCGCCCAAGGTCGAGGGCGGGCGGGTGAGCGTCGTCGCCGATCTGGACGGCGACGACCTTCGGGTCGAGATCCGCGACACCGGCGTGGGCATCGCCGGCGGCGCCGCCGATGCGCTCTCGAGCGGCATCGGCCTGCGCAACGTCCACGACCGTCTGGTCCAGCTCTACGGAGCGCGCTACGCGCCGGAGATCCAAACCCGCCCCGGCGAAGGGACCATCGTGACCGTGCGGGTTCCCAAGGAGCCCGCGTCTCGAGCCGAGACGCGGACGGAAGCGACGAGGCCGAGATGATCCGGACCCTGGTGGTCGACGACGAGCCGCTGGCGCGCGAGCGCGTCAAGGGCTTTCTCAAGAAGATTCCCGAGGTGCAGCTGGTCGGCGAGGCGGGCGACGGCACGACGGCGATCGAGCTGATCGCCGCCCAGCAGCCCGACCTGGTGGTGCTCGACGTGCAGATGCCGGGCATGGACGGGTTCAGCGTGCTGCGCGCCTTGAAGGACCCGCCGCACGTGATCTTCGCCACCGCCTTCGACGAGTACGCGATCAAGGCATTCGAGATCGAGGCCCTGGACTACCTGCTCAAGCCCTTCTCCCAGGCGCGCCTGGCCGACGCGATCGGCCGCGTGCGCCAGAAGATGGCCGACGGCCGCGCGCGTAGCGACCCCGGCGCGATCGCTCGCGCGGCCGAGCCACGTCGCGCCTACGCGATGCAGATCCCCGTGCACACGGCGCGCAAGATCCTGGTCGTGCCGGTGAAGGAGATCTTCTGGTTCGCCGTGGATTCGCGCCTGGTGTACGCGCACGTCGAGGGGCGATCGCTCATGACCAACTTCACCCTGCGCGAGCTCGAGGAGCGGCTCGACCCGCAGGTGTTCTTCCGCGCGCACAAGTCGCGTCTGGTGAACCTCGAGCAGGTCAAGGAGATCGCCCGTGCCTTCGGCGGCCGCTACCGCCTGGTCATGCGCGACTCGCAGTCGAGCCAGGTCGAGCTCTCCCGCGTGCAGGCACGCGAGCTGCGCGCCCGCCTGGGCTGGTGAGCGGAGCCGGATCCGCGAGCCTTTCCGGGCAACGGACCGCCGCCTACCGGAAGAACACCACCGTGACGACGACGAAGATCGGCAGCAGGATCGCCGCCGAGTAGGCCATGTAGCCCAGGAAGCTCGGCATCTCGACGCCGTTGGCCTCGACGATCGCCTTCACCATGAAGTTCGGCCCGTTGCCGATGTAGCTGTTCGCGCCCATGAAGACGGCGCCGCAGCTGATGGCCGAGAGCAGAGCCTCGGGCACGCCGGCGACCTCGTCGGGCACGCCCAGGCCGCGCGCGGCGAAGACGAACGTCAAGTAGGTGGGCGCATTGTCGAGAAAGCTCGAGAGAAGGCCCGTCGCCCAGAAGAACTCCCAGGGCTCGTCGATGCCCAGCTCCGCGCCGTGGTGCTGCAGCAGCAAGAGTGCCGGGATCATGGTCGCGAAGATCCCGGCGAACAGGATCGCCACCTCGCGGATCGG
>CAZGUU010000517.1:0-2604 GCA_964529315.1 uncultured Enterobacteriaceae bacterium
GGCGCGCCGGCGGGCCGCGGGCCGCGCATCGCGCCGGGCCCGATCGCCGCGGCCAGGAGGCAAGTCCACGTGAAGCTCGACGAGTGCCTGAACCTACCCCCACGCAGCGAGAAGCAGCCCGGTGCCGGCCAGACCCGAGTGCGGAACCTGGGATTGACACACGTGATCGACAAGGGCCTGGGCCTGCGCGAGGTCGAGGATCTGCTGGGGACCTCGTCCGGCTACATCGACGTCGTCAAGCTCGGCTGGGGCACCGGCTACGTGACGCAGAACCTGCGCGCCAAGGTCGGCCTATACCGCCAGGCGGGCATCCCGGTGTGCTTCGGCGGAACCCTGCTCGAGGTGGCCATCCTGCAGAACCGCTTCGACGCCTTCTGCGAGATGGTCTCTGATCTCGGCATGACCTACGTCGAGATCTCCAACGGAGTGATCGACATGACGATGCGCGAGAAGGCGAAGTACATCCGCCTGCTTCGCAAGCGCGGCTTCGTCGTCCTCTCGGAGGTGGGCAGCAAGGACTCGGAGAAGATCATCCCGCCGTTCCACTGGGTGGAGCTGATCAAGAACGACCTGCGCGCCGGGGCGTGGAAGGTGATCTGCGAGGCGCGCGAGAGCGGGACCGTGGGCCTGTACTTCGGGTCCGGCGAGGCGCGCGCCGGACTCATCGACGAGATCGTACGCGGCATCCAGGGCCGCGCCGATCGGCTGATCTTCGAGGCGCCGCAGCGCTCGCAGCAGATCTTCATGGTGCGTAAGCTGGGCAGCGAGGTGAACGTGGGCAACATCGCCACCACCGACGTGATCGGCCTGGAAACTTTGCGCCTGGGGCTGCGCGCCGACACCATGCCGAACCTCCACCCGGTCGACGCGTGGAACAAGGACCGCGAGGCCGAGCTAGAGACGGAGCTGCCCAAGACCAAGCAGGAGCGACAGCTCAAGGGCATCGTCCCGACGCCGACACCGCCCGCCTGGCGCCGCGCGCGCAAGGCGGGCTGAGCAGCGAGGCACACCCTGCGCCGGGCTTCGCCAGGAGCGCGCGGCCTGGCGCGTCCATCCGGCCGCCGCCCGACGCCGGGCTCGTCGGCTCCGCCGGGTCGCAGCGCGAGGTCCGGCCCACAGGGCAGCGCAGGGCGCTTGATCGTCGTCTCGGGGCTGCCACGCTCGGGCACCTCCATGGTGATGCGCATGCTCGATGCGGGGGGCGTGGCGCTGGTCACCGACGGCGCGCGGACGGCCGACGCCGGCAACCCGCACGGCTACTTCGAGGACCGGCGCACGATGCGCCTGGCGCACGATGTGGCCTGGCTGGCTGGCCTCGGCGGGCAGGCGCTCAAGATCGTCGTACCCCTGGTGCGCTACCTGCCCGAGGCAATCGCCTGCGACCTGATCCTGGTGCGGCGCGAGCTGAGCGAGGTTCTGGCCTCGCAGCGGGCCCTGCTCGCGCTGCACGGCCGGAGCGTCGATCCGGCCGACGATCCCGTGCTGCAGGCGGCGTTCGCTCGCGAGATCGACGAGACTCGAAGGTGGGCGGCGGCGTGCCCGGACTTGCGTTTGCTCGAGGTCGCACACCGCGAGGCGATCGCCGAGCCGGCGCACTGTGCCCGGCGCCTGGCCGAGTTCCTGCGCCGTCCGCTCGATTGCGCGGCGATGGCGCAAGCGGTCGACGGGCAGCTCTACCGGCAGCGCCGCGGCGGGTGAGCGCTCGGCCATCGGCGCCGCGGACGCTGCGAAGAAACCTCTGCGATGCGGACACCCGCCAGGCCGCAGGGCGACGCGACAGCCGGGTTTCATCCCACGGGGACGCGGGAGCCGCGGCGGGGAGCTTGACAGCTCGAGCCCGCGCCGTATGACCGAGCCAGCCCGGCGTCGCCGTGTGTGCCGCGGCGGCAAGGTCGAGGGCTGGAGAGCGCGAGCAGCGCTGGCGAGGCGATGCCACCAGCGCGCCGGATTCGGGTGGGCGAACGAGCGATGGCGATGTCGAGCTGCCACTGCACACGGCGGCACTTCCTGGCGCGCGGCGGGGCCGGCATGCTCGCGGTGGGCCTGGCGCTGGCCGCTTGCGCGCTTCCGGCACGCGCCGCACCCGAGGAGGAGCCGGTCACGGGTCGAGCCGTGCTTCCGGTCAAGGGCCGGGAGATCGCCGTGGACTGGGCTCGCCCGCGGGGTGCGGGGCCGTTCTCGGTGGTGCTGGTGGTGCACGATGTCTCGGGCGTGCGCGAGCCCGAGCGGGAGGCCGCCCGGCGTCTGGCGAAGCTCGGATACCTCGCCGTGGTACCGACTCTGGTGCAGGGCCTGGTGCAGGCCTCGCCCTCGGAGGAGACCGGCCCGCCCGCAGAGGCGACTGTGCCGGCCGCGCGCTCGCCGGGCCGCGCCCTGGCCGCAGGTGAGGCCGAAGCGGCGCGCTCCACCCTCGACGCCGCGCTGGCCTGGTCGCGGCGCGAGTCCGGCGACACCTCGCGGGTCGGCATCGTCGGCTTCGGCTGGGGCGGACGGATCGCCCGGTCCTACTGCGAGTACAACCCCACGCTGCGCGCTGGGATCGACTGGGACGGCCCCGCGGCGAGCGAGCCACCGCGCGGCACGGGCCCGCGCGCGCCATCGCCT
>CAZGUU010000518.1:0-2604 GCA_964529315.1 uncultured Enterobacteriaceae bacterium
ACACCGCGCAGGTGGCGGCGGTGCTGCGCGCCTGCTGCGCGGCGGGGGCGGCGGTGGTCGCGCAGGGCGGCAACACCGGCCTGGTCGGCGGGAGCGTGCCGCGCGGCGGCGAGGTGGTTCTCAGCACGCGACGGCTCGATGCGCTGGGGCCGGTCGACGTGGCGGCGGGGGAGGTGGTCGTCGGTGCGGGCACGACGCTGGCCGCGGTTCAGGACGCAGCCCACGCCGCGGGCTTCGACTTCGCGGTCGACATCGGCCCGCGCGACAGCTGCACGATCGGCGGGATGATCGCGACCAATGCCGGTGGAGTGCACGTGCTGCGCTGGGGGATGATGGCCGAGCAGCTGATCGGCGTCGAGGCGGTGCGTGCCGACGGCGAGGTGCTGGGCCGCGTCCCGGACCTGCGCAAGGACAATGCCGGCTACCATCTGGGTGCGCTGCTCGCGGGCAGCGAGGGCACGCTCGCCGTGCTGACGCGCGCGCACCTGCGCCTGATTCCGGCACTCGCCGCTCGCGCCGCGGCCCTGCTCGCACTGGAGGACGCGGACGCGGCGATGCGCGCGGTCGGCGCGCTGCGCGTGCGCCTGCCCTCGCTGGTCGCGCTCGAGCTGGTGCTCGCCGAGGGCATCGCCCTGTGGTCGCGACACGGGGGGGGCGAGGCCCCGCTGCGCGGCCCCTTCGGCGCAGCCTTGCTCGTCGAGTGCGCCTCGAGCGCAAGCCCACTCGACGAGCTGGCGGCGGGCTTGGCCGCGCTCGGCCCGCTGGTGCTCGACAGCGCCCTGGCCACCGACGAGGCCGCCGTGCGCCGCCTGTGGCGCCTGCGCGAGGGCGTTCCCGAGGCGATCCGTGCCGCGGGCGTGCCGCACAAGATGGACGTCTCTCTACCGCTGTCGCGCCTGGCGGAGTTCGTCGCCGCCGTGCGCCACCGGGTGGCCCGGCTGGCACCGACCGCCGAGACCATCCTCTTCGGCCACGCCGGCGACGGCAACCTGCACGTCAACGTGCTCGGCCTGCCGCCCGACGACGAGACGGTCGACCGCGCCGTGCTCCGGCTGGCGGTCGAGCTGGGCGGCAGCATCGCGGCCGAGCACGGCATCGGCGTGGCCAAGGCACGCGACTTGGGCCTGGTGCGCAGCCCGGCGGAGATCGAGACGATGCGTGCCATCAAGCACGCATTCGACCCACGGGACTTGCTCAACCCAGGCGTGCTCCTCGCGCCGCACGCGGCGGGCTGAGGCGCCGGTGCGGGCGCGCCCCGTGCTACCAGCAGCGGCTCGTGCAACGGCCGATCGCCCAGAGGGGACAGTTCTCAGTGCAGCGCAGACGTCCCTCCTGGAGGAGGCGGACGTACGCTTCTCGAGCACGCTGGTAGCGCAGGTCTTGCTCGTCCTCGCGCAGGGAAGCGCTGCACTCGCGCTTCCCGGGTTGCTCGTCGGGCTGGCCAGCCAAGCATCGAGGGTCGCACGCGGGCCGGCCCCGGTCAACGGCGCACTCGCGAGGTGCTCCTCGCGAGGCCCTCGCACCGGGCGCGGGGCCAGGGGGCCCGGGGCCGCGAGGGCGCTAGCGCCCGGCCCGGCAGCGGACGAGCGCTGTGGCGATCCGCTCGAGCGCGCGGCGCTCGATGCCGGGTACGCCGGTGGAGGCGCCGAGCGCCGCCACGATTCGGGTCGTCGGGACCTGCAGCGGTGCCACGCGGACGAGCTCGCGGCGGGTCGCCGCGTCGATCCGGTCGATGGCAGGCCGCAGGTCGCGATCCAGCTCCACGGGCTTGCGGGCCGGCGAGGAGGCCCGCTGCGCGCCGGGCGCAACCGCTGCGCCGGAGCTGGCCGCGGGGGGCGTCGGGGGCCCGGGCTCTGCCAGCACGGCCCGCTGGACGTCCTTGGCTGCGGCGATCTGGGCGCGCACCAGCTCGAGGTAGGCCTGGGGCTCGAGACCCTCGTCTCGTGCCGCGGCGAGCGCCGCTCCCTCGACGGCAGCCTCGCGCGCCGGCGCGTCTATGGGAAGGCCAGCGGCTCGCTTGGCCGTGGCGACCAGCGGCATGAGCGTCAAGCGGCGTGCGATCAGGTCGACCAGCCGATCGGCCGGCCCGCCATCCGGGCAGGGCGCCGCCCGACCGGGCAGCGTCGGCGGGTGCCCGGCTGGCGCGGGCCTGGCGCCGCTCTCGCGCACCGCGGGATCTGCCTCGATCGCGAAGCGCTCGCGCAGCCCCGCCAGGGTGCCGTCGGCCTCGCGCGCCGCAAGCCAGGCGTCCAGGTCCGCCGCCAGATCACCGCCATCGGGCCGCACCCAGTAGGCCTTGCGATCGCAGGCGAGCACCGCCGCCAGCGAGGGCTCGCCAGCCCCGTTGCCCGGATCGCGATTCCCTCGCCAGGACGCGAGCTCGAGCGTGTCGGTCACCACGGCGTCGACCTCGCCCGAGGCCAGGCCGTCGAAGGGTAGGCGGTTGCCTTCGACGGGTACGATGTCCGCCCCGGCGAGGCGCTCGCGGGTCAGGCGCTCCAGGTGGCCGCCGCGATTGACGGCGATGCGCAGGCCCTCTCCCCGGCTGCCGGGTGCGAGCGGCGGCGCCCCGGCTCGCGCGACGAGCACGGCCGCCGCGCGAGC
>CAZGUU010000519.1:0-2596 GCA_964529315.1 uncultured Enterobacteriaceae bacterium
TGCCCGGCGCGGTCGTCGCGGGGCTGCTCATCGCGATCTCTCCCCTGCACGTTCGCTGGTCGCGCGCCGTGATGCGCGACGTGCCGTGCTCGGCCGCCGTGGCCGGGCTCGCCGTATGGACGCTCGGGGCGCTGGGCCGCGGCGCCCGGCCGCGCGAGTGGCTCGCGCTCGGCGTCGCATCCGGGCTCGCCGCGAGCCTGCGCGGCGCAAGCCTGCTCCTCGTGCCGCCGGCGCTCGGCCTGCTCTTGGCCAGGTGCCGCACGCTGCCGTGCGCCGCGCTGCTGCTGGGCGTCGGCCTGGGTGGGCTGCCGCTGCTCTGGTCGAACGCGCTGCTCTACGGGTCGCCGCTCGGCGGTGGCTACGGCTACTGGGCGCCGGGGTCGTACTTCGGCTGGAGCTTCCTCTTCGGGCCGGTGTTCGGCGGCCAAGTGGGCAACGCGCCGTTCTACCTCGGCATGCTCGCCGGCGCCGGGCGGCTCTATCCCTGGCCGGTCGCCCTGCTGGTCGGCTGGGGTGCGGTGCTGCTCTGGCGCGACGGCGGCCCGCGCCGCACCATGGCGCTGCTCGCGCTCGGCACCACGGCGGCGGTGCTCGCCGTGCAGATGCCCTTCTTCTGGCAGGGCGATCGCTACCTGCTCCCCGCCGTGCCGCTGCTCTGCGCGCTCGGCGCCGCGCCGTTCGCGGTCGAGCGCCGGCGTGCCGCGCGCCTCTTGGCGCTCGCCCTGGCGATCGGCGGCGGTGCGCTCATCCCGCGCGCGAGCGAGCCCTTCGCACCGCCCGACCAGGCGATCGACGATGCGCGCTCGCTGCAGGAGATCGACCGCCTCGCCGAGGCGAATGCGGCGGTCGTGGCACGGACGAACCCACTCTTCTTCGCGCGCTTGGCCCGTCGCGGCGGGGATCGCATCTGGGTGCCGATCGGCCTGGACGAGCATCGCGCCGTGATCCGGCGCTTGGGGCGCACCCCGCTCGGTCCCGTGCGTGGTGGAAGCGATGCCTGGCTGCGCGAGCCGATCCTGCCGCCGGCCCGGACCGCTGCGGTGATCGCGGCCGTCGAGCAGCTGCTGGCCGAGGGCCGCCCGGTCTATCTGGTCGCCGAGCCGACCACCGACCAGCCGTTCGTCGCGATCGTCCAGGCGACGCTCGCCCAGCGCTTCGCGCAGGAGCGGGTCGCCGTGGTCGGCTCGCGCGAGATCCGGCGGCTGCGCGAGCGCGAGGCTCTCCGGTAAGCTAGGAGAGCCCGTGGGCGGTGCCGCGTATCGCGGGCAGCGCCGGCCGGCGTGTTTCGAGTGGTGCGCCGGCCGCGTGAGGAAGCCCAGTCGGGGCGCGAGGTGCACGGGGCACGGCCGGCGGCGGGGCGCGTCGAGCGCACGACGAGGAGCGACGGAAATGCCGACGACCAAGGTCAAGGACATCGAGATCTACTACGAGGAGCACGGCAGCGGGGATCCATTGCTCCTGGTGATGGGCCTGGCCGCCGACTCGACGGCGTGGATGTTCCAGACGCCGGATTTCGCCGAGCGCTACCGCACCGTGGCCTTCGACAACCGCGGCGTGGGTCGCACCTCGAAGCCGAGCGGCCCGTACAGCGTGCACCAGATGGCCGACGACGCCGTCGGCCTGCTCGACGCGCTGGGCATCGAGCGCACGCACGTCCTGGGCGTGTCGATGGGCGGGATGATCGCCCAGGAGATCGCGCTGCGGAACCCGGAGCGGGTGCGCGGCCTGATCCTCGCCTGCACCTACCCCGAGCCGGACTCGACGGTCGAGGCGCAGCGCAACTTCGCCGTCGGCCAGTTCGGCGGGACGGTGACCGCCGCGGGCGAGGTGCGAATCGACCTCCAGGCGCTCGACCCGATGAAGTTCATGCAGCACCTGCTGCCCAGCGTCTTCAACCAGGAGTTCATCGACCGCGAGCTGCCCAAGCTGCTCCAGGTCTTCGGTGGCGCCTTGCAGTACGGCTTCAGCATGGAGGCGATCCTCGGCCAGGTGGAGGCCGTGATGGGGCATAACGCGACCGACCGCCTGCACCAGATCAAGACCCCGACGCTGGTGATCACCGGTGACGCCGACCGCCTCGTGCCGCCCGCCAACTCCGACCTGCTGGCGCGCGAGATCCCCGGGGCCCAGCTGGTCAAGATCCCCGGCGGCAGCCACGGCTTCAACTTCGAGACGCCCGCGCTGTTCAACCGCACGGTTCTGGACTTTCTGGCCGGCGTCGAGGTGTAGCGCGAGCTCGCGCTCAGCCGGCGCCGCGGCGCACCAGCAGCACGACGGCGCGGCGCGCCGGGAGCGAGAGCTCGAACCGCTCGCCACCGCTCGCCGCGGCGAGCGGCAGGACGGCGCCCGACTCGGGGTCGAGGCGCGAGACCTCCCCCGCGGGGATCGTCAAGCGCAGCGCCTGCGTGCGCGGCGTGTCCTGTGCGTTGAAGACCAGCAGGAGGTCGGCGTCGCCGGTTGCGCGGTGCTCGACGGCGAAGGCGAGCGTGGCGTCCTCGGCCGGCACGAGCGGCCCGCGTATGCCGGCGCGCTCGAGGGCGGCCGCGATCTCTCCCGGAGCCGCGGCGCGCAGCGCACGGCCGCGCAGGCGCTCGGC
>CAZGUU010000520.1:0-2594 GCA_964529315.1 uncultured Enterobacteriaceae bacterium
GGCGAGCTCGTGCACCTGGACCGGCTTGGCGAGGTAGTCGTCCATCCCCGCGGCAAGGCACGCCGCACGATCGCCCTGCATCGCGTTGGCGGTCATCGCGACGATGCGAACCATCGACCGCGGGCCCGGCCGCCGGCGGATGTGCTGCGTCGCCTCGATGCCGTCCATCTCGGGCATCTGCACGTCCATCAGGACGACGTCGAAGGGCTGGCGGTCGATCGCGTGCAGCGCCTCGTGGCCGTTGGCCGCGACCTCCGCCCGATAGCCCATCCGCTCGAGCATGCGCAGGGCGACCTTCTGGTTCACCTGGTTGTCCTCGGCGAGCAGGATGCGCAGCGGCATGCGCGTGGCGAGCGTGCCGTCGAGGGGACGAACCTCCGGCGTTCGCTCGGCCAGAGGGCCCGGCTCGCCCAGCGTTCGCCCGAGCGCCTCGAGCAGGCGGCTCGGCCGCGCCGGCTTCATCAGGATCGCGTCGAGCAGCGCGTCCAGGTCGATACCGCGCTCGACCGCCAGGGAGGCGAGCTCGCTGCGGCTCAACGAGGTGAGCATGACCAGCGGCATTCGACTGCTCGCAGCCGTGCCACGCAGCCGATGCGCCAGCTCGAGCCCGTCGACGTCGGGCATCAGCATGTCGATCAGCGCAACGTCGAAAGGCTCGCCGGCGCGAACCATCTCCAGGGCCACCGACGCCGAGGAGGCCGTCGCGGGCCGCATCGACCAGGTCCGCAGCTGCGCCTCGAGGATCAATCGGTTGGTCGCATTGTCGTCGACCACCAGCACGCGCTTGTCGCAGACCGCCCCGACGCACAGCATCGACGCGGACTCGCCCACCATGGCGACCAGCGTGACCGGGAGGGCGAAGTGGAAGACCGAGCCCACGCCGACCTCGCTCTCGGCCCACATGCGTCCGCCCATGCACTCGACGAGGCGCCTGGAGATCGCCAGGCCCAGGCCCGTGCCACCGTAGCGGCGCGTCGTCGAGGCATCGACTTGAGAGAACGAGCGGAACAGCCGATGCATGCGCTCGGCGGGGATGCCGATGCCCGAGTCGCGCACTGCGACCTCGATCTCGGCGCGGTCGTCCGCGACGTGGGTCGCGCGCACGCTCACCACGACCTCGCCACGCTCGGTGAACTTGACGGCGTTGCCGATCAGGTTGACCAGGACCTGCCGCAGCCGGGTGGCGTCGCCGAGGATCGCCTGGGGCACGTCGTTCGCGCACAGGTAAGCGAGCTCGAGGCGCTTCTCGGCGGCGCGCTGGGCGAGCAGGTCGAGCGACTCCTCGACCAGGAGGCGGGGATCGAGCGGCTGGCACTCGAGCTCGAGGCGCCCGGCCTCGATCTTCGAGAAGTCCAGGATGTCGTTGATGATCGTGAGCAGGGTGTCGCCGCTGGTGCGGATCGTCTCGACGTACTCACGCTGCTCGCGGGACAGCTGGGTGTCGAGCAGCAAGCCGGTCATGCCGATCACGCCGTTCATCGGCGTGCGGATCTCGTGGCTCATGGTGGCCAGGAACTCCGACTTCAGGCGCAGCGCCTCGAGCGCCACGTCGCGGGTCGCGGCCAGCTCCCGATTGGCCGCGTCGAGCTCCTCCAGGGCGCCGTTCTTGAGCATCTCGTAGCCCAGGCCCAGGGCGAAGATCAGCGCGACCAGAACCACCCCGCCCACCGCCTGCAGCAGCTGCAGCCCACGGGGGTCGAACGTCTCGGGAAAGGACACGCCGGCGCGGTGCAGCCAGAGGAAGATCACCGGCTCCGTCGCGACGAGGCTTGCCCACAGAACCCCCGAGCGCACCCCTGCGAGCACCACGGCGACCAGCGGCACGGCGGTGAGCGCGGTGAGCATGGGCATGCCCAGCCCCCCGGTCAGTGCCGCGGAGAGCGAGCACACGGCGAACAGAAAGAACGAGATCGTGTTCCCGACGACCACCAGCGAGCCCGTTCGGCGCAGCAGCCAGGGGACGGAGAAGCCGAGCGCGGCACCCACCAGCTGGAGCGCGATGCGCGGCCACCCGGCCAGCCCGCTCACCAACACGGTGACCGAGGCTCCGGCCAGGCTCGCCACGACCAGGATCCAGCAGAAGACCACCGCCAGGCGGCCGCGTCGGACCGCATCGACGCCCTGCGCACGGAGCGACTCCGGCAGGAAAGCGTCGATTCGTTCTTTGACGGTGGTCATGCGGCGAGCGTCCCGAAGCGTCCTACGGCCCTCGGGGCGGCAGCCACACCGGTCGCACGCCCCCTCCCCCGAGCCGGCTCGCCCGGCTCGGGCTCAGCTGAGCTATCGGCGCCGCCCGAGGGGAAGTTGAGCGCTGCGACCCCGTGCCGCGGGGCCCCCCGGCTCCGGAGCCGTCGATCAGAAATCGAGCGGCAGCTCGAGCGACTCCCGGTACACGCGGTCGCGGTGCTCGAGCAGGGCCGGATCGACGGCGGCCCGCACCGTGGGGTCGCTGACCCGATAGGCCTCCCTCAAGTAGGCCGGCATCGGACAGAGGTCCTCGGGCAACGGCTCGATCAGGGCTGCGAAGGTGGCCCAGTAGAGGTCGGCGGCGCCCAGCCGCTCGCCGAACAGGAAGCGGCGCCCGGCGGCCCGCT
>CAZGUU010000521.1:0-2579 GCA_964529315.1 uncultured Enterobacteriaceae bacterium
GCCGCGCCGGGCGAGGCGTCGCAGGGCTGCGGTCACGCCGGCGCCGAGCTCCTCCCGGAGCTGCTCCAGGTCGAGGCCACCCGGCGCGAGGCGCGCCAGGATCCGCGCATCCAGGGTTGGCTCCTCTGGCGCCTCGGCCGGCAGCAACGGAAGGCCGCCAGTGGGTGCGTTGCCAGCCGCGCGAGCCGTGGCCGCCGGCACGACCCGGCGCCGGTGCCCGCCGCGGATCGCCGGCGGGAGGATGGCTCGCAGGAGCTCCGTGGCGGGGGCCTGGTAGTAGCGCGCGGCCCAGTGCGCCAGCTCCAGCAGCTCTGCGGGCACGACGCCCACGCAGAGGATCTCCAGGACGGGGCGCAGCCGCTGTGGCTGCGTCCCGGTCGCTGGCCCCAAGACGATGCCGGTTGCGCGCCGTGGTCCAAGGGGCACGGCGACGCAGGCTCCGCGGTGCAGGGCGTGGCGCAGCTCTTCGGGGACCGAGTAGGTGAGGATCGCGGGCACGCCCCGTGCCTCGGCCAGGGCCACGGCCACGCATTGCACTGCGTCATGCGGCGTACCTTGGCGCGGATCGACTTCGCTTCGCTCCATGCTGCAGCCGAGTCATATCGCTCGGTGCGCCGCCGCGTCGAGCGCGTGGATCGGAGAAATCCCAGCTGCACGGACCATTTGCAGCAGCGCTGCGGTCCATGGTACCGGGCACGCAGCGCGAGAGGGGCGGCTCCGGGGGGAGCCGCCGGATGGATGGTCCGTCGCTGCCGGTTCTCGAAGCTCTTCGCGGCGGGTCGAGGTGGGGTTGCTTGGCTGGGAGCGTTTCGACGCAGAGAACCGGTGCGTTGCGCCGTCTGCGAGAGCTTTGGGCGCGCCTGACGGGGGGCGGCGGCGGGGCCTATGTGGCGCTTGACATCGGATCGAGCGCGATCAAGCTCCTCGAGGTGCGCGGTCCCGCCGAGGGCCCCGAGATCCTGCGTGCCGGCATCGCCCCGGTTCCGGAGGGTGCGCTGCAGAACAACAGCGTCCAGGATCCGGCGGCGGTCGCCCAGGTGATCCGCGGCCTGGTTCAGAGCCTCGGCGTCCGTGCCCGCCACGCCATCACTGCGGTTCCCGGGCCAGCGGTGATCATCAAGAAGGCTCGCCTCCAGGTCCGCCCCGAGGACGACCTCGAGACGCTGCTCATGATCGAGGCAGCCAACTTCATCCCCGAGAATCTCGACAACGTGAGCCTCGACTATCAGGTGCTGCGCGCCGAGGACTCCGAGATCGAGGTGCTGCTGGTCGCCGTGCGCAAGGACATCCTCTCGGGCTTCACGACGGCCGTGGCCGATGCCGGGCTCGAGCCGTCGATCGTCGACGTCGACTACTTCGCCCTCGAGAACATGTACGAGCTGAACTACGAGGCGGGGCCGGAGGACGTCGTCGCGCTGATCAACATCGGTGCCCGCTACTCGTCGATCAACATCGTCAAGGGGGGGGTGTCGAGCACCACGGGTGACGTCCAGGCCGGCGGTGGCGAGGTGACCGACGCGCTGATGCGCTCGGCCGGTCTGACCCTCGAGGACGCCGAGCGCGCGCAGTCCGGCGAGCCGGTGGCCGGCCACGCCGACCAGAAGATCCGCGAGATCATCACCAGCGGGGCCAACGATCTGGCCGACGCGATCAATCAGTCGCTGCGCTTCCTGTGGCGCACGGCGAGCGACGAGCCGTTGCGCGCGATCTACGTCGCGGGCGGCGGTGCGCGGATCCCGGGGCTGGTCGAGCGGCTCGGCGCGAAGCTCGAGGCGCCGGTCGAGATCGCCAACCCGTTCGCCCGAGTTCAGCTCGGGCGCAGCGTGGACGCGGTTGCGCTCGAGGCGATGGCGCCATCCCTGGCGGTTGCCGTGGGGCTGGGAACCCGCCGTCCGGGGGACTCGTGATCCGCATCAACCTGATGCCGCGCGCAGAGGCCCGCCGGCAGGCGGCGCTCCAGCGCGACAAGCAGGTCTTCGGCCTGATCGCCGCCGTCCTGGCGGCGATCGTGATCGCCACGGAACTGGTGACGCGGCGCGAGGAGAGCCGCGTCGAAGGGGAGGCTCGCACCCACGAGGCGGAGCTGAAGGAGCTGAGCCGCAGGCACCAGGATGCCCTGCTGCTGGATAAGAAGCGCGCCCAGCTCAAGGCCAAGCTCGCGACGATCGACGTCCTCGACCGACAGCGCCGCGGCCCGGTGCACGTCCTCGACGACCTGAGCTCCGCCACACCCGAGAAGCTCTGGCTCACCGAGATCAAGGAGTCGGGCGGGGGCATGACGCTGATCGGCAAGGGGCTCGACAACCAGACCATCGCGCAGTTCATGCGCAAGCTGGCCGGCTCGCCCTACTTCGAGAGCGTCGATCTGGTCGAGACCAAGCAGATCGAGGAGGGCCAGGCCAAGCTCAAGCAGTTCACGATCAGCGCCCGGGTGAACTATGCCGGGCGCGTTGCGGAGGAGACCGAGCCAGCAGCCGACGCGGGCGGCGGGCCCTCGCCTGGGGCCGCGTCCGGCTCGGGTGGCGCGGCGCAGGCGGGGGCGCCGGAGCAGGTCGTGGCGGAGCCGGGTGCCGCGGCAC
>CAZGUU010000522.1:0-2560 GCA_964529315.1 uncultured Enterobacteriaceae bacterium
CACCAGCCGGACGCGCGGCTACCCGAGCTGTGCAAGGGCTTTGCCGCCGGACTGATCCCGTTTCGCCTCACGCCCTACACGCAGCACGTGAATCCGATCAAGCTGCGCGAGTACCTGAGCGCCGGCCTGCCCGTCGTCTCGACGGCCCTGCCCGAGGTGGCCCGCTACGGCGACCTCTGCACGGTCGCCCCCGACCACGCATCGTTCATCGCCAGCGTCGAGGCGGAGCTGCGCCGCGACTCGGCGGCGCGGCGTGCCCGGCGCAGCGGGGCCATGAGCAGCGAAACCTGGGAGGCCAGGGTCCGCGAGATCGGGGCCACGGTCGCCGAGCTCACGGCCCGGGCCACGCGTGTCCGTGCTCGGGGGCTCTCGTGAAGCGCCCCGCCGTTGGCCGCCAGCCGCTGCGCGTCGGGCTGGTCGGCGCGGGCTTCATCGCCCCGCTCCACGTCGCCGCCCTGCGCTCGCTCCCCGGGGTGCGGCTCGTCGGCATCACCGACCTGGACGGAGAGCGCGCGGAGACGCTCGCGCGGCGGCTGCGCATCCCCGCGGCCTTCCGAAGCCTCGCCGACATGGCGTCGGCCGGGCTCGACGTGGTCCACGTGCTCACACCGCCCGACTCGCACGCCGAGATCGCGCTGGCCGCCATGGAGCTGGGCTGCGACGTCCTCATCGAGAAGCCGCTTGCGACCAGCGTCGCGGACTGCGACCGGCTGATCGCCGCCGCCGCGCGCCTCGAGCGCAGGGCCGGCGTCAATCACTCGCTGCTCGCCGACCCCGAGCTGCGCCGTGCCCTGATCGAGATCCGCGCCGGGGCGCTCGGCGAGATCGTCTCCGCCGACCTCTTCTGCAGCGCCGCGTACCCCCCTTACGCCGGCGGGCCGCTCCCGCCACACTACCGCGACGGCGGCTATCCGATGCGCGATCTCGGCGCGCACGCGTTCTCCGTGCTGCGCGAGCTTCTCGGGGAGATCCGCGAGCAGCACACCGAGTTCGCCTCGCGCGGCGGAGATCCGAACCTGCACTTCGACGAGTGGCGCTGCCTGGTCTGGTGCGACAAGGGGACCGGACAGGTTCAGCTCTCGTGGAACGCTCGCCCACTGCAGTACCATCTCGTGGTCCACGGCACGCGCGGCAGCATGCGTGTCGACTTCGCGCTGATGCTGCGCACCCGCCGCCGCAGCTTGCCCCTGCGCCTGCTCACCGGGCGATTGCGTCCCTACCAGGGGCTGCGCGACCTGGTGCGCGACTTCTACGCGGCCCTCTGCGGCGCGGGCCCGCTGCCCGCATCGCTCGAGGACGGCCGCGAGGTGGTGCGCTGGCTGGAGCAGGCCGCGCGCCCCGCGGACGAGGCCAAGCGCGCCCGCGACGAGCGCTTTGCCCCGCGCGGCACGCCGGCCGTCGTGGTCACCGGCGCAACCGGCCTCCTCGGACGCCATCTCGTCCGGCGCCTGCTCGCCGAGGGAGAGCGGGTTCGGCTGCTCGTGCGCCGCGAGCCACACGACGATCTCCTCGCGCACCCGCAGGTCGAGATCGTGCTCGGCGATCTCGGCGACCCCGAGGCCGTGGACGGCGCACTGCGTGGCGCGACGCTCGTGTACCACGTCGGGGCGGCCACCCGTGGCGCTTGGGCCGATCACCAGCGTGGCACGGTGGTCGGCACGAGCAACGTGGTCGCGAGCTGCCTGCGTCACGGCGTCGCCCGGCTCGTCCACGTGAGCTCCCTGTCGGTGCTCGACACCGCCGATCTCGAGGGCACGGCGGTCCTCACCGAAGACTGCCCCCTGGAGCGCCGGCCGAGCGAGCGTGGCCTCTACACTCGAGCGAAGCTCGCCGCCGAGGAAATCGTGGCGCGTGCCGTACGCGACCGTGGCCTGTGCGCGCTGATCCTGCGCCCCGGCTTGATCGTCGGCGGAGGCCGCCCCTGGCTCTCGGCGACCGGTGCGCTGCAGCTGCGCAGCCGCCTGGTCGTCCTGGGCTCCGGCACGAGCCATCTTCCGCTCGTGCACGTCGACGACGTGGTCGATGCTCTGCTCCTCGCGGCCCACGGCCCGAGCGCTGCGGGCGCCGTCTACCACGTCGTCGACGACCCACGCATCAGCCAGCGCCAGCTCGTGTCGGCCGTGGCCGGCGCGCGCGGACTTCGCCCCGCCTACGTACCCCGGTGGCTCGCCACGCTGCTCGCGCTGGGCGTCGAGGCGGCCGCCAAGGCGGCCGGCCGCGATGCGCCGCTCTCCCGCCGCGGGCTCCGTGCTGCCCAGGCGCACGTGGTCTTCGACTGCAGCAGGATCCGCGGCGATCTCGGCTGGGCACCACGCGTCGGGCTCGCCGGCGTGCTCCGGCTCGCCGCCACCTCAGAGCGCCGCAGACCCACTGCCGGCTCTCGCGTGGGATCCACGTTTCCCGAGCCGGCCAGTCCCGGGGCCCATCCAAGCCCGGATCTCGATGCTGCCACCGGCGGCACTGCGGGCACGCTCGGAGAGCATGCCCGCAGTGGCCATCCCACCCTTGCGTGGCCGGCTGGTCAGTAGGCGGCGGGGAAGCTGCAGCCGTTGGTATTGAC
>CAZGUU010000523.1:0-2554 GCA_964529315.1 uncultured Enterobacteriaceae bacterium
GGGAGGGACGGCACGCTGCGGGTGCGCGGCGGGCCGCGCGGCGCGGCGTACGTCTGCCGCTACCTCGAGGCGGATCCCGATCCGCGCAACCTGCTCGCTCTGGGCGTGGCCCTCGACCTCGTCGGGGCCGACCCCGACAGCATGCTCTTCCAGGCGATTCGCGAGCAGCACGGCCTGGGCTACGAGGTCGCGGCAGATCTCGAGTGGGGGGCTCGATGGGCCACGGCGGTGCTCTCGGCGAGCGCCCACCCTGGGCAGGCGTCGCGCCTGGCGCGGGTGATCGACGAGGTGGTGGTGCGCGGGGCCAGCGACGGCTTCGCTCCGGCCGACGTCGATCGAGCGCGCAAGAAGAGCCGCTACCGCTACGCCTCGCTGGCCGAGCGGCGGCTCGATCGGGCGCTGGCACACGCCGACTCCGCCCTCTCGGGCTTTCCCGGCCTCGAGGCGGCCGAGCGGATCGTCACCAGCCTGACCGCCGACGAGATCCAAGAGGCCTGGCGGCGGGCCGCGGTAGGGAGGAGCCTGACGGCGCTGCTCGAGGGCCGTTAGTCGGGCATCCGCGACGGCCGTCGTGTCGGGCACCGGCGCAGGGCGACGCCGATCGGTGGCTCCCGGCCGCTGGGCGAGAGCTCCTCGGGGCCCGCCACCCGGGATGCGCGAGGTCCCGGTCCGTGTTTTACTGGGATCGACTTGAAGGGGCGGGCGCCAGCGGGGGCTGGCCGCACGCACCGGATCCTGGCGGCTCCGGGAGGGCCGTGGCGGCGGTGGGGCGGGGAGAGGACGGATCGCCCGGAAGCTGGGGGAACGCTTGGAAGAACGGCTACAGCTCGCGGTCTTCATCGACTTCGACAACATCGAGATCGGCGTCAAGACGACGCTCAACACCGAGCTCGACCTCTCGCTGGTCCTCGAGGCGCTCAAGGAGCGGGGCGAGGTGGTTTCGAAGAGCGCCTACGGCGACTGGGCGAGGGCCGGCATGCACAGCCGCACGCTCACCGATCACGCCGTGCACATGGTGCAGCGCAACGTCACCCCACGCGGCGACAAGAACGGCGCCGACATCAACTTGGTGGTCGACGCGCTCGAGATGGCCTTCACCCGCCCGCACATCAACGGCTTTGCGATCGTCGGCGGCGATTCGGACTTCATCGCCCTGGTGGAGAAGCTCAAGCAGTTCGGCAAGCGGGTGTTCGTGGTCGGTGGCCGCTCCTTCACGAGCGGCATCCTGCAGCGCAACTGCCACGAGTTCATCTCGTACGAGAATCTGCTCTCGGCGAGCCGGAGCGGTCGCGGCGGATCCCAGACCCAGCGGCGCGGTCCGGTGAGCGGACGGCTGCCGCTCGACCAAGGCGCGGCGCAAGTGCAGCGTGCGCTCAAGATTCTCGCCGACCGTGGCGTGGAGCCGCAGCTGGGCCCGCTCAAGAGCACTCTGCTGCAGCTCGACTCGACGTTCAGCGAGCGCGACTACGGCGTGTCGTCGTTCCGCGAGTTCGTGCAGCGGCTCGACGACCAGGGCCATCTCCACCTGCGCCGCATCGACCAGGGCTATCTCGTCGAGCTCAACGGCGACGGGGCGGGCGAGGCTCCGAAGGCGCCGCGCACGGCGGCCGCGCCGCGTGGTGGATCCGGGGCAGGCGCTGAGCGACGGCCGGCGGCGCGTGGGACGGGTGCCCGCACAGCCGAGGATGGGGCGAGCGGCGAGGCCGCGGTCGCCGAGCGGCGAGAAGACGAAGATGTGGGCGAGGAGGCGATGCCCGAGAGTGCGCCCCCCGTGGGGGCGGCCGGAGCTGCGGCGGTGCCCGTGCCCGCCGGTCGCCGGCCGGTCGAGGAGGCGCTCGCCCTGCTCCGCGGCGTGATCGACCGGGTGGCCGATTCGCGTGGCGGCAAGCCGATGTACGTCCGGCATCTGGCGCAGGGTCTGCGCGCCGCGGACGCGACTTTCGACGAGCAGGCGTTCGGCTTCCGCACGCTGACCGAGCTCATGCACCTAGGCCAGCGAGAGGGCATCCTGCGCATGCAGCGAGATCGGCAGGGCGCCTGGCGCATCTCCGCGGTGGGTGCGACCGAGGGAGCGGCGGCTGCGCCGGCGGGTAGCGAAGATGTGGCCGTCGAGCCTCGAGCTGCCCTGCAGGCCGACGAGGCCGACGCCGTCGGCGCCGATCGTCGGGCGGAGGATGTCGAGGCGACGCCGGCGCCGTCGAGCGAGGGTACCGAGGCCGATGCCGCCGAGACGCCTGGGCCGTGGCACGCCGGAGCCGGTCAGGCCCCGGACGACCCGCCGCAGGCGGGAGGTCTCGACGTGTCGGCCGAGCCGCACGAGCCGACCGAGGGCGCCGCGGCACCCACGCGTCGCCGGCGTGGATCGAGGGCGGGATCTGCGAGCAAGCCCTCCCGGACGAGCAAGGTCGCCAAGCCGGCGGCGCGCGCGCCCCGGCCGCGCTCGGCGACCGCGCGCCGCAAGACGCCCGAGAGCTGAGAGCGTGAGCAGCAATCCCCTCGCGTCGCTCGGCACCACCGGGTGACGACGCTGCCGCGGCGGCGAATGCGGGATCCG
>CAZGUU010000524.1:0-2539 GCA_964529315.1 uncultured Enterobacteriaceae bacterium
GCCGCGCACTGCGCCGCCTGCCACGGGGCGGAGGGCGGCGGCGGACCGCACGGCGGCTCGGTGATCGACGGCTCCTACCTCGCCCTGGTGAGCGATCAGGGCCTGCGCACGACGGTGATCTTCGGCCGGCCCGACCTCGGCATGCCCGGCTGGCGCGGCGCGCCGGGCGGCAAGCCGATGTCGGCGCAGGAAGTGTCCGACGTCGTCGCCTGGCTCGTCGCACGACGCGTACGCTTTCCGGGCGCTTCCGCGGCAGCCAGCGCCGCGACACCGCCGGTGGCGCAGGATCCGCCCGAAGCGGCCGCCGACGCGCCGTCATGAGGAGAACGCCCATGGCTCCCGAGGACACGAGCGATCCGCACGGCACGAGCGCGCCACCGCAGGCGCCGCCGGTCTCGCGGCGCACCTTTTTCCTCCGGGCGGGCATCGCGCTCAACGCGCTGGCCGCGGCGCTGTTCGCGGTGCCGGTGCTGGGCTACCTGCTCGCACCGGTGCGCCGTCGCGCGCAGCAGGCCTGGGTATCGCTCGGCCCGGTGCAGGGCTTTCCCGTCGAGCAGACGCGCCTGGCCACCTATGTAAACCCCTTCACCCTTCCCTGGGACGGCGTCACGGCGAAGGTCGCCTGCTGGGTGCGGCGCATCGACGCCGAGCGCTTCCAGGTGTTCGCCGTCAACTGCGCGCACCTGGGTTGCCCGGTGCGCTGGTTCCCCGAGTCCGGGCTGTTCCTCTGCCCCTGCCACGGCGGCGCCTACTACGCGGACGGCTCGCGCGCCTCGGGCCCACCGCCGCGCGGCCTGTTCGAGTACCAGGTCGCGATCCGCGACGGCGAGCTGTGGGTGCGTGGCGGCCAGATGCCCACGCTCTCCGAGCCCGTCTGAGCGAGCACGAGGCCCGACCACCATGAGCGTGAAGCGGACCATCGGAGCGATCGGCGACTGGCTCGAGGAGCGGCTGCACCTCGCGGAGCTCGTCCGGCCCGTGGCCACACACGCGGTGCCACGCGACACGGCGAGCTGGTGGTACGTCTTCGGCAGCGCGACGTTGATCGTCTTCGCCCTGCAGGTCGTCACCGGCATCTGCCTCTCGCTGGTCTACTCGCCCTCGGCGAACGACGCCTGGGCGAGCCTCGAATACCTCGATTACCGCCAGCCGCTCGGCTGGTTTCTGCGCGCCCTGCACGGCTGGGGATCGAACTTCATGGTCGCGCTGATGACCGTCCACCTGGTGCAGGTCTTCCTCTTCGGCGCCTTCAAGTACCCCCGCGAGCTCACCTGGGTCGTCGGCGTCTTCCTCTTCCTGTGCACGCTCGGAATGGCCTTCACCGGCCAGGTGATGCGCTTCGACCAGGACGCCTACTGGGGGCTGGGCATTGGCGCCTCGATCGCCGCGCGCACGCCGGTGATCGGCTCGCAGGTGGTGCACCTGCTGCTCGGCGGGCCGATCATCGGGGCCGAGACCCTGTCGCGCTTCTTCACCCTGCACGTCTTCGTCGTGCCCGGGCTCCTGCTGGCCCTGGTCGGCCTCCACCTGCTGCTCGTCCTGCAGGTGGGGATCAACGAGTGGCCTATGCCGGGGCGCCTGGTGCGCCGGGAGACCTACCGCCGGGAGTACGAGGAGCTCGTGCAGCGCGACGGCGTGCCCTTCTTCCCGGTCGCGGCGCAGCGCGACCTGGTCTTCGGCGCCCTGGTGGTCCTGGCGCTGGTGCTCTGCGCCGCGTTGCTCGGGCCGATCGGCCCGGGCGGCATCCCGGACCCGACGGTGATCGACACCGATCCGCGGCCCGACTTCTTCTTCCTCTCGCTGTTCGCCCTGTTCGCCCTGCTGCCCCCGTACACCGAGACCGTCCTCATCTTGACGGCGCCGGTGATCGGCATCGCGCTCGCGCTCGCCCTGCCGTTCCTCTCCGGCACCGGCGAGAAGAGCTGGCGGCGACGCCCGGCCTCCGTGCTCGGGGTGGTCCTCGCCTTCACCATCCTGGGCGTCCTCTCCTACCTCGGCGTCGTCTCTCCGTGGTCGCCGGAGATGGACGCCTGGTCGGGGGCACCCACACCCGTCGCCTACCTCACCCGGCGCAGCCCGCTCGAGCTGCGCGGTGCACTGATCGTGCAGAGCAAGCAATGCCGCAACTGCCACGCGCTGGGCGGCGAGGGCGGTCAGAGGGGCCCGGCGCTCGACGACGTGGCGACGCGTCTCACGCGCGACCAGCTCGTCCGTCAAGTGCTGCAGGGCGGCGGGAACATGCCCGCTTACGGCCGCAACCTGCGTCCCGCGGAGGTCGCGGCACTGGTCGCCTTCCTCGAGACCCTGCGCCCCGCCCGCCAGCCGCCGGCGCGCGACCCCGCGGTGCCCGCAGCCCCCGGCTCGGCACCGCCCGCCGCGGCCGGTACTTGACGCAACGGCCGGCGCAGCGCGCAGCCGAGGCAGGGACCGTCTCTTGAGCCCGACGGCCGCCGCAGCCCTGCTCTCCTGGAGCCTCGATCCGTGGCTTGCGGCCGGCCTCGCCGCGACGCTCGGGCTCTATTCGCGCGGGCTGCGCGAG
>CAZGUU010000525.1:0-2536 GCA_964529315.1 uncultured Enterobacteriaceae bacterium
GCCGCCGCCTCGCGGGGCAGCGCTGCCCAGGCACGCAAGCGCGCCTCCTGGCTGGCGCGGGACGGTAGGAGCGCCGCCGCGCCGACCACCGAGCGCGCCAAGCCCTGCGCGGCGAAGCCCTGCAGCCGCGCGGCGACCTGCTCGTCGAGCACCAGGGCGCTCTCCTCGAGTCGCGCCCGCACCTGTGGTGTCGCTCCGGCCGGCGGCTCGGTCTCGATCACCACGGCGCCGGCCGGATCGCTCACCCCGAAGGAGCGCTCGATCTCGGCCTGCACGGCTGCCGCCGCGGAGCGGCTCGGCCGCAGGTGGAAGAGGTCGGCATCGAGCCGCGTGCGCAGCGCGAGCACCCCGGCCAGGACCATCACGGCCACGGCGGCCGCGAGCACCGGCGCGCGGTGGCGTTGCGCGAAGCCGGCGAGCGCGGCCAAGCGGGCGGTGGGCGGCAGCGGGCGGTCGTGCCCCGAGCCGTCACCACCGCGCTCGCGCCAGAGCAGCAACGCCGGGAGCAGCACGAAGGTGGCGGGCAGATTGAGCAGCATCCCGATCGCCGTCAGGAAGCCGAGCTGCGCCACGCCGGCCAGCGCGGAGAAGCCGACCACGACGAACATCGCCGCCGTGGTCAGCGAGGCGATCACCGTCGGCCGAACGAGCGCCCCGGTGGCCGCGGCGAGCGCCGCTGCGAGATCCCGCGAGCCGCCCCGCTCCTCGAGGACGCGGGTGTAGAAGTGAATCGCCGCATCGATGCTCAGACCGTAGAAGATCGCGGCGAAGCCCAGCGACACGGCGTTCAGCCGCCCGTAGATCAATAGCCCGAGGGCGAAGGCGACCAGGCTCGAGAGCAGCAGCTCGGCGGTCACGAACGGCAGGATGCGCAGGTCGCGGTAGCCGGCGAAGAACACCGCGAGCACGCCGAGCAGGGCCGCCACGCTGTAGAGCGACATGTCGGTGCGCAGCAGGCGCGAGTCCTCGAGGGCGTAGGCGAAGGCGCCCGTCCAGGCGACCTCGATCCCCGCCGAGCCGAGCGGGACGCCCGCGGCAGCCCGCGCTTCGCGCTCTGCGGCGTCCAGCGCGGCGCCGAGGCGCTCCGCGGCGAGCGCGTCGAATCCCCCCGATCGCGCCGGGCGGACCAGCAGGAGATGCCGTGTCCCGTCGGACGAGAGCAGGCGCTCGCTGCCCGCCAGGAGAGCGCCGTCGGGCCGCTGCGCGGCGAGCGCATCGGCCAGGACGCGCCACAGGCCGAGCGGATCGGCAGCGAGCAGCTCGCTCGCGCCGACGCTGCCCGGCGCGGCCAGGATGCGGCGCAGAGCTCGCACGGCAGCGGCGATGGCCTGCGGAGCCATGCGCCGCTCGAGCTCGGGGTACGCGTCGAGCGGCAGCAGGCGCGCCAGGGCACCGTCGCCCAGCGCCCTGCCCAGTGCCGCCAGGTCGACCCGGCTGCGCACCGCGAGGATCTCGGGCCGCCGGCGCAGCGCCTCCTCGAGCGCATCGGCGAAGCGCGCGCCGCTTGCGGCGTCGGGCGCGCGCACCAGGGCGATGGCCTGGTCCTGCGCGCCGAACCGCTCGAGGTAGCGCTGGTAGTCGGCGAACTGCGCGCGGCCGCGCGGCAGCATGGAGGTGAGGTCGACGTCGAGCGACAGGCGGGTCAACGCCACGCTCGATGCGGCGGCGAGCAGCAGGGCAAAGAGCAGCACGGCCGAGTGGTGCGCTGCGATCCATCCGACCAGACGCGTCGCCCACGGCGGCGGTGCAGGCGACTCGTGACGTGGCGCGCTCGGTGGCGCGCTCGGCGATGGTGCCGACGCAGGCGCCGCGTGCGGCCGCGGCGGAATCTCAGTGCGAGCCACGGGAGTGCGAGCCACCGGCGTCCTGCGCGCCGGGCAGGGCAAACAGCCGAGGGTCGAGCTGCGGGTTCTCCTCGGCCTCGAGAACCCGCACGGTGGCCGTCCACCCCTGCGCTGGAGCCTCGATCTCGAGCCGGCGCGGCAGCGCGCCGGCCGAGGCGCAATCCTCCTCGGCGTAGCGGGCGACGACGCGGTCCTCGGCGCCGCCAGGCCCCGCAACGCGCGTCAGCTCCTCCTCGCGCAGCACCCCGTCGCGCAGCGTCACCTCGCGGCGCAGGGCGTGCGCCGACGACGGGTCGAGCGCGAAGCGGCCGGGCCGATCGGGGTCGGGCGCGGGCGGTGCCGCGCAACGTGGCTGCCAGAGCGCCCAGAGGGCGAGCGAGAGCCCGGCTCGAGGATCGGCCGGCGCCTCGCCCGGCGCCAGGCGCACGTCCAGGGGTGCATCGCGCGACGCCAGCGCGACGCGGCCCGCAAGCCCTTCGGCACCACCCTTCCACAGCGCGTCGTACAGGGTCAGGCCGCCCAAGCCGAACAGCTTGACGCGCACGGCGCCGGGCTGCTGCACGAGCAGCACACCCTCGGCGTCGCGCCGCTCGCCGTCGAGCTCGACGCTGGCGCGAAAGCGCGAGCGCAGCGAGCGGACGTGCGCATCGCGCGCGCAGATCGCGGCCACGGGCGACGGCGTGGACGGGCAG
>CAZGUU010000526.1:0-2521 GCA_964529315.1 uncultured Enterobacteriaceae bacterium
CACGTCCGCGCTTGCGCCCGCGGTGCTCGAGGCGCGGGAGCGGCTGATGCGGCCGCGAGCGGAGGCGGCAGCAGGCGAGGCGCGCCGGTGAGCGCGGCGATGGCGCTGCGCGACGCGCACCAAGTAAACGTCGTCGACCGGCTCGCCCACCACGCACTCGACACGCGGCGCACCGCCCTGGTGGTGGGCGACGAGCCGGTCTCCTACCGGCGGCTCACCGACCTGGTCGACGACGCGGCCCGCGCCCTGGCCGCATCCGGTGCCCTGCGCGGGCGCGACGGCGTGGCGCGCATCGGGCTTGCTTGCCCCAACGGGCTGGCGCACGTCGTGCTGGCCTTGGGCGTGCTGCGCGGCGGCGCCTGCCTGGTGCCGATCGCCGCCGAGCTCTCGGCGCGCGAGTGCGAGGCGCTGATCCGCTCGGTCGACCTCGACGCCGTCCTGGTGGCCGACGGCGCCGCTCTGCCCGGCGCGCCACCCGCCCGGCGCGCCGTCGAGCTGGGGATTCCCGGCATTGCCGCGGCGGCGCTCGTTGCGCCGTGGGGACAGGGGCCGAGGCGGCCCGCCTTCGACGGCACCCGGCTCTCCGCGCTCGGGCCTGCGTTCATCCGCTTCAGCTCGGGGACCACCGGGGCGAGCAAGGGCGTCGTGCTCTCGCACCGCACCCTGCTCGAGCGGGTCGATGCGGCCAACCGCGGCCTGCGCATCGGACCGGACGACCGGGTCTTGTGGATGCTGCCCATGGCGCACCACTTCGCGGTCTCCGTGCTTCTCTACCTGGTCCACGGGGCGACCACCGTGCTGGTGCGCTCGCACCTGGCCGCCGACGTGCTCGCCGCGGCGCGGCGACACCAGGGCACGGTGCTCTACGCGGCGCCCTTCCACCACGCTCTGCTCGCCGGCGAGCCCTCGGCGGCGCCCTGGCCGTCGCTGCGCCTGGCGGTGTCGACGACGGCGGCGCTGCCGCCGGCGGCGGCGCGTGCGTTCGCCGCCCGCTACGGCGTGCCGCTCTCGCAGGCGCTCGGGATCATCGAGGTCGGCCTGCCCGCGGTGAACCTGGCGGCCGCCGCCGACAAGCCAGAGTCGGTGGGCAGCGCCCTGCCGGGCTTCGCGATCGAGGTGCGCGACGAGGGCGGGCGGCCGATGCCGGTGGGCGAGATCGGGGAGCTCTACCTGCGCGGGCCGGGCATGCTCGACGCCTACCTCTCTCCCTGGCGTACCCGGGCGGAGGCGCTCGAAGACGGCTGGTTTGCCAGCGGCGACCTCGCCACGCTGGACGCGGAGGGCGATCTGCGGATCGTAGGCCGGACCCGCACGGTGATCAACGTCGCCGGCATGAAGTGCTTCCCGGAGGAGATCGAGTCGGTGCTGCAGGAGCATCCCGGCGTGCGTGCGGCGCGCGTCTCGGCGCGCCGGCACGCGCGGGTGGGCAGCGTCGCGGTGGCGGAGGTGGTGCCGGCCGATCCGGCCCGGCCGCCCGACGCATCCGAGCTCGCCGCGCACTGCCGAGCTCTGCTCGCGCGCTTCAAGGTGCCGGTGGCCTTCCGCATCGTCGACGGGCTGCCCACGACGCCGAGCGGGAAGATCCGCCGCTGAGCGGCGGGAGAGTGGAGGCTTGGCGATGCGCTACCTCGACGGCCCCCGGCCGCGCCTCTTCGCCCACCGCGGCGGGGCCGGTGTCGCGCCCGAGAACACGATCGAGGCGTTTCGCGCCGGCCTCGCGGCCGGCGCCGACCGCTTGGAGCTCGACGTGCACGCGACCGCGGACGGCCAGGTGGTGGTGATCCACGACGCGACGCTCGAGCGCACCACCGATGGCACGGGCGAGGTGCGCGCCCTCACGCTCGAGCAGCTCGAGCGTTGCGATGCCGGGCACGGTTTCACCGCGGCCGACGGCACACACCCGTTTCGCGGCCGGGGCGTGCGCGTGCCGACCCTGGCCCGGCTGCTCGAGGAGCTGCCCGGCGTGCCGCTCAACATCGAGATCAAGCAGCTCGAGCCGCCCATCGAGCCCGCGGTGCTCTCGCTGCTCGACCGCTTCGCCGCGCGCGACCGCGTGCTGCTCGCGGCCGAGGACGCACGCATCATGGCGCGCATCCGAGCGGCGGCGCCCGAGGCACCAACCAGCTTCTCGGCCCACGACGTGGCCGATTTCGTGGCTCGCCTGCAGACGGCCGATCTCGCCGGCTACCGGCCACCGGGCATCGCCCTGCAGATCCCGCCGTCGTTCCAGGGCATCGCTCTGGTGACCGAGCAGTCGGTGGCGGCGGCGCACGACCTCGGCCTCGAGGTGCACGTCTGGACGATCGACGACCCCGCGGAGATGGAGGCGCTGCTCGACCTGCGCATCGACGGGCTCATGACCGACTACCCGGAGCGCGCCGCCGGAGTGCTCCGCCGCCGCGGGCTTCGGCTCGGAGCCTGAACGCGAATCCCCGGACATCCCACGGGGTGCCTGTGGTTCGCCGCCAGGGCTGCGTCGCCACCCGGTGGGCGACGGGCGCCGGGCGACGAGCGGGGACTC
>CAZGUU010000527.1:0-2515 GCA_964529315.1 uncultured Enterobacteriaceae bacterium
CGGGGCGCCGAGCGTTGGGCTTGCCTAGCACGCCCGTCGCGAGCCAGGGAACAGAAAAATTGGGGCCTGCGAGCCCTCCCCGTGCGAGCTTTCTCCTACACTGCGAGCTTTCTCCATTGCACGCCGTTCGACGCCCCGGCTATTCTGTCATCGGCGCACCCTCGACCCGGCCCCTTGACCGCCACCGCCTCCGCGCCGACCCCCCCGACCGGAGGTGAACCGCATGCCCGCCAATCCAGGACACCCGCACCGATCCGCGCCCGTCGCACCGGTCGCGCTCGCCGTCGCCCTGGCCGCTGCCATTGCATTCGCCACACTCCCCGACCCGGCCCGGGCGGCGGATTGCGGCGGAGCGCGCCGCTGCGCCTGCGGCGATCGGGTGACCGAGTCGGTCACCCTGGACTCCGACCTCGGGGTCTGCACCGGGGTCGGGCTCGAGATCGCCTCGGGCGTCGTGCTCGACTGCGCGGGCCACACGATCACCGGCAGCGACGCGCCCGGCGCGTGGTACGGCATCCACCTCGACCGGGCGACGGGCGCCGAGGTGCGCGGCTGCCGGGTGACGGCCTTCCGCCGCGCCATCCGGGTGCGCGGCGGGAGCGGAAACGCCGTGATCGGAAACGAGGTCTTCGGCAACCGCTACGGGATCGAGCTCGCGGGAGCCTCGACGCACAACCGCATCGAGGCCAACCTGGTACGCGACAACCGCGACGAAGGGATCCACGTCGGCAGCTTCTCCGACGACAACGAGATCGTCGCCAACGAGGTGCGCTACAGCAAGCGCGAGAACCTCTATCTGCTGCGCGCCCACCGCTGCACCATCCAGGACAACCTCCTGCACCACAGCCGCAAGGCCGCGATCTACGTGAAGCACAGCAGCGACAACCGCTTCTCCGGCAACCAGGTACGCGACCGCCCGGTCCAGGTGCGCGGCGACTCGACGGGCAATCGGTTCGAGGCCAACTACCTGAAGGGCGACGGCTACCTCTTCGAGGCGTACGAGGACGCCGGGGGCTGGACCTTCCCGCACGACAACCAGAGCGACGGCGACAAGATCCGCAAGACCGACTTCTGCTTCCGCTTCCGCGGCGCGCAGGACAACCACGCAACGGCCCTGCGCACCGACGGGCGCTGCGCCCCGATCGTCGAGACGGCGCTGGGCGGCATCGAGGCCACCGGCAACACCGTGGAGCTCGAGCTCCCGCCTCCCTGATCCAACGGCGCCGGTCGCCGAGCGGCCCCGGCCGGCGCGAATCTCACCCGGCGCAGGCTGCTCGGACTGGCCACACCGATCCCGCAGCGCGCCTCGGGCGCGCTGCGCACCAGGCGTCGGCGAGGCGCGTCAGGCCAGCCACTCGACGGGGCCCAAGTGCGGCACCGTGCGGGCGAGCAGCGTCTCTTGCGCGCCGGGCCAGGTCGTGACGCGCAGCTCCACCTGGTAGCTCTCGTCGGGCTCGAGCCGCAGCCAGGCGAGCGGCACCCGCCGGCCGGCGGCGTCGAGCGCCTCGTGCACCGCCGCACGCGTCGTCTCGTCCAGGTACGGCCAGACGATCGAGTGGAAGACGACCGTCGTCACACCGTCCGCACCTGCTTCTGCGCCGGCCAGCCGCTGCGGCAGCCAGTCCGCGATCGCCGCTCGATCGATTGCGACTGGCAAGGAAGCGGCAACCGACAGGGCGGCGCGCAGCAGCGCCAGGCGCTCCGCTTGGTCGGGCCAGACGTAGCCGAGCAGAGCCAGGCGCGTGTCGGGGTCGCAGGCATCCATGGGATTGCTATCGCAACCCCGCCGCTCGACGACCTCGATCGGCGTCGCCAACGGCGGCACCGCGCTCCACAGATCGCGGAACACCACCGGGCTCGACCGGGGACCCGCCGCGACCGCGCCGGCCTCGTAGCGGAAGGCGTCGAAGCGCAAGTTCAGCCCCGCACTCGACCCGAGCTCGAGCAGGCGCAGGCGCGGTCCGTGGCGTGCGGCCACCCAAGCGAAGCCCGGCGCGAGCGATGCCGAGCGGGCCACCTCGTTGGTCTGCGGCGGTCGCGCGACCAGTGGCGCTAAGAAATCGCGGTGCGCCGCGACGATCTCGAGCAGCGGCTCGACGCACGCCGCCGCGTCGCCGTCGCCCCCGGTCGAGGGGTAGTGCGCGGCCAGGGCCGGGGCCTGGCCGGCGAGGACCAGCCGGTGGACCCCGCCGAGCAAGCGCAGCGCAATGGCGTCCCGCCATGGCGCCTGCGCGTGCGGCGCGAGCATCGCGGCGATCGGCTCGCCCTCGCAGACCCGCCCGGCCAGCGCCTGGAGCAGCGCCGCGTAGAACGGCGAGCCGAAGTGGGCGCACGCAACGGCCTGGACTGCGATCTGCTCGGCCAGCCGCGAGGCGAGGCCCGAGGAGTCGGCACCGCCGGCGCGCGAGGGCTCGCCCGTCGCGCTCGGCGCCGTCTCCCGCCCGCTCCCCTCCGTGCTCATCCCCTCGCTCCGGCCGTGGCCGTCTGCCCCGAGCGCAGCGGCCCGGCAAGCACG
>CAZGUU010000528.1:0-2510 GCA_964529315.1 uncultured Enterobacteriaceae bacterium
GGGAGATCAAGTGCGGCGCATCGAAGCGGCGGCGCTTAGGGCCGGGACGCACGCGGACCTAGTGCCCGGGCTCTTCCTCTTCACGAACGCGGCGGGAAACCCGATCGACGACGCCAAGGCGCGCAAGCACATGGCGCGAGTCAGCTTGGGGGCGGGGCTGCGCCAGATAAAGATTCACGCCTTGCGCCACACCTATGCCAGCCTACTAATCGCGCAAGGCGAGTCACTCGCCTATGCGCGCGACCAACTCGGGCACTACTCGATTCAGGTGACGGTCGACACCTACGGGCACCTGGTTCCGGGCGGCAACGTGGCTGCGGTGGACCGGCTCGACGACCCGGCGCTCAACCTCGGTGGAAACAACTGGAAACAATCGGGGCGGGGCGCGGCCGGCGGCGGCCCGCAAGTCCCCGAAATCCCTAGAGCCACCCGCCGGAATCGAACCGGCGACCTACTGATTACGAATCAGTTGCTCTACCGACTGAGCTAGGGTGGCTGGCGAAGCCCTTGGCTAGCGTACGCCGCCCGGACCGGCAACCGCGGGGCGCGAGGTCGCGGGGCATGGGACACCGCGGGGCGTGGGAAGGAGGGGCGAAGCGCTGGCCTCGTCGCGCAGGTCGCGGCGCGGGCGGGGAGGGGTGCGTTGACCGGCGCCACGCCGCGATGCCACTGTGCCGCCATGCCCTGCGACACGAAGCTCCAAACCGCCCTGGTCGTCGACGGAACGGGCGCGCCGGCCCGGCCCGCCGACGTCGCCATCACCGCTGGCCGCATCAGCGTGCTCGCCGCGCCGGGCGAGCTGGCCGGCCTCGAGGCGCGCCGCACCATCGACTGTGCCGGCAAGGTGGTCGCCCCGGGCTTCATCGACATCCACTCGCACTCCGATTGGCTGGTCCCCGGCGCGGACGCGGCAGCGCTGGTCGAGCCGTTCCTGCGCCAGGGCATGACGACCATCGTCGGCGGCAACTGCGGCTTCAGCCCCGCGCCGCTCAGCGAGCGCAATCGCTACGGCGCGCGCTCGAGCAGCCGGCTGATCGTCGACCAGGAGATCGAGCTCGACTGGGAGACCATGGACGAGTTCCTGGGCGCGCTCGAGCGCACGCCGCTGCAGCTCAACGTGGCCGAGCTGGTCGGCCACGGGGCGGTGCGCGGCGCGGTCACCGGCAGCCTGCGTCCGGCGGCGCCCGATGCGGACGAGCTCGCGCAGATGGAGCGGCTGACCCGCGCCGCGCTCGATGCCGGGTGCGTCGGCGTGAGCACCGGGCTGGGATATCCGCCGGGGATCTTCGCCGGCCACGACGAGCTGGTCGCCTGCGCCGGCTGGGCAGCCGATGCGGGCAAGCTCTTCACCTCGCACCTGCGCGCCTACAGCCGGGTGAGCCCGGTCTACCAGAGCGACCCCGAGCCCACGCCGCACAACGTGCAGGCGATCGAGGAGATCCTGCGCGTCGCCGAGGAGGCCCGCGTGCGGCTGCAGATCAGCCACCTGATCTTCGTCGGCCGTCACACCTGGCCGACCGTCGAGCTCGCCCTGGGCGTGATCGAGCGGGCTCGCGCGGCGGGCCTGGACGTCGCCTTCGACGCCTTCCCCTACACCGCGGGCAATACCACGGCGAGCGTGCTGTTCCCGCCGGAGATGCTGCCGCAGCTCGAGTCACTCCTGGAGAGCCCCGAGGCGATCGAGGCGATGCGCCAGCTGGGCAACGCGGCGTTCGCGCAGATCGGCTTCTACCTAGAGGACATCCAGATCATGCGCGCCAACGCGCCCGCCTTCGACGCCTACGACGGGCTGTTCGTCGGCGAGGCCGCGCGCCGCGCGGGCATGGACATCTGGGAGTTCTACGCCCGGCTGGTGGTCGACAGCCGGCGCAACGCGCGCGTCCTGAACCACACCTACAGCGGCCACGACGGCGTCGAGGATGCGCTGCGTCGCGTGCTCGCCCACCCGCTCTGCACGATCGAGACCGACACCTTCGTCACCGCGCACGGCCACCAGAACCCGGCCAGCTACGGGACCTTCCCGCGCGTGCTGCACACCTACGTGCGCGAGGGGCTGTTCTCGCTCGAGGAGGCGGTGCGCAAGATGACCGGCGCCGCCGCCGAGCGCCTGGGATGGCGCGACCGCGGCTTCGTGCGCAGTGGCTGCGCAGCCGATCTGGTGGTCTTCGACCCGGCCACGCTGCGCGATACGGCGAGCTTCGCGCAGCCGGCGAGCTTGCCCACCGGGATCGAGCACGTCCTGGTGAACGGTGTGCACGTGGTCGACGACGAGCGCTACGACGCCAAGGCCGCTGCCGGTCGGGTGCTGCGCGGCTGACCGGGCGGCGCGTGGCGCTCGGCTGTGGCGTCGCGGCGCCGTGCACGTCCGCCGAGCCGCGATCGCTCAGCCCTGGTGCCCGCCCCCGGCAGCCCCGCAAGCGTCCGAGGTGCTCGCCTCGAGGCTCGCCACCCGCTCGCCGGGCACGCCCGCACCGATCAGCGCCTGCTCGATCGCCGCGCCGAAGCCGTGC